>JANXZN010000157.1 GCA_025355545.1 Rhizobacter sp.
ACGGCGATTGCCGCACCGGACTCGCCAAAGTCTGGGCGGTGGGCGACGTGGTGCGCGGCCCCATGCTTGCGCACAAGGCCGAAGTGGAGGGTGTCGCGGTGGCCGAGCGCATCGCCGGCCAGCACTCGCACGTCGACTTCAACACCGTGCCCTGGGTGATCTACACCTCGCCCGAGATCGCCTGGGTCGGCCAGACCGAGCAGCAGCTGAAGGCGGCGGGCCGCGCCTACAAGGCCGGCACGTTCCCGTTCATGGCGAACGGCCGGGCGCGCGCGCTCGGCGACACGACCGGGCTGGTGAAGATGCTGGCCGATGCGAAGACCGACGAGATCCTGGGCGTGCACATGGTCGGGCCGATGGTCTCGGAGCTGATCGCCGAGGCGGTCGTTGCGATGGAGTTCAAGGCCTCGTCGGAAGACATCGCGCGCATCTGCCACGCGCACCCGTCGCTCGCCGAAGCCACGAAGGAGGCCGCGCTCGCGGTCGACAAGCGCACGTTGAACTTCTGATCCGGTCCACGGCAGCACCTGTGCCCGTCCGCGCCCTCTACGAACGCACCCTCGCCGAGCGCGGCTACAGCGCCGACCCGGCCCAACTGCGCGCGATCGATTCGCTCGAACGTTGCGAAAACGAGTGGGCCGACTACAAAGCGCGGCGCGCCAATGCGCTGACCAAGCTGGTCGCGAGACCAGAGATCCCGCGCGGCGTCTACATGTACGGCGGCGTCGGGCGGGGCAAGAGCTTCCTGATGGATTGCTTCTTCAATGCCGTGCCGCTGCAGCGCAAGACGCGGCTGCACTTCCACGAGTTCATGCGCGAGGTGCACCGCGAACTGTGCGAGTTGCAGGGCACGGTCAATCCGCTGCAGGAACTCGGCAAGCGCATCGCGCGGAGCTACCGCCTGATCTGCTTCGACGAGTTCCACGTCTCGGACGTGACCGACGCAATGATCCTGCACCGCCTGCTCGAAGCGCTGTTCGCGAACCGCGTCAGCATCGTCTCGACCTCGAACTTCAAGCCCGCCGACCTGTACCCGAACGGCCTGCACCGCGACCGCATCCTGCCGGCCATCGAGCTGCTGAATGCCAGGCTCGAGGTCGTCAACGTCGACAACGGCAGCGACTACCGGAGAATCACGCTGGCGCAGGTCGGCCTGTACCAGACACCGCTGAACCCGGCCGCCGAGGCGGCCATGACGCACGCATTCGAGCGGCTCGCCGAGGCCAGGGATGAATCACCGCTGTTGCACATCGAGCACCGCGAGCTGCGCGCGCGCCGGCGCGCCGGCGGCGTCGTCTGGTTCGATTTCAAGGAATTGTGCGGCGGCCCGCGATCGCAGAACGACTACCTCGAGCTGGCGAGTCAGTTCCACAGCCTGCTGCTGTCGGGCGTGCCGGCGATGTCGCCGCGCATGGCCTCGGAGGCGCGGCGCTTCACCTGGCTGGTCGACGTGCTGTACGACCGGCGCGTCAAGCTGATCCTGTCGGCCGAGGTCGAGCCTGAAGGCTTGTACACCGAGGGGCCGCTGGCGCACGAGTTTCCGCGCACGGTGTCACGACTGCACGAGATGCAATCGGCCGAGTTCCTGGCATTGGCGCGGCGCGATGTGGATACTTCGCTGACTTGAAGTCCCGACTCCTTTGCTTCGTGCTGGCGTGCGCCTCATCGGCCGGCACCTGGGCCGACGCCGAGCACGATCGGATCGCTGCCGAGCGCGCTGCGGCAAACGCCCAGCTCGCCGCGCAGGAGCGCGAGTGCGCCACGCGCTTCATCGTCGCAGCCTGCGTGGAGGACGCGCGCACGGAGCACCGCGCGACATTGGCGCGGCTGCGCCAGCAGCAACTGCAGATCGACGAGACGCGCCGCCGCGAGGCCGCTTCCGCCCGCCGCAAGGCGATCGCCGAGCGCGTCGAAGCGCAGCAGGCGCGCGCCAGCGAGGCGCCCACCGAAGCGCCGCGCGTGCGCGTGCGGCGCGCACCCGAACCGGCTCCCGTGACGCGGCCACCGAAGACCGCGTTGCCGCGCCCGAATGTGGGCGGCGCCTCCGGCGCGGACCGTGCCACGATCGAGCGGCGCAACGAAGCCAAGTTCGGGGCCCGCGCGCGTGCGGCGCTGGCACGCCGCGAAGAGGTGGAGCGGCGCAGCGCGCAGCGCGAGGTCCAGGGCAAGACGGCGGCACCGTTGCCGACGGCGTCGGGCGCCTCGGCGGTGCGCTGAACGGGACCTCGCGCTATTCGAGCGCTTCGACCCGCAACAGGGCGAGCGACAGGTTGTCGCCGCCGCCCCGGGCGCGCTGGCGCGCCTTGCCGACCAGCATCTCGCCGGCCTCGCGCGGCGGCAGGGCATGCACGATCGCGCCCATCTCGCGCGGCGTGAAGTAGTGCCACAGGCCGTCGGTGCAGGCGAGCAGGCTGTCGCCGATCTCGAGCTGCCCGAGGTGCTTGTGCGACAACGGCGGATCGGCGTTGGTGCCCAGGCAGCCGGTCAGCAGATTCGACTGCGGGTGCGCGTTGGCCTCGTCCTCGGTGATCTGGCCTTCGTTGACGAGGCGCTGCACATAGGAATGGTCGACCGTGCGGCTGACCAGCTCGGCGCCGCGGAAGTGATAGATGCGCGAATCGCCCGCATGGATGATGTCGCAGTCGCGCGAGGGACTGACGATGAAAGCCGCGACCGTGCTGTGGGGTTCTTCTTCCGAGGTGATCGCGGTCAGCTTGATCATCAGGTGCGCTTCGAGCACCAGCTGCTTCAGCGCTTCGCCGGCATCGTCGCGGCTCGGCGAGTAGCGTTCGAAGAGCTGGTTGGCGGTCAGCAGCACCTGGTCGGCCGCCTTGCGGCCGCCGCTCTTGCCGCCCATGCCGTCGGCCAGCACCGCCAGCAGGCAGCCCGGCACGCGGTCGTGCGGAAGGATCTCGACCTGGTCCTGCTGATAGGCACGATCGCCTCGGTGGATGCCCGTCGTGCCGGTCAGGCGGTAGGCCAAGGTCGCTGTGCTCATGGTCGAAAACTATAATCGGTTTGGATTCGTTCACGCCGCCCAATACCGCACAGATTCACCTCCGACAGCGCGCCCATGGACCTCAACCTGCATTCCCCGCCGCGCCGGCTGATCGAGCTGCAGATGGAGCATGCCGATCTCGACAGTCTGATCGACCAGGCGGCGCTGACCTTGCCGGACGACGAACTGAGCCTGCGGCGCCTGAAAAAACGCCGCCTGCTGCTGCGCGACCAGATCGCGCGGCTCGAAGCGGAGCTCGATCCGCCCGAGCCGGCGTGAGCCTGCCGGGCCGCCATGGGTCACAAGAGGCCCACTTTCGTGGACCCTGGGTGAACGCCGGAGTGCGCAGCACGAAGGTCCTCCAATGAGCCCGCTGGAAGCGGCGGTTGCGGCGGCGTTTGCGCGCGGCGGAGCGCTGGCGCAGGCCGATGCGAACCATGTCGAACGCGACGTGCAGCTGCGCATGGCGCTGGGCGTCGCGCAGGCGATCGACGCGCGCAGCGCGCTCGTGGTCGAGGCCGGCACCGGCGTCGGCAAGACCTTCGCCTACCTCGTGCCGACCCTGCTGAGCGGTGCGCGCGCGCTCGTCAGCACCGCGACCAAGAGCCTGCAGGATCAACTGTTCCTGCGCGACATTCCGCGCCTGCGCGAAGCCTTGCAGCTGCCGGTCACGGTGGCGCTGCTGAAGGGCCGCAGCAGCTACCTCTGCCTGCACCGCATGAACCAGGCGCGCCAGGCCGAGACCTTGCCCGACCGCTGGGCCGTGCGCACGCTCGCGAAGGTCGAGCAATGGTCGCACGTGACTGTCAGCGGCGACCTGGCCGAGCTCGACGGCCTGGACGAGCGCAGCAGCGTGATCCCGCTGGTGACCTCGACGCGCGAGAACTGCCTCGGCCAGGAGTGCCCGCAGTTTCGCCAGTGCCACGTCGTCAAGGCGCGGCGCGAGGCGATGCTGGCCGACGTGGTGGTCGTCAACCACCACCTGTTCTTCGCCGACATGAGCCTGCGCGACACCGGCGTGGCCGAGTTGCTGCCCAGCGTCGAGGTCGCGCTGTTCGACGAGGCGCATCAGCTGACCGAGGCCGGCGTGCAGTTCCTGGGCACCACGCTGGGCAGCGCGCAGGTCATCGACTTCGCGCGCGACATGCTCGGCGCCGGGTTGCAGCAGGCGCGCGGCCTGATGACGTGGCAGGAGCTCGCGGCGGGCTGCGACCGCGCGGCGCGCGAGCTGCGCATCGCCGCGGCCGGGCGCTTGCGCGACCTGCGCGGCACCTTGAAGCTGCGCTGGAGCGAGCGCAGCGCGCAGGACGATTTCACGACCGCGCTCGAAGCCGTGCGCCAGAGCTGCGAGGCCGCGGCGGCGGGCCTCGAGGTCGTGCTCGCGATGTCGCCCGACTTCGCCAAGCTCGGCGAGCGCGCGACCCAGTTCGCCGCCCTCGCGCAACGATTCGGCGCGCCGGCCGCGGACGGCAACGTGCGCTGGATCGATGTCTCGCCGCAGCAGACGCGGCTGGTCGAGTCGCCGCTGGACATCCGCGACGCGCTGCGCGGGCAGATGGCCGCCGCGCCCAAGACCTGGGTCTTCACCTCGGCCACGCTGGGCGACGACGAGCGCCTGTCGTGGTTCACCGAATCGGCCGGGCTGACCGAGGCGACCACGCTGCGCCTGGGGAGCCCGTTCGACTATGCCGCGCACGCGCGCCTGTACGTGCCGCGCGGCTTTCCGAAGCCGAACGAGCCGGAGCACGCCGCCTCGGTCGCGGTGCTCGCGGCGCGCTGTGCGCGCGCGCTCGGCGGTCGCACTTTCGTGCTGACGACGACGCTGCGTGCGCTGCAGACCATCGGCGAGCGCCTGCGGGCCGAGTTCGATGCGCAGGGCGACGCGCTGCAGGTGCTGGTACAGGGCCAGGTGCCGAAGCGCCAGCTGATGCAGCAGTTCCTGGCGCAACCGCGCTCGGTGCTGGTCGGCTCGCAGAGTTTCTGGGAGGGCATCGACGTGCCTGGCGACGCACTGCAGTGCGTGCTGATCGACAAGCTGCCGTTCCCGCCACCGAACGATCCGCTGGTCGAGGCCCGCGTCAAGCGGCTCGAAGGCGAAGGTCGCAATCCGTTCTCGGACTACTTCGTTGCCGAGGCCGCGGTATCGCTGAAGCAGGGCGCCGGGCGGCTGATCCGCAGCGAGACCGATCGCGGCCTGCTGGTGGTGTGCGACCCGCGCATGGCGGGCATGAACTACGGCAAGCGGCTGCGCGAGGCGCTGCCGCCGATGACGGTGGTCGCCACCGAGGCCGAAGCACTGGACTGGCTGGCGACGCTGGCGGGCGCGGCGCTGCCGTTCTAGCGTTCAGGCGAGTGCCGGGCCGCCAAGGGCCACGAAGAGGCCCACCGCTCGGGCCTCGGCCGCCTGAGTTCCCCTCGGGGGACGACGACGAAGGCGTCCAGGGGTGCTCATCACCAGAGCTGCCACCAGCGCTTCTTGGCGGAGCCGAGCCCGCCGAGCGTCGACGTCGGGAAGTTCTTCTGCATCACGCGATTGGCGTCGTCGCGCAGCTCGGTCAGGCCGAGCTTGTCGTAGCTCTCCGACAGGATGTAGAGTGCCTCCTGTGCCGACGGCGACTGCTGGAACTCGGACACCACCACCTGCGCGCGGTTCGCCGCCGCGACGTACGCGCCACGCCGGAAGTAGTAGCGCGCCACATGCACCTCGTAGGCCGCCAGCGCGTTGACGATGTAGTTCATGCGCACGCGCGCGTCGTCGGCGTACAGCGATTGGGGGTACTGGTCGACCAGTTGCTTGAACGACTGGTATGAATCGCGCGCGGCCTGCTGGTCGCGCTCGGAGAGGTCCTGCTGCGCGATGCTGCCGAGCAGCCCGAGGTTGTCGTTGAAGTTGATCAGGCCCTGCAGGTACAGCGCGTAGTCGATCGCCGCACTGGTCGGGTGCAGCTTGATGAAGCGCTCGAGTGTCGACAGCGCCTGCGCCTTGTCGGCGCCCTTGTAGAGCATGTAGGCACGCTCGATCTGGGCCTGCTGCGCCAGCGCGGTGCCGGAAGCGCGGCCCTCGAGCCGCTCGTAGAGCTTGCCGGCGCGATCGTAGTTGCCCTGCGAGGCCTCTTCCTTGGCCTCTGCATACAATCGCTCCGCGCTCCACTTCGACTCGGGTTCCTTGGGGTTCGTACCGCAGCCCGCGAGCACGGCCATCAGCATGGCCAGCGCGAGGGCACGGGGCCGTCGCAGCGCATTCAATTGAATCATCGGCCTGGGGCGTTCCGCGGGAGCGGCGCCGTCCTGTCAGAAAACGAGTCGCGATTATATGGTTCAGCCCCCGGCGCATTCGCCCGCCGACCCGGCCAACGCCGCCGAGGGCGGTGCCGATGTCGAGCTCGACGCGCCCTGGGCGGCGCAGCCGGAACGCCGCGCGGCGTTGGTGGCGTCGGCACGGCACGGTCAGCGACTCGACAAGGCGGTCGTCGCGATGGCGCCCGAGTTCTCGCGCACCCACCTGCAGGGCCTGATCGAGCAGGGCCATGTCAGTGTCGACGCGGTGCCCGTGCGCACGCCGTCGCGCAAGGTACTGGCCGGGCAGGCGATCGCGGTCGATCTGGTGCCTACCGCCGAAAGCCGCGCGTTCCGGCCCGAGGCGTTGCCAATCGCGATCGTGTTCGAGGACGCGCACCTGATGGTGATCGACAAGGCCGCCGGCATGGTCGTGCACCCGGCGGCGGGCAACTGGTCGGGCACGTTGCTGAACGCGCTGCTCGCCCACCACCGCGGCGCTGCGAGCCTGCCGCGCGCCGGCATCGTGCACCGGCTCGACAAGGACACCTCGGGCCTGATGGTCGTCGGCAAGACGCTGCCGGCGCTGACGGCCCTGGCGCGCGCGATCGCGGCACGCGAGGTGCACCGCGAATACCTTGCGCTGGCGCAGGGCGAGGTGTACCCGGCCGCCTTCAGCGTCGACGCGCCGATCGGCCGGGATCCGCAATCGCGGGTGCGCATGGCGGTGCTGGCTTCGGGCCGCCCGGCGCGCACCGATGTGCAGACCGTCGCGGTCGCGGCCGGCTACAGCGCCTTGCGCTGCACGCTGCACACCGGTCGCACGCACCAGATCCGCGTCCATCTCGCGTCGCGCGGTCACCCGCTGGTGGCCGATGCGGTCTACGGCGGCAAGCCGGCGCTGGGGATGACGCGCCAGGCGCTGCATGCGACGCGGCTCGCATTCGTCCACCCGGCGTCGGGCAAAGAGGTGTCGTTCGAGGCGCTGCCACCGCCCGATCTGGCGTCGGCCTGGCGCAACGTCGTGCAGGGTCGTGCGTGATTGCGCTCGCACCGCCGGCGGTCGCGGCTACAATGCGAACAATCCTTCTCGACACCGATCCTCGCGGCGGCACCTCGCGGTGCCCCCGGTCAACGACGAAGCCCACCGGGAAGTGAGCCGCGCACCGAAGGTGCCCCGAACCGGAGCGACGCGAGAAGCGTCGCCCACCTGCCCGCCGCGAATCGCCTTGCCCGTGCCGACCCAGCCGGGCACGCAGCGCGAGCGAAGCCCAGCATCGGCACTGAATGTCTGTCGAGTACCAGCCGGACCGATCCGGCCGAGGATGTGAACGAAGTCCATGAATAGCCAGGATGCGAAGCGCGTCCTCGAGACCGCCCTGATCTGCGCAAGCCAGCCGCTGCCGTTGCGCGACATGCGCGTTCTGTTCGCCGACGAGATCGGCCCCGACACCTTGCGTTCGCTGCTCGACGAGCTGACGCGCGAATGGGACGGCCGCGGCGTCGAACTGGTCGCGCTCGCGACCGGCTGGCGCCTGCAGAGTCGCCCCGAGATGCGCGCCTACCTCGACCGGCTGAACCCCGAGAAGCCACCGAAATATTCGCGCGCGGTGATGGAGACGCTGGCGATCATCGCGTACCGCCAGCCGGTCACGCGCGGCGACATCGAGGACATCCGCGGCGTCACCGTGGCGAGCCAGATCATCAGGCAGCTCGAGGACCGCGGCTGGGTCGAGGCGATCGGCTACCGCGAATCGCCGGGCCGCCCGGCGCTGCTGGCCACGACAAAGCGGTTCCTCGACGACCTGGGCCTGGCCAGCCTGGAACAACTGCCGCTGCTCGCGGGTGCGACTCCTGACGGCGAGCAATTCGCGCACGCACTGCCCGAGCAGGCCTCGCTGCTCGATGCGCCCGCCGACGCCGCCCCGGCTTCGACCGAAGCGACCACCCGGGCCGCCACCCCATCCACCCCCGATCTCCCCGACGAGCCTGCGGCGGACGCCGCACCCATGGAACCCCAAGCATGAATGTCAATCCAGAATCTTCGTTGCCGCTAGCCGCCGACGCCCCCACCGCCGATGCTGCCGACAGCCCCGCGAAGCCGGCGCGCAAGCGTCGCAGCGTGAAGGCGACCGAAGAGACGCTGGCGACGCTCGCGAACGACGGCGACGAAGCTGCCGCCGAGCCCGCACCGAAGCCGAAGCGGCGTCGCGCCAGTGCGGCTGCATCGGCGGAGGCAAGCGACGCGCCGGTCGCAGTGGCACCGGCGCCGGAGCCGGTGGCTGCATCCGAGCCGGCGCGTGTCGAAGCGCTCGCCCGCGCCGCGCAGGAGGATGCGCCGCGCGAAGCGCCGGCCGGCGAGGCTGGCGAGTCGACCGAAGCTTCGGATGATCCCGGCGCTGCATCGAATCAGGACGCCGGCGACGGCCCGCGCAGCCGGCGGCGGGGGCGCCGTGACCGCAAGCGCGGCGACCGCGACGAGCCGCGCGATCCGCCAAGCGCAGAGCTGCCGGAGGACGGCGACGCAGCGGCGCCTGTGGCCGCACCACAGACCGGCGAGCTGTTCGCGCAGGTGCTGTCGGGCGAGTTCGACGTCAATGGCGAGCCCGAGCCCGAGCTCGCCGAAGAAGACCCGGCCGCCGCGCCCAAGCGCGTGTTGCTGCCAGAGCCCGACGCGCCGAAGCTGCACAAGGTGCTGGCGCAGTCCGGCATCGGTTCGCGCCGCGACATGGAGGACCTGATCGCCGACGGCCACGTGATGGTCAACGGCGAGCCGGCGCATGTCGGCCAGCGCGTGTCGTTCGGCGATCGCGTGCAGGTCAACGGCAAGCCGGTCAAGCTGCGCATCGTGCCGCCGCCGCCGCGCATCATCGCGTACCACAAGCCGGTCGGCGAGATCGTCACCCACGACGATCCGCAGAACCGGCCGACGGTGTTCCGGCGCCTGCCGCGTCTGCCGCAGGGAAAATGGCAATCGGTGGGCCGCCTGGACATCAACACCGAAGGCCTGCTGCTGTTCACGAACTCGGGCGAACTGGCAAACCAATTGATGCACCCGCGCTTCGGCGTGGAGCGCGAGTACGCGGTGCGGCTGCTCGGCACGCTGACCGAAGAGAACAAGACGAACCTGCTCGCCGGTGTCGACGTCGAAGGCCAGAAGGCGAGCTTCAAGTCAATCACCGAAGGCGGCGGCGACGGTGCGAACCACTGGTATCGCGTCGTCATCACCGAGGGCCGCAACCGCGAGGTGCGCAAGCTGTTCGACACGGTCGGGCTGACGGTCAGCCGGCTGATCCGCATCCGCTACGGCACCGTCGTGCTGCCGTTCGGCTTGAAGCGCGGCGTCTGGGTCGATCTGGAAGAAGGCGACGTGCGCGCAATCCGGCGCCTCGCCAGCGGCGACAACAACGGCCCGCGCGAAGGCCGAGGCGGGCGCGGCAACGAACCGCGCCAGGGCGGTCAGCCGCAGCAACGCAACGATCGCCCGCGCGACAACAGCCAGGGTGGCCGCCAGAATGATCGCCAGCGCGGCCCGCGGCGCGACGGCAATGCGCCGGCGCCGGCCCCGCAAGGCCCGGCCGAGGGCGTCGTCGACCGCAGCAACGATCGCCGTGACGACGGCGACGAGGACTTGGATTTCGATCCGTCGTCGATCCCGAACCCGCTGGAGCAGACCTTCGACAAGCGCTTCGTGTCGAACCCGCGCAGCCCGGTGGGCGGGCGCGGCTTCCGCAACGGTGGTGGTGGCGGCTTCGGTGCCGGTGGCAGCGGCCCGGCGCCAGGCCCGCAACGCGGCGCCGGCGGTCCGGCCGGCGGCCCGAAGCAGCCCGATCCGCTACAGACCTCGCTCGGAGTGTTCGGCGCCGATGCGTTCCATCGCAAGAACCGTGGTGGCGGCGGCGGCGGTGGCGGCGGCGGGCGCGGTGGCAACCGCGGTGGGGGCGGTTTTGGGGGCGGCAACAGCGGTGGCGGTTTCGGCGGCGGCGGCGGCGGGCGGCGCGGGCGCTGAGCGCTGGCCCGGTTCGTCGTCCCGCAAGACCCGCGCGCTACAATCTGAGGCTTTGCCAAGTACTTGGTTTCAGGAGAGAAAAACATGGCCCTAGAACGCACGCTTTCGATCATCAAACCCGATGCCGTCGCGAAGAACGTGATCGGTCAGATCTACGCCCGCTTCGAGGCCGTCGGCCTGAAGATCGTCGCCGCCAAGATGGCGCACCTGTCGCGTGGCGAGGCCGAGGCCTTCTATGCGGTGCACAAGGCGCGCCCGTTCTTCAAGGACCTGGTCGACTTCATGATCTCCGGCCCGGTGATGATCCAGGCGCTGGAAGGCGAGGGCGCGATCCTGAAGAACCGCGACCTGATGGGCGCGACCGATCCGAAGAAGGCCGAGAAGGGCACGATACGCGCCGACTTCGCCGCCAGCATCGACGCCAACGCGGTGCACGGCTCCGACGCCGCCGAGACCGCGACCACCGAGATCGCGTTCTTCTTCCCCGGCATGAACGTTTACAGCCGCTGAAGACTCGAAGCGCCTCGCCCGCCGAGGCTCCAACATGACCGTGGCCAACCTGCTCGAACTCGATCGCGACGCGCTGGCTGTTTTTTGCGAGCAGCTCGGCGAGAAGCGCTTTCGCGCAACCCAGCTGTTCCGCTGGATCCACCAGAAGGGCGCGGCCGACTTCACGCAGATGTCTGATCTGGCGAAGTCGCTGCGCGACAAGCTCGCCGGGCGGGCGACGATCAGCGCGATGCCGCTGATCAGCGAGCAGGCATCGAGCGACGGCACGATCAAGTGGCTGTTCGATGTCGGCGCCGGCAACGCGGTCGAGACCGTGTTTATTCCCGAAGACGACCGCGGCACCCTGTGCATCTCGTCGCAGGCCGGTTGCGCGGTCGGCTGCCGGTTCTGCTCGACCGGCCACCAGGGCTTCAGCCGTAACCTGACGACCGGCGAGATCATCGCCCAGCTCTGGTTTGCCGAACATCATCTGCGCCGGCGCCTGAACCTGCCCGACAACCAGCGCGAAGGCGCTGGCGCTGACAAGCGCGTCATCACCAACGTCGTGATGATGGGCATGGGCGAGCCGCTACAGAACTACGCGGCGCTGGTGCCGGCGCTGCGCATGATGCTCGACGACCACGGCTACGGCCTGTCGCGCCGCCGGGTGACGGTGTCGACCTCCGGCGTGGTGCCGATGATCGCGCGGCTGCGCGACGATTGCCCGGTGGCGCTGGCGGTCTCGCTGCACGCGCCCGACGACGCGCTGCGCGACGACCTGGTGCCGCTGAATCGCAAGTACCCGCTGGCCGAACTGCTCGCGACCTGCAAGCACTACCTGACGAAGGCGCCGCGCGACTTCATCACCTTCGAGTACTGCATGCTGGCCGGCGTCAACGACAGCGACGCGCAGGCGCGCGAGTTGCTCGCGCTCGTCGCGGCCTCGGGCGTGTCGTGCAAGTTCAACCTGATCCCGTTCAATCCGTTCCCCGAATCCGGCCTGAAGCGCTCGCTGAACGAGCGTGTCACGTCGTTCCTGCGTGTGCTGCAGGACGGCGGCGTCGTCGCCACCGTGCGCAAGACCCGCGGCGACGATATCGACGCCGCCTGCGGCCAGCTCGCCGGTGAAGTCCAGGACCGGACCAATGCCAAGGCCCGCATGACGCGGGCACCGGTGCAGGTGCACCGCAGCGGGTCGGCGGTGGCCGAGGCGATCAAGGCCGGGCGCGCCGGTCGACAGGAGACTGCGCAATGACGATGTTGTCGATGCCGGGCCGCAAGCGGCGCTGGCTGCCCGCGCTGCTGCTGATCGCCGCGCTGGCGGCTTGCGCGACCCGGACCACGGTGACCGAGTCGGTCGGCGACGGCAAGGACATCGTGACCGCCTCCGACGAATCCGACGCGGGCAAGCGCGCGCGACTGCGCATGGAACTGGCCAGCGGCTACTTCGGCCGCGGCCAGATGACGACCGCGCTGGACCAGGTCAAACTCGCGCTGCAGGCCGATCCGGCGCTGGGCGAGGCCTACAACCTGCGTGGCCTGATCTACGCCAACCTGGGCGACGACAAGCTCGCCGAAGACAGCTTCCGGCGCGCGCTGCAGCTGAATCCTCGCGACGCCGACACGATGCAGAACTTCGGCTACTACCTGTGCCAGAAGAAGCGCTACCCAGAGGCGAGCGCGCTGTTCGACCAGGCGCTCACGCTGCCGCAGTACCGCGACCGGTCGCGCACCTTGTTGACCAAGGGCGTGTGCGAGGCCTTCGCCGGGCAGCTGCCCGAGTCGGAGGCGACGCTGCTGCGCGCCTACCAACTCGATCCGGCGAACCCGTCGATCTCGGTGAACCTGTCCGAGGTGCTGTACCGGCGCGGCGACTACGAGCGTGCGCGCTTCTACATCCGCCGCGTCAATGCGGTGCAGCAATTCACCGGCGCGCAGACGCTGTGGCTCGCGGCGCGCGTCGAGCATCGCCTGGGCAACGTGTCGGGCGCGCAGGAGCTCGGCGATCAGCTGCGCCACCGCTTTCCCGACTCGCGCGAAGCGGGGTCGTTCGAGCGAGGTCAGTTCGATGAGTGAATCGCCTGCGCCGGCCGCCGCGACGCCCGCCCGCGCGACCACCGCGGGTGGTCTGCTGCGCCAGGCGCGCCAGGCGCAGGGCCTGCACATCGCCGCACTCGCCGCGGCGATCAAGGTCGTGCCGCGCAAGCTCGAGCTGCTGGAGACCGACCAATTCGATCAATTGCCCGACGCCACCTTCACGCGCGCGCTCGCGCAGACCATCTGCCGCACGCTGAAGATCGACGCGGCACCGATCCTGGCGCTGTTGCCGCCGCTGAAGGGGCACCGGCTCGAGCAGGTCGCCGAGGGCCTGAACACGCCGTTCCGCGAACGTCCCGGGAACATGGCGCCAAAGGAGTGGGCGAATGCCGGGAACCCGGCGCTTTGGATCGTCGCCGTGATCGCGCTGCTGACGCTCGCGGTGTATGCGGTGCCGGCGAGCTGGCTGCCGTTCTCGAACGCGGCGGTGACGCGCGTGCGCCCGCCCGAACCTGCGGCCACGCCCGCCGCGCTGCCGACCCCGGCGACGGCGTTGCAGGTGGCAGCGTCGGCGCCCCTGAGCGCGCCGGCGCCGGCGGAGGTGGCGGCGTCCGGCGCGCCTGCGGCCGACTTGCCGGCTGCGATGGCCGAGCCCGATGCGGTCACCGCCGCAGCGGCCTCGGGGGTGCTGCAGTTCAGCGCCTCCGCGCAGTCGTGGGTCGAGGTCATCGATGCGCGCGGCCAGTCACTGATCGCGCGGGTGCTCGAGCCCGGCGAAATCGTCGGCCTCGACGGCGTGATGCCGCTGAAGGTCAGAATCGGCAATGCCGCCGGCACTCAGCTCGTGTTCCGCGGCCAGCCGCTGGCCCTGGCCGCCTACACGCGCGACAACGTGGCGCGGCTCGAACTGAAGTAGCAATGCAAGGCCTGACACCATGAGCGACACGAACCCGGCGTTCCCCGCCCTCGACGACTACATCGAACCCGCCGTGCCGGCCGCGCGCCGCACGCGCCAGGCAAGGGTGACGTGGGGCTCGCGCGTGGTCACGGTCGGCGGCGGCGCGCCGGTGCGCGTGCAGGCGATGACCAACACCGACACGGTCGACGCGATCGGCACCGCGATCCAGGTCAAGGAACTGGCGGCCGCGGGTTCGGAGCTGGTGCGCATCACCGTCAACACGCCCGAGGCGGCCGCGGCCGTGCCCCACATCCGCGAACAGCTCGACCGCATGGGTGTCGACGTGCCGCTGATCGGCGACTTCCATTACAACGGCCATCGCCTGCTGACCGAACATCCGGCGTGTGCCGAGGCCTTGAGCAAGTACCGCATCAATCCCGGCAACGTCGGCAAGGGCGACAAGCACGACCGCCAGTTTGCGCAGATGGTCGAGGCGGCCGCGAAGTACGACAAGGCGGTGCGCATCGGCGTCAACTGGGGCAGCCTCGACCAGGAGCTGCTGACCGGGATGATGGACGCGAACGCCAGGCTCGCCGAGCCGTTCGAGCCGCAGCAGATCATGTACCGCGCGATCCTCACGTCGGCGATCCAGTCGGCGCGGCGCGCCGAATCGCTCGGGCTGCGCGGCGACCAGATCATCCTGTCGTGCAAGATGTCGGGCGTGCAGGATCTGATCAGCGTCTACCGGGCGCTCAGCCAACGCTGCGACTACGCGCTGCACCTCGGCCTGACCGAAGCCGGCATGGGCACCAAGGGCACGGTCGCGTCGACCGCGGCGCTCAGCGTGCTGCTGCAGGAGGGCATCGGCGACACGATCCGCGTCTCGCTGACGCCGCAGCCGGGCGAGGCGCGCACGCAGGAGGTCGTCATCGCGCTCGAGATTCTGCAGGCGCTCGGCCTGCGCCAGTTCAACCCCAGCGTCACGGCCTGCCCGGGTTGCGGCCGCACGACCAGCACCACGTTTCAAGTGCTCGCGAAGCAGATCGACGACTTCCTGCGCGCGCAGATGCCGGTCTGGAAGTCGAAGTACCCCGGCGTCGAGACCATGCGCGTCGCGGTGATGGGCTGCATCGTCAATGGCCCGGGCGAGAGCAAGCATGCCGACATCGGCATCAGCCTGCCCGGCAACGGCGAGGCGCCGGCCGCGCCGGTGTTCATCGACGGCGAGAAGGCGCTCACCTTGCGCGGCGACAACATCGCCGCCGAGTTCCATGCGCTGGTTGAGCGCTACATCGACAAGCGCTTCGGCGGCGCGACGGCCGAGCATCCGACCGCGCAGGTTTGACCCTGCGCGACGCTTCGGCGCTGCCGCTCACGGCAGCGATGGCCTGATTCGACCTCGACAGATCATGACTGAAACGACCAAGAGCAAACGACCCGAGCCGCTGCAGGCGGTGAAGGGCATGAACGACATCCTGCCGCCCGAATCGGCGCGCTGGGAATGGTTCGAGGCCAAGGTGCGTGCGCTGATGGCGCGCTATGCCTACGCGAACCTGCGCACGCCGATCGTCGAGCCCACCGCGCTGTTCGTGCGCGGCATCGGCGAGGTCACCGACATCGTCGAGAAGGAGATGTACTCCTTCGTGGATGCGATGAACGGCGACAAGCTCACGCTGCGCCCCGAGCACACCGCCGGCATCGTGCGCGCGATGGTCGAGCACAACGCGCTGTACAACGGCCCGATACGCATCTGGGCGACCGGCGCGGTGTTTCGCCACGAACGGCCGCAGAAGGGGCGCTACCGGCAGTTCCACCAGATCGATGTGGAAGCGCTGGGCTTCGCCGGCCCGGATGTCGATGCCGAGCAGATCCTGATGTGTCGCGCGCTGTGGCGCGATCTCGGGCTGGGCGACAGCGATGTGCGGCTCGAACTCAACAGCCTGGGTCAGCCGTCCGAACGCATGGCGCACCGCGCCGCGCTGATCGCGCACTTCGAGGCGCACGCCGAGGTGCTCGACGACGAGGCGAAGCGCCGGCTGCACAGCAACCCGCTGCGCATCCTCGACGCCAAAAATCCGGCGATGCAGGCCGTCGTCGAGGCCGCGCCGCAGCTGATGGACTTCCTCGGCGAGGCCTCGCTCGCGCACCTGAACTCGGTGCGCGCAGTGCTCGACGCGGCCGGCCTGCCCTACCGCATCAACCCGCGCCTGGTGCGCGGCATGGACTACTACAACCTCACGGTGTTCGAGTGGGTCACCGACAAGCTCGGCTCGCAAGGCACGGTCTGTGGCGGCGGGCGCTACGACGGCCTGTTCGAGCAGCTCGGCGGCAAGCCGACGCCCGCGGTCGGCTGGGGCATGGGCGTCGAACGCATGCTGCTGTTGCTGGAGGCGGTCGGCGTGCTGCCGCCGACCAATGCGTCCGATGTGTACGCGATCGTGCCGTCCGCCGAGGCGATGACCACCGCAATGACTACTTGCGAAGCGCTGCGCGCCGCCGGCGTCAACGTGCAGATGCACGCGGCCGGGGCCGATTCGTGGGGCGGCATGAAGGGCCAGTTCAAGCGCGCCGACGCGAGCGGCGCGCGCTTCGCGCTGGTCTTCGGCGCCGATGAACTCGCGCGCGGCGAAGTTGCTCTTAAGTCGCTGCGCGACGCCGACGCGCAGCAGCGCGCCGTCAAGCTCGCCGAGGTCGCCGTCTGGGCCGCCGAACTTCGCAACGCATAATCCCGCCTTCACTGGAAACATCCCGTCCATGGCCACCCATCTCGACCTCGAAGAACAAGAACAGCTCGACCAGTTGAAGGCATTCTGGAAGCGCTACGGCAACCTGATCACCTGGCTGATGATCGCGGTGCTCGCCGCCTACGCCGGCTGGAACGGCTGGAACTGGTGGCAGCGCGACCAGGCCGAGAAGTCCGGCGCGATGTTCGATCAGCTCGACAAGGCCGCGCAGGCGGGCGACGCCGAGCAGGCCGGCCGCGTCTTCGCCGACATGAAGGCGCGCTACCCGCGCACCGCCTTTACCGAACAGGGCGGCCTGATGACGGCCAAGGTGCAGCTCGACAAGGGCCAGCTCGATGTCGCGCTGGCAACGCTCGCGTGGGTCGGCGCGAACGCCGCCGAGACCGAGTACCAGACGATCGCGAAGCTGCGCGCGGCCGGCGTCCTGCTCGACCAGAAGAAGTACGACGACGCGCTGAAGCAGCTCGACGGCGCGAGCGCACCCGACTTCGCCGCGCTGGTCGACGATCGCCGCGGCGACGTGCTGCTCGCGCAGGGCAAGAAGGACGAGGCCAAGGCGGCGTTCGCGAAGGCCTGGCAGGCGATGGATGCGAACGTCGGCTACCGCCGCCTGATCGACGCGAAGCTAACCGCGCTGGGTGCGGCGCCGGTCGACAGCGCGAAAGTCGCCGAGGGCACGAAATGACGGCGGGTCGCGTGGTGGCGCGCACGTCGAATCGCTGGCTCGCGGCGCTGATCGGCGCCGCGCTCCTCGCCGGCTGCGCGAGCGGCGGCAAGCCCAAGCCGGAGCCGCTGCAGCCGCTCACCCCGAAGATGAGCGCCAGCGTCGCCTGGAACCAGCGCCTGGACAGCGTGAAGTTTCCGCTCGCGGTAGCGGTGACGCGCGGCCAGTTCACGGTCGCCGGCGACGACGGCACTGTGCTCGCACTCGACGCCGAGACCGGCCGCGAGGTCTGGCGCGGCCAAGCCGGTGCCAAGCTCAGCGCCGGCGTCGGCAGCGACGGCCGCTTCGCTGCCGTCGTGACGCGCGAGAGCGAGCTGGTGGTGTTCGAGCAAGGTCAGGTCAAGTGGCGCAAGGCCATGGGTGGCCGCGTCACGACCGCGCCGCTGGTGGCTGGCGAGCGCGTGTTCGTGCTCGGCGTCGATCGCTCGGTGCAGGCCTTCGACGCGCTCGACGGACGCAAGCTCTGGGCCCTGCAGCGCCCGGGCGATCCGCTGACCCTGGCGCAGTCGGGCGTGCTCGCCGCGTTCAAGGACACGCTTGTCGTCGGCCAGGGCCCGCACATGGTCGGTGTCGACCCGTTGCAAGGCACGGTGCGCTGGGACGTCGCGGTGGGCTCGCCGCGCGGCGCGAACGAGATCGAGCGCCTGGCCGACCTGGTCGGGCCCGCGCTGCGCGTCGGCGAGCTGCTCTGCGCGCGTTCGTTCCAGGCCGCGGTCGGTTGCATCAATGCCCAGAGCGGCAGCAGCATCTGGAGCAAGAACATCGGTGGCATCGACGCGGTCGGCGGCGACGCGCAGTTCGTCTTCGCCGGCGACGCGTCGGACCGCATCAGCGCCTGGAAGACCGCCAGCGGCGATGTCGCCTGGACCAGCGACAAGCTGCGGTACCGCGGCCTGAGCGCGCCGCTGAGCATCGGCAAGACGGTGGCGTTCGGCGACGAGGACGGCACGGTCCACTGGTTCGCGCGCGACACCGGCGAGGCGCAACTGCGCCTGCCCACCGACGGCAGCGCGATCGTCGCGCCGCCGGTCGCGTCGGGCTCGACGATGCTGGTGGTCACGCGCAAGGGCAGGCTGTTCGCCTTCCGCCTCTGAACGCGCAGGATTTCGGGGCGCCATGAAACCGGTGATCGCCGTCGTCGGCCGCCCCAACGTCGGCAAGTCGACGCTGTTCAACCGGATGACGAAGAGCCGCGACGCGATCGTCGCCGACTTCGCCGGCCTGACGCGCGACCGGCACTACGGCGACGGCCGCAGCGGCGAGCACGAGTTCATCGTCGTCGACACCGGGGGCTTCGAGCCCGACAGCCCCACCGGCATCGTCAAGGAGATGGCCAAGCAGACGCGCCAGGCCGTCGCCGAGGCCGACGCGGTGATCTTCGTCGTTGACGTGCGCTCGGGCGTCGCGGGGCAGGACTTTGATATCGCGCGCTACCTGCGCACGGTCGGCAAGAAAGTGATCCTGGCGGTCAACAAGGCCGAGGGCATGCAGGAGTCGCCGTTGCTGGCCGAGTTCTTCGAGCTGGGTCTCGGCGACCCGCACCCGATTTCGGCGGCGCACGGGCAGGGCATCCGCAGCCTGACCGAGGCGGCTCTCGCGCACTTCGAGTTCGACGAGGAGGAAGAGGCCACGCCCGAGGACGGCGGTCCGATCCGCCTGGCCGTCGCCGGCCGACCGAACGTCGGCAAGTCCACGCTGATCAACACCTGGCTCGGCGAGGAACGCCTGGTCGCGTTCGACCAGCCGGGCACGACGCGCGACGCGACTACGGTGCCGTTCGAGCGCGGCGGCCAGAAGTTCGAGTTGATCGACACCGCCGGTCTGCGCCGCAAGGGCAAGGTGTTCGAGGCGATCGAGAAGTTCTCGGTGGTGAAGACGCTGCAGGCGATCGCCGACGCGAACGTGGTGCTGCTGCTGCTCGACGCGACCCAGGGCGTGACCGACCAGGACGCGCATATCGCCGGCTACATCCTGGAAAGCGGCCGCGCGGTGGTGATCGCGATCAACAAGTGGGACGCGGTCGACGACTACCAGAAGCAGACGCTGCAGCGCTCGATCGAGCAGCGCCTGGCATTCCTGAAGTTCGCTGCGGTGTTGCACATCTCGGCGATCAAGCGCCAGGGGCTTGGCCCGGTCTGGAAGGCGATCGGCGATGCGCACGCGTCGGCGGTCAAGAAGATGCCCACGCCGGTGCTGACGCGGCTGCTGCAGGAGGCGGTCGAGCACCAGGCGCCGAAGCGCGCCGGCGCGTTCCGCCCGAAGCTGCGCTACGCGCACCAGGGCGGCATGAACCCGCCGCTGATCGTGATCCACGGCAACTCGCTGGACCACATCACCGATTCGTACAAGCGCTTCCTCGAGGGGCGCTTCCGCGAACATTTCAAGCTGACCGGCACGCCGATGCGCATCGAGATGCGCTCGTCGAAGAACCCGTTCGACAACAAGGACTGAGAGCCGGGGCCGGCCCAAGCGCAAAGCCCCCAAACTTGCTGCGCCGCGTCATCGCTGTGTTAACGTGCCCGCTTGTCGAACTTTCATCACGGAGAATATCGTGAGCAACAAAGGGCAACTCCTACAAGACCCCTTCCTGAACCTGCTGCGCAAGGAGCATGTTCCGGTTTCGATCTACCTCGTCAACGGGATCAAATTGCAGGGCCACATCGAGTCTTTCGATCAGTACGTGGTGCTCCTGCGCAATACCGTGACGCAGATGGTCTACAAGCACGCCATCTCGACGGTCGTGCCCGGTCGCGCGGTGAACTTCCACGCCGCCGAACCGACCGATCCGGCCGCCTGATCGCGATACCCGCCAGCCGCTCCCCTTGAGCTCCACGGATTCGACCGCCCCGAACGGGTTGCACGAGCCCGCCCGGGCGATCCTGGTGGGGGTCGACTTCGGCCGCGGCAAGGCCTTCGACGACACGCTCGACGAGCTCGCGCTGCTGGCAGAATCGGCCGGCGACATTGCCGTGGCGCGCGTGATCGCGCGCCGCAAGGCACCCGACGCGGCGCTGTTCGTCGGCTCGGGCAAGGCCGACGAGATCAAGGCCCTGGTGCTGGGCCTCCAGGCCGAGGCGGTGCTGTTCGACCAGGCGCTGTCGCCGGCGCAGCAGCGCAATCTCGAGAAGCACCTGGGCGTGGCGGTGGCCGACCGGACGATGCTGATCCTGGAAATCTTCGGCGAACGCGCGCAAAGCCACGAGGGCAAGCTGCAGGTCGAACTCGCGCGGCTGCAGTACCTTTCAACGCGACTGGTGCGGCGCTGGAGCCACCTGGAGCGTCAGAGCGGCGGCATCGGCATGCGCGGCGGCCCGGGCGAGGCGCAGATCGAACTCGACCGCCGCATGATCGGCGAGCGCATCAAGGGTGTGAAGAAGCAACTCGATCGCGTCAAGAAGCAGCGCAGCACCCAACGCCGCGCGCGAGAGCGCAACCAGACCTTCCGCATCTCGCTGGTCGGCTACACCAACGCCGGCAAGTCGACGCTGTTCAACACCCTCGTCAACGCGAAGGCCTATGTCGCCGACCAGCTGTTCGCCACGCTCGACACGACCACACGCCAGCTCCACCTCGAGGGCGTGGTCCGCTCGGTGTCGCTGTCGGACACGGTCGGCTTCATCCGCGACCTGCCGCACAAGCTGATCGAGGCATTCGAGGCCACCTTGCAGGAGGCCAACGACGCCGACCTGCTGCTGCACGTCGTCGATTGCGCCAGCCCGGTGCTGGCCGAGCAGATGGCCGAGGTGCAGCGCGTGCTGACCGAGATCGGCGCCGACGCGATCCCGCAGGTGCTGGTGTTCAACAAGCTCGACCGGCTCGAAGCGACGCAGCGGCCGCGCGAACTGCGCGACCTGCTCGAAGTCGACACCGGCCTGCGCGTGCCACGCGTCTTCATCAGCGCCGCAACCGGCGAAGGTATGCCGGAGCTGCGCCAGATCCTTGGCGAAGCCGTCGCCGGCACGCTCGAAGGCTTCTTGAACCGGCGCGACGCGGCCCCAGATGACATTCGCGATCTACGCGTCGACGCCGATGACGGCGACGATGACCCGAACGCCGCCGCGCCCTCGGCAATCCATCACTCCCTCGCATGACCATGAGCCAGACGACTTCTCAAGGCCGCTTCCAGCGCCTGCGCGCGCGCGCCGCCGGCTGGGTGCTGAACAGCGGCCGCGGTGACGGCCCGCCCGACCTCGACGAGCTCTGGCGCGACTTCAACCGCAAGCTCAGTGGCCTGTTCGGCGGCAAGGGCGGAACGCCGCGCGGCAACGGGTCGGGCGACGACGGCGGCGGCGGCGGCCCGAATTTCCAGCCCGACATGAAGAGCGCCGGCGTCGGCGCCGGCTTGGTGGCCGGCATCGTCGCGCTGATCTGGCTGGGCAGCGGCATCTTCGTGGTCCAGGAGGGCCAGCAGGCCGTCGTTACCTCGTTCGGCAAGTTCACGAAGACCGTCGACGCGGGCCTGCAGTGGCGCATGCCGTACCCGTTCCAGGCCAACGAGATCGTCAACTACACGCAGCTGCGCACCGGCGAGGTCGGCCGCAACGCGGTCATCGCCGCGACCGGGTTGCGCGATTCGTCGATGCTGACGCAGGACGAAAACATCGTCGACATCCGCTTCACCGTGCAGTACCGGCTGAAGGATGCGCGGGCGTTCCTGTTCGAGAACCGCGACCCCGAGGCGGCGGTGACGCTCGCCGCCGAGTCGGCGGTGCGCGAGATCGTCGGCAAGAGCAAGATCGATTCGGTGCTCTACGAGCAGCGTGACGCGATCGCCACCGAACTCGCGAAGTCGGTGCAGGACCAGCTCGACCGCCTGAAGGCCGGCATCGTCGTCGTCAACATCAACGTGCAAAGCGTGCAACCGCCCGAGCAGGTGCAGGCCGCGTTCGAGGACACGCTCAAGGCGGGCCAGGACGGCGACCGCCTGAAGAAGGAGGGCCTGGCCTACGCCAGCGATGTGATCCCGAAAGCGCAGGGCACGTCGGCGCGGCTGCGCGAAGAGGCCGAAGGCTACAAGTCGCGCGTGATCGCGCAGGCGCAGGGCGATGCGCAGCGTTTCAACAGCGTGCTGACCGAGTACCAGAAGGCGCCGGCGGTGACGCGCGACCGCATGTACATCGACACGATGCAGCAGGTCTACACCAACGTCAGCAAGGTGATGATCGACACGCGCAACAACTCGAACCTGCTGTACCTGCCGCTGGACAAGCTGCTGCAACAAACCGGCGCGGCGGCGCCGTCGATCGGCGCGGCCGCGCCAGCGCCCGTCGAGGCCGCGCCGCCCGCCGCTTCGATCGACGCCCGCTCGCGCGACAACGCGCGCGGCCGCGATCGCGAGAGCCGCTGAATGCCCGGGAGTACAAGAACATGAATCGCATTGTCCTGATCGTCGGCGCGCTGTTGCTGGCACTGGTGCTGCTGAAGTCGACGCTGTTCGTGGTCGATCAGCGCGAGGTCGCCGTCATCTACGCGCTCGGCGAGATCAAGGAGGTGGTGCAGGAGCCGGGCCTGAAGTGGAAGCTGCCGCCGCCGTTCCAGAACGTGGTCTTCCTGGATCGCCGTATCCAGACCATGGACAGCCCCGAGAACCGCCCGATCTTCACCGCCGAGAAGAAGAGCCTGGTGATCGACTGGCTCGTGAAATGGCGCATCACCGACCCGCGCCAGTTCATCCGCAACAACGGCTCCGACATGCGCGGTCTCGAGACCCGCCTGAGCCCGATCGTGCACGCCGCCTTCAACGAAGAGGTGACCAAGCGCACCGTCGGCGAGGTGCTGTCGACCGCGCGCGACAAGGTCATGCAGGACGTGCGCGGTCGCCTGGCCGACGAAGCCAAGTCGTTCGGCATCGAGATCCTGGATGTGCGCATCAAGCGCGTCGACTTCGTCGCCAACATCACCGATTCGATCTACAGCCGCATGGCCTCGGAGCGCAAGCAGGTGGCCAACCAGCTGCGCGCCACCGGCGGCGCCGAAGGCGAGAAGATCCGCGCCGACGCCGACCGCCAGCGCGAGGTGATCGTCGCCGAGGCCTACCGCGATGCGCAGAAGGTCAAGGGCGAGGGCGATGCCAAGGCTTCGGCGATCTTCGCCGATTCGTTCGGCCGCGACGCCCAGTTCGCCAAGTTCTACCGCAGCCTCGAGGCCTACCGGGCGAGCTTTCGCACCAAGAACGATGTGATGGTGGTCGACCCGGGCAGCGATTTCTTCCAGGCCATGCGCGGCTCCGGAGCGGCGCCCGTGGCTGCTCCTGCGAAGAAGAAGTAGGCGGTGGCGTCCTCGCCGAGCCTGTGGGACCTGCTGGTCGGTGCGTTCGCGCTGATGCTGGTGGTCGAGGGGCTGCTGCCGTTCATCAGCCCGACGAAGTGGCGCGGCGTGTTCGAGCGCGCGATGCGCATGACCGACGGGCAGATTCGCTTCATCGGCCTGTCGAGCATGCTCGCCGGCCTGGCGATGCTGTACTTTTTCCTGTCTTGAAATGACAGCCCGCCGGCCACCGGATACGGTGGCCGAGCCCCCGCAGGTGTGCGGGCCGGCTTGGGGCGGCCCGGCGCTCGGCCCGCGCAGCACGGCCCGAAAGTCTGCCGCGAATGCGCCGGTACAATGCCGTTCTTGACCCCCCGACGTTTTCACATGTCCTCTGCTTGGCTGCTGCCCGAGCACATTGCCGACGTGCTGCCCGCGCAGGCGCGGCACATCGAAGATTTGCGTCGCGGCCTGATCGACATGGCGCGCAGTTACGGTTGCGAGCTGGTGATGCCGCCGCTGCTCGAGCACATCGAGTCGCTGTTGTCGGGCGCCGGGCGCACGCTGGATCTGAAAACCTTCAAGCTTGTCGATCAACTCAGTGGCCGCACGCTCGGCGTGCGCGCCGACAGCACGCCGCAGGTTGCACGCATCGACGCGCACCTGCTGAACCGCGCCGGTGTGACGCGCCTGTGCTATTGCGGCCCGGTGCTGCATGCGCTGCCGGCGGGCCTGCACTCGACCCGCGAGCCGCTGCAGTTCGGCGCCGAGATCTACGGGCACGGCGGTCTCGAGGCCGACCTCGAAGTCCTGGACCTGGCGCTCGACTGCCTGCGCCACGCCGGACTGGCCGGCGTGACGCTCGACCTCGGCGACGCGCGCATCGTGCGCGGGGTGCTGGCCGGCGTGCTGGTGGGTGCCGAGCCGCTCGGCGAGGTCTACGCGGCGCTCGCGGCGAAAGACGCGGCGGCGTTGCGCGCGCTGTCGCGCGGCTTTCCCGACGAGTCGCGCTCTGCGCTGCAGGCGCTGCTCAAGCTGTACGGGCGAGCCGAGATCCTCGAGGTCGCGCGCCGCGAGCTACCACAGCGGCCGCTGGTGCAAGCGGCGTTGGCCGACCTGCAGTGGCTGGCGCAGCGCATCGAGCAGGCGCATCCCGAGGTCAAGGTCGGCTTCGACCTCGCCGACATCGGCGGCAACGGCTACTACAGCGGCGCGCGCTTCGCCGCGTTCGTGCCGGGCTCGCCCGGCGCGGTGGCGCGCGGTGGTCGCTACGACGAGGTCGGTGCCGCGTTCGGTCGCAATCGCGCGGCGGTCGGCTTCAGCCTGGACCTGAAGACGCTCGCGGCGGTCGCACCGGCGCAGGCGCTGCACGCGGCGATCCGCGCACCGTGGGCCGAGGACGCCATATTGCGCTCGCGCGTGCGCGCGTTGCGCGAAGCCGGCGAGACCGTGGTGCGGGTGCTGCCCGGCCACGAGCACGAGGCGCAGGAATTCGACTGCGATCGCGAGCTCGTGCCGGTGAATGGCGAGTGGGCCGTGCGCGCGCTCTGAGCGCCCGTCGTGCCGCAGCGACGCGCCTCGAGAGATTTCCGATTTGGACGACTTTGACATGCAAGCAATGAACACACGCGCCGACGCGAAGCCGGCCGGCCACAACGTCGTCGTCGTCGGCACCCAGTGGGGCGACGAAGGCAAGGGCAAGGTCGTCGACTGGCTCACCGACCATGCGCAGGCCGTCGTCCGCTTTCAAGGCGGACACAACGCCGGTCACACGCTGGTGATCAAGGGTGTAAAGACTGCTCTGCAACTGATCCCCTCCGGAATCATGCGCGACGGCGTGGCCTGCTACATCGGCAACGGCGTGGTGGTCGACCCGACGCACCTGCTCGGCGAGATCGAGCGGCTCGAGAAGATCGGCGTCGAGGTGCGCTCGCGCCTGTTCATCAGCGAGTCGTGCCCGCTGATCCTGCCGTTCCACGTCGAGGTCGACAAGGCGCGCGAAGCGTTGCGCGAGAGCAGCGGCGCCGGCAGGATCGGCACCACCGGCAAGGGCATCGGCCCGGCTTACGAGGACAAGGTCGCGCGACGCGCGCTGCGGGTGCAGGATCTGAAGCACCCGCAGCGCTTCGCGAAGAAGCTGCACGAGTTGCTGGAACTGCACAACTTCGCGCTCGGCGGCTACCTGCAATCCAAGCCGCTCGCGTACCAGCCGATCTACGACCACGCGATGCAGGTCGCCGAGCAACTCAGGCCGATGATGGCGGATGTCGGCTACATCCTGCACAACGCGAACCGGGCCGGCGCCAACATCCTGTTCGAGGGCGCGCAGGGCACGTTGCTCGACATCGACCACGGCACCTATCCGTACGTCACGTCGAGCAACTGCGTGGCGGGCAATGCGGCCGCGGGCGCGGGCGTCGGGCCCCACCTGCTGCACTACATCCTGGGCATCACGAAGGCCTACACGACGCGCGTCGGCAGCGGCCCGTTCCCGACCGAACTGCCGATGGACGAACCCGGCACGGTCGGCCACCACCTGTCGACGGTCGGCCAGGAACGCGGCACGGTGACCGGCCGGCCGCGGCGCTGCGGCTGGCTCGATGCCGCGCTGCTGAAGCGCTCGGTCATCATCAACGGCATCTCGGGCCTGTGCATCACCAAGCTCGACGTGCTCGACGGCCTGCCCGAGATCAAGGTCTGCGTCGGCTACGAGCTGCACGGCCGGCGCATCGACATCCTGCCGCTCGATGCCGACGACATCGTCGCCTGCGTGCCGGTCTACGACACCTTTGCGGGCTGGACCGACAGCACCTTCGGCGTCACCGAGTGGGACAAGCTGCCGCTGAACGCGCGCCGCTACCTGGAGCGAGTGCAGGGGCTGATCGGCGCGCCGATCGACATGGTGTCGACCGGCCCGGACCGCGAGCACACGATCCTGTTGCGCCATCCGTACCAGGATTGAGCGCCGCTTCGTTATGCTGCTCACAGGCGCTCGATCCATCACCTCAACCGCACCGATCCTGAAGGGTTCTGCATGCTGACCGACGACGGCAAACACCTGTACGTGAGTTGGGACGAATACCACATGCTCATCGAACGGCTGGCACTGAAAATTGCCGGCTCGGGCTGGGCGTTCGACCAGATCCTGTGCCTGGCGCGCGGCGGCATGCGCCCGGGCGACGTGATCTCGCGTGTGTTCGACACGCCGCTGGCGATCATGTCGACGAGTTCCTACCGCGCCGAGGCCGGCACGATCCAGGGGCGCCTCGATCTGGCGAAGTACATCACGATGCCCAAGGGCGAACTTGCCGGGCGCGTGCTGCTCGTCGACGACCTCTCGGATTCGGGCGTGACCTTGCGTGCGGTGGTGGATCGGCTGCGCAGCATGCCGTCGATCAGCGAGCTGCGCTCGGCGGTGATCTGGACCAAGGGCGTGTCGAGCTACACGCCCGACTACTACGTCGAACTGCTGCCCACGAGCCCGTGGATCCACCAGCCGTTCGAGGAATACGACGACATGCGGCCCGACGCGCTCGCGAAGAAGTTCGTAATTTGAGCCGCGCAGAAGAGCCGCCACACAAAGCAAAAAGGCCAGCGCTTGCGTGCTGGCCTCTCACTGATCTCTCTCACCCACGCTGGTGCCCAGGAAGGGACTCGAACCCCCACGGAGTTACCCGCTAGTACCTGAAACTAGTGCGTCTACCAATTCCGCCACCTGGGCATTTCAGGAAGTCTTGGACTATATCATCAAACCAAATACATTCAAGAATTCAACGCCCGTCGGCGCCGACCTGATGGCCGAAGTCGAGGGCACGGTGCAAGGTCACCGCGACGGTCACGGCTTCGTCGTGCGCGACGACCGGCAGGCCGATCTCTACCTGTCGCAACAGGAAATGCGCGCGGTGCTGCACCGTGACCGCGTCAAGGCGCGCATCGTGCGCTACGACCGCAAGGGCCGGCCCGAAGGGCGCGTGCTCGAGATACTGGAACGCAAGAAGGCACCGATCATCGGGCGACTTTTGCACGAGAGCGGCGTCTGGCTAGTCGCGCCCGAAGACAAGCGCTACGGCCAGGACATCCTGATCCCGAAGAACGCGATCGCGAACGCGAGCGCGGGGCAGGTGGTCGCGATCGAACTGACCGAGTCGCCCTCGATGTACTCGCAGCCGGTGGGCCGCGTGACCGAGGTGCTCGGCGAGATCGACGACCCGGGCATGGAGATCGAGATCGCGGTGCGCAAGTACGAGGTGCCGCACCAGTTCTCGCCCGCGACGCTGGCGCAGGCCGCGAGCCTGCCCGACAAGATCCGCGCGATTGATCGCAAGGGCCGCATCGACCTGAGCGACGTGGCGCTGGTCACGATCGACGGCGAAGACGCGCGCGACTTCGACGACGCCGTGTATTGCGAGCCGGCCGTCATCGGCAAGGGCGTCGGCCGCGCCAAGGCGCCGAACGGCTGGCGCCTGATCGTCGCGATCGCCGACGTGAGCCACTACGTGAAGCCGGGCGAGCCGATCGATGCCGACGCCTACGAGCGTGCGACTTCGGTCTATTTCCCGCGCCGCGTGATCCCGATGCTGCCCGAGAAGCTCAGCAACGGCCTGTGCTCGCTGAACCCGTACGAGGATCGGCTCGCGATGGTCTGCGACATGCTGATCACGGCCGCCGGCGAGATCCACGCATACCAGTTCTACCCGGCGATCATCTGCTCGCACGCGCGCTTCACCTACAACGAGGTCGCGGCGATCCTGGCGAACACGCGCGGCCCCGAGGCCGCGAAGCGCAAGGACCTGGTGCCCGACTTGCTGAACCTGCACGAGGTCTATCGTGCGCTGCTGAAGGAACGCAACAAGCGCGGCGCGATCGACTTCGAGACCACCGAGACGCAGATCGTCTGCGACGAAAACGGCCGCATCGAGAAGATCGTGCCGCGCACGCGCACCGAGGCGCACAAGCTGATCGAAGAGGCGATGCTCGCGGCCAACGTCTGTTCCGCCGACTTCATCGAGCGCTCGAAACACCCGTCGCTGTACCGCGTGCATGAAGGGCCGACGCCCGAGAAGAAGACGCTGCTGCAGAACTACCTGCGCGCGCTCGGCCTGGGCCTGTCGATCAGCGACGATCCGAAGCCGGGCGAGTTCCAGGCGATCGCGGCGGCGACCAAGGACCGGCCGGACGCGCTGCAGATTCACACGATGCTGCTGCGCTCGATGCAGCAGGCGATCTACACCGGCATCAACAGCGGCCACTTCGGCCTGGCCTACGAGGCCTACACGCACTTCACGAGCCCGATCCGGCGCTATCCCGATCTGCTGGTGCATCGCGTGATCAAGGCGTTGCTGGGCGGCAAGCGCTACCACCTCGTGACCGGCGCGAGCAACCCGGCGCCATCGAATCGCAAGTCGAGCAAGCCGGTGCGCACGGCAACCGCCGAAGAAGAGAAGTGGGAAGTGGCCGGCGTGCACTGCAGCGTCAACGAACGCCGCGCCGACGAAGCCTCGCGCGACGTCGAGGCCTGGCTGAAGTGCCGCTACATGCGCGAACACCTCGGCGAGGAATACGGCGGCACCGTCAGTGCCGTGACGAGCTTCGGCCTGTTCGTGCAGCTCGACGGCCTGTACGTCGAGGGACTGGTGCACATCACCGAACTGGGTGGCGAGTACTACCGCTTCGACGAAGTGCGCCAGGAGTTGCGCGGCGAGCGCAGCGGCGTGCGTTACGTCGTCGGTTCGCGCGTGCGGGTGCAGGTCAGTCGCGTCGATCTCGACGGCCGCAAGATCGACTTCCGCATGGTGCGCGAAGGCGAGGACGACGTCGGTCAGCTGCGTGCGCGGCGCGACAAGTTGGCCGCGGCCGCCGGTGAACTCGCCGCGGTGAAGGACACCGATCGCGCGGTCAAGGCGGCGACCAAGAAGAAGGCGCGCGCCGGTGCCGGCAGCGGCGCGGCGCACCCGGTGCGTGCCACCAAGTCGGCGGCACGCAAGGCGGGCGGTCGCGCGGCCGCCGGCAAGTCGTCGCCGCGGCGCTGATTTCAAAGGTTCAGCAACGACGTTCGCGGGAGAACACGGAAAAATGACGATTCGATTTGACGGCCGCGCGGCCATCGTGACCGGCGCCGGTGGCGGCCTGGGCCGGCAACATGCGCTGGCGCTGGCCGCGCGTGGCGCGAAAGTGGTGGTGAACGATCTGGGTGGCACGCTCGATGGCAACGGCGGCACACCGAAGGCCGCGCAGGCGGTCGTCGATGAGATCCGCGCGGCCGGCGGCGAGGCGATCGCGAGCGGCGCGTCGGTGACCGATGCGGCGGCCGTGCAGGCGATGGTCGACGAAACGATGCAGACCTGGGGTCGCGTCGACATCCTCGTCAACAACGCCGGCATCCTGCGCGACAAGAGCTTCGCGAAGATGACGCTCGACGACTTCCGCCTCGTGATCGAGGTGCATCTGATGGGTGCGGTCAACTGCACGAAGGCGGTGTGGGACATCATGAAGGCTCAGAACTACGGCCGCATCGTGATGACGACCTCGTCGACCGGCCTGTACGGCAACTTCGGCCAGTCCAACTACGGCGCGGCGAAGGTGGCGCTGGTCGGGCTGATGCAGACACTCTCGATCGAAGGTGCGAAGAACGACATCCGCGTCAACTGCCTGGCGCCGACCGCGGCCACGCGCATGACCGAGAACCTGATGCCCGAGGCGGTGCTGAAGCTCTTGCAGCCCGAGGCGGTGACGCCGGGCTTGCTGGTGCTCGTCTCCGATGAAGCGCCGACGCGCACGATCCTGTGCGCCGGCGCCGGCGCGTTCGAGCGCGCGCACATCACGCTGACGCCGGGCGTGTTCGTCGGCCTTCCCGACGACGCGGCCGAGCAGGTGGCGGCGGCCTTTGCCGCCCTGTCGGACCGGGACGGCGAGACCGTGCCCGAGAGCGGCAACGCGCAAGGCACGATCGAGATCGGCAAGGCGATGCGCGCGCTCGCCTGAGCGGCGCCTGTTGCTTCAGCGCTGCGCCAGTCGTTCGATCAGATCGCCGGCGCGCAGCGCGCCCGGCGGCGGCGGCTCCGCGGCCGCGCCGTGTTCCGCGACCGCCTGCCGGGCCACTGCGAACCCGGTTGCGGCATCGTCGCCGGCGCGTTGCGCCCAGCGCCCGGCGAGCCAGCCGGCCAGCACGTCGCCGGTGCCGGCGGTGGCCAGCGCGGCATTGCCGGTGCTGTTGATGCGCGGGACCGCGTTCGGGGCGGCAAGCACGCTGCCCGATCCCTTCAGCACGACGACGCAGGCGAAGCGGTTCGCGAGTTCGGCCGCTGCGCGCAGGCGATCGGCCTGCACCTGGTCGGTCGTGCAGGCCAGCAGCCGGGCGGCCTCCAGCGGATGCGGGGTCAGCACGCTGGCATGGCCGCGCGCGGCGCGCGCGCGCAGCAGCGTGGCCAGCGACGCGTCGGTGGCGAGTGCGTTCAGCGCATCGGCATCGAGCACGAGGCGGCGCGCCACGCTCAGCAGGCGCGGCAAGGGCGCACGCACCGCATCCGCACCGCCGCAGCCGCAGACGACCGTGGTGCGCGCGAGTGCTTCGCCCGAGGCACGAACCCAGTCGTCGCGGAACATCAGCTCCGGGCGCAGCAGGTCGACGCGTGGTGCGCCCGGCGTGCGATCGAGCAGGTCGACGTAGACACGCCCGGCGCCGGCCGCATGCGCGGCGCGCGCCGCCAGCAGCGCGGCGCCGCCCATGCCGGGCGCGCCACCGACGATGGCGACATCGCCGAAGCTGCCCTTGTGCTGCGCATGGCGCCGCGGCGCGGCGCGCGGCATGTCGATGCCCGACAGCCACGCGCAGGGCCCGGCGTCCGATGTGTCGACGTGCAGCGTGTCGAACCAGACCCGGCCCGCCTGATCGCGGCCGAGGCCGGTAAACATGCCGGGCTTGAGCGTCAGCAGCGCCAGCGTGTGCGACGCGCGCACGCAATCGGCGCCGAGCGCCTGGCCGGTGCCGGCGTGCAGACCCGAAGGCAGGTCGATCGCGAGCCGCAGGCCCTCGACCGCATTCAGGTGGCCGATGCACTCCGCGATCGGCCCGGCGGGGGCGCGACTGGCGCCGACGCCGAGCAGTGCGTCGATTGCCAGATCCGGTGGCTCGACCGGTTCTACGCTCGTCGCGATGCGCACGCCCGCGGCCCGCGCGCGCGCATAGGCGTCGGCCGCGTCGGCGGGCAGCGCCGCGGCGTCGCCGATCAGTGAGACCTCGATGGTCTTGCCGAAGCGCAGCAACTGGATCGCCGCTTCGAGCCCGTCGCCGCCGTTGTTGCCGGGGCCGGCGGCGATCCAGATGCGCTGCGCATGCGGCGCGAGCGCGAGCGCGAGGCGCGCGACCGATTCGCCCGCGCGACGCATCAAGGTGTGTGGCGGCAGCGCTGCACTCGCACGCTGCTCGAGCGCGCGTGTCTGCGCGGCATCGAACAGCGGCAGATCGCGCGTCAGTGGCAGGACAGGCTGCATCGCGTTCACTCGCGCAAGCGCTCGACGCCGAACCCTTCGGCGTCGACGACCGGCGGCCGACCGGCCAGCGCATCGGCCAGCAGGCGCGCCGAACCGCACGACAGCGCCCAGCCGCTGGAGCCGTGGCCGAGGTTCAGCCACACGCCGGCGATGCCACTGGCGCCCAGCACCGGCGGGCCGTCGGGCAGCATCGGGCGCGCGCCCTTCCAGACCTGCGCCTGGCCGAGGCGGGCGCTGCCGGGGAACCAGTCGTGCAGCACCTTGTACAGCGTGGCCAGCGCGCGCGGGTCGTGCCGATCCAGCGTGCCGCCGATCTCGGCACTGCCCGCCACGCGCACGCGCGCGCCGAGCCGGCTGATCGCGACCTTGTAGCGCTCGTCCATCAGGCCCGCGCGCGGGCCGTGGTCCGGATGGCCTTCGTGCTGACGCAGCGGGGCCGTGATCGAGTAGCCGTAGACCGCCTGCATCGGCAGCTTCAGGCCCAGCGGGCGCAGCAGCGCGTTCGACGCGAGCGCGGCACAGACCACGAGCGCGTCGAAGCCTTCGGTGACCGGGTGCAGTTCCATCGGTTGCGTGTCCTGCGCGTCCTGCGGCGCACTCTCGGCGCTCACGTTCAACAGCACGCTAGCCTCTTCGGGCGGCGCATAGACATGCACCAGTTGCGGCGCCGGCCCGGCGATGATCTTCTGCACCTGCGTGTGAAAACGAAAGCGCACGCCCAGGCGCTGCGCCTCGGCGCGCAGCAGCGCCGCGAACTGGCGGCAGTTGCCGACCTCGTCGTCGGGCAGGTAGATGCCGCCATGCAGTTCGGTTTCAGGGCTCAGGTCGGGTTCGACCGTGCGGCACTGCGCGGCATCGAACATCTCGAAACGCGTGCTCAGCTCGGCGAGCGAGGCCAGTCCGGGCTGCGCCAATGCGAGGTCTTTCGCGCTGCGCAACAGCACGAGGTAGCCGTCGCGGCGTTCGTAGTCGAGCTTGAGTTCGCGCGTCACCCGGTGCAGGCGCTCGCGGCTGAAGACCGCCAGACGCTGCATGCGCAGGCGATTGGTCTGGTAGCTGTGCAGTTGGCAGGCGCGCCACCAGCGCCACATCCAGGCGATGTCGCCGGCGTGCAGGTTCGGGTGGATGCGTACCGGCGCGTGCCGGCTGAGCAGGTGGCGCAGTACCTTGGCCGGCATGCCGGGCGCGGCCCACGGCGTCACGTAGCCGGGTGCGATGACGCCGGCATTCGCGAAGCTCGTCTCGGCGGCAACGCTGCCGCGGCGTTCGAACACCGTGACCTCGTGACCATCGCTGGCGAGCTCGTAGGCCGTGGTCACGCCGATGATGCCGGCGCCGATGACGGCGACCTTCATGCGAGCGCTGCCGACACGGCCGCCTCGATCGCGAGTGAGGCATCGAGCACCGCATCGTCGCGCAGCGCGCCGCTCCAGACCATCAGCCCGACCGGCATCTCGCCCGGGCCGTGGCAGGGCAGCGAGAGGGCGCAGCCGTCGAGCAGGTTGACGACCGACGGGTTGCGCAGCAGCAGGGCGTTGGTCGCGAAGAAGGCCGCGTCGCTGGCAAGCAGTGGCGCGAGCGGCGGTGCGATCAGCGGCACGGTCGGGCTGAGCATCGCGTCGAAGCCGGCCATCGCCGCGCCCATCTTGCCGATCCAGGCGCGGCGCGCGTGCAGCTGGTCGATGTAGTCGGCCGCGCTCATGCGTTCGCCGCGGCGGATGCGCTGCGCCACGCGCGGGTCGTACGCGGCTTCGTGTCCAGCGAGCCGATGGCGGTGCCATGCCCAGGCCTCGGCCGGCGAGAAGCCGCCGGTCGCGTTGATCGCTGCGACCTCGCCCAATTCGGCGAGCGCGATCTCCTCGACACGCGCACCGGCAGCACGCAGGGCCGCGATCGAGCGCTCGAAGGCGTCGCGAACCTCGGTGTCCAGTGCGTCGAGCATCAGCGTCGTCGGCACGGCGAATCGCAACGCCGTGAGCGGTTGCGCTGAAAGCGCCACCGTGCGGTCGGCGAGCACCTCGTGCAGCAGCACCGCATCGCGAACCGTGCGCGTGATGGCGCACGCGGTGTCGAGCGTGGTCGACAGCGGCACCGCGCCCTCGGTCGGCGTCAGCCGCGCGGTGTTCTTGAAGCCGACCAGCCCTTGCAGCGCCGCCGGGATGCGGATCGAGCCACCGGTGTCCGACCCGAGCGCCGCGCGCGCCGCGCCGGTCGCGACCGAGACCGCCCCGCCGGACGTCGACCCGCCGGGGATGCGCGGCTGCGGATCGAGCGCTGCGGTCGCTGGATTCGCCGGCGTTCCGTGGTGAGGGTTGATGCCGACGCCCGAGAACGCGAACTCGGACATGTTGGTGCGGCCCATGAACGCCGCGCCGGCGCGGCGCAGCCGGGCCACGGCCGGGCAATCGACCGCGGCGGGAGGCTGCTGCGCGAGCACGGTCGAGCCGGCGGCGGTGACCTCGCCACGCACGTCGAACAGATCCTTCACGCTGACCGCCATCCCTGCCAGCGGCGGCAGCGGTGCGCCGGCCGCGCGCAGCGCGTCGATCGAGCGCGCGGCGGCCGCCGCCGTGTCGAACGAGACGCGCACGAACGTGTGCCGGTTCGAGGGCGATTTCGCGGCCGCGACGGCATGCTCGAGCAGGGCGCGGGCAGGGGTTCGGGGGAGGTGGTAGGTCGGATCGGAAGGCATCGTCGTGCTATAGTCGAGTGGTTTAGCTGATAGCGGAGCCACGCGCGGTGCGGGGATTGCGATTCAGTCAAACAAATCGCGAACCGGCTATTCGAAAGGTGTTGCGACGGGCTTGTATCAAGCGTGTCGCGATTCGAGCCGGATTCTAGAACCAACCTTTGGAGTCCTCATGACTGTCACCATGCGTGAAATGCTGGAAGCCGGTGTCCACTTCGGCCACCAAACCCGCTTCTGGAACCCGAAGATGGCCCCGTACATCTACGGCCATCGCAACAAAATTCACATCATCAACCTCGAGAAGACGCAACCGCTCTTCAACGACGCGATGAAGTTCGTCCGCGGGATCGCCGCCAAGCGCGGCACGATCCTGATGATCGGCACCAAGCGTCAGGCGCGCGAGGTAATCGCGCTCGAGGCCAAGCGCGCCGGCATGCCCTACGTCGACCAGCGCTGGCTCGGCGGCATGATGACCAACTTCAAGACGGTCAAGGGTTCGCTGAAGAAGCTCAAGGACATGAAGGCGCAGGTCGAGGCCGGCACCGAGATCCGCATCAAGAAGGAAGCGCTGATGTTCCAGCGCGACATCACCAAGCTCGAGAAGGACATCGGCGGCATCCAGGACATGAATGCGCTGCCCGACGCGATGTTCGTGATCGACGTGGGTTACCACAAGATCGCGATCCTCGAGGCCAAGAAGCTGGGTATTCCCATCATCGGCATCGTCGACTCGAACCACTCGCCGGAAGGCATCGACTACGTGATCCCGGGCAACGACGACTCGAGCAAGGCCGTCGCGCTGTACGCACGTGCCGTGGCCGACGCGGTGCTCGAAGGCAAGGCCAATGCGACCAACGAAGTCGTGCAGGCCGCTGCTGCCGAGGGCGACGAATTCGTCGAGGTCAGCGAAGGCGCCTGAGGCCCCGAGCCCGACTTGCGAGTTGCGAGCGCCGGGCATCAAGAGAAAGGGGCCGATGGCCCCTTTTCTCCAACTGAACACACTGGAGTTTGAAGATGGCTGCAATCACTGCGAGCATGGTGGGCGAACTGCGCGCCAAGACCGACGCGCCGATGATGGAGTGCAAGAAGGCGCTGACCGAGGCCGAAGGCAACATGGAGCGCGCGGAGGAACTGCTGCGCGTCAAGCTCGGCAGCAAGGCCGGCAAGGCCGCGTCGCGCATCACCGCCGAGGGCGTGGTCACGGCGGCAGTGGCCGGCAATGCCGGCGCGCTGGTCGAAGTGAACTGCGAAACCGACTTCACCTCGAAGAACGACATGTTCCTCGCCTTCGCGAAGGCCTGTGCCCGACTCGTCGCCGAGAAGAACCCGGCCGACGTGGTCGCGCTCGCGGCGCTGCCGTACACGCAGGACGGCTACGGCCCGACGCTCGACGACGTGCGCAAGGGCCTGATCGGCACGATCGGCGAAAACATGTCGATCCGCCGCTTCAAGCGCTACGAAGGCGCCAGGCTCGCGAGCTATCTGCACGGCACGCGCATCGGCGTGATGGTCGACTACGAAGGTGACGAAGTCGCCGCCAAGGACGTGGCGATGCACGTCGCGGCGATGAAGCCGGTCGCGCTGCAGGCCGGCGATGTGCCGGCCAAGCTGATCGAGACCGAGCGTTCGGTCGCGACGCAGAAGGCCGCCGAGGACGCCGAGAAGGCCAAGGCCGAAGGCAAGACGCCGCAATCGCCCGAGATCGTGGCCAAGCGCATCGACGGCTCGGTCGCGAAGTTCCTGAAGGAAGTGAGCCTGTTCAACCAGGCCTTCGTGAAGAACGACAAGCAGACGGTCGAGCAGATGCTGAAGGAGCGCGCGACCAAGGTGACGAGCTTTACCTTGTACGTGGTCGGCGAAGGCATCGAGAAGAAGGTCGACGATTTCGCCGCCGAGGTGGCGGCCCAGGTCGCTGCTGCAAGGAAGGACTGAGAGTCGACCCTTCGGGGCCGGCGAACCGCGCGGGTTCCGATTTAGACTCATACGCGCGCCACAAGCGCCCCCGAACGCACAGAACCTGGAGCCCGAACCCATGGCCGCCTACAAGCGCATCCTGCTGAAACTCTCCGGCGAGGCCCTGATGGGCGACGATGCCTACGGCATCAACCGCGCCACCATCGTGCGCATGGTGCGCGAGGTGCAGGAGGTGACGCAGCTGGGCTGCGAAGTCGCGGTGGTGATCGGTGGCGGCAACATCTTTCGCGGCGTGGCCGGCGGCGCGGTCGGCATGGACCGCGCGACCGCCGACTACATGGGCATGCTCGCCACCGTGATGAATGCGCTGGCGCTGGCCGACACGATGCGCCAGGAGGGCATGACGGCGCGCGTAATGTCGGCGATCGGCATCGAGCAGGTCGTCGAGCCCTATGTGCGGCCGAAGGCGCTGCAGTACCTCGAAGAAGGCAAGGTCGTGATCTTCGCCGCCGGCACCGGCAACCCGTTCTTCACGACCGATACCGCGGCCGCACTGCGCGGCGCCGAGATCGGCGCGCAGATCGTGTTGAAGGCGACCAAGGTCGACGGCGTCTACACCGCCGACCCGAAGAAGGACCCGACCGCGACGCGCTACTCCGAACTGACGTTCGACGAGGCGATCACGAAGAACCTGCAGGTGCTGGACGCGACCGCGTTCGCGCTGTGCCGCGACCAGAAGCTGCCGATCCGCGTGTTCAGCATCTTCAAGCCGGGCGCGTTGAAACGCGTGGTGCAGGGCGAAGACGAGGGCACGCTGGTGCGCGTCTGAATCGTTTGAGCTTGTTTGTTTGAAGAGAGTGTTGTCATGAGCATTGCCGACATCAAGAAGACTGCCGAGCAGAAGATGGCCCGGTCGATCGAGTCGTTCAAGGGCGAGCTGCACAAGATCCGCACCGGGCGTGCGCATCCGGGCATCCTCGATCAGGTTCACGTCGACTACTACGGCGCGATGGTGCCGATCAGCCAGGTCGCCAGCGTCAGCTTGCTGGATGCGCGCACGATCAGCGTCCAGCCCTGGGAGAAGGGCATGGGCGCGAAGATCGAGAAGGCGATCCGCGAGTCCGACCTCGGCCTGAACCCGGCGACGCAGGGCGACCTGCTGCGCGTGCCGATGCCGGCACTGACCGAGGAACGCCGCCGCGAGCTGACCAAGGTCGTGCGCAACGAAGGCGAGGACGCCCGCATCGCGGTGCGCAATCTGCGCCGCGACGCCAACGAGCATGCGAAGAAGATGCTGAAGGACAAGGAGATCAGCGAAGACGAGGAGCGCCGCTCGCTGGACGAACTGCAGAAGCTCACCGACCGCTCGATCGCCGAGATCGACCGGCTCGTCTCGGCCAAGGAAGCCGAGATCATGGCGGTCTGAGTTGAGCGCTGTCCCCGCCTTCGACCCGCGCGCGGCCGTGCCGCGCCATGTAGCCATCGTGATGGACGGCAACGGCCGCTGGGCCAAGAAGCGCTTCATGCCGCGCTTCTTCGGCCACAAGGCGGGCGTCGATGCCCTGGTGCGCACGGTGTTGAGCTGCGCCGACCGCGGGGTCGAATACCTGACGGTGTTCGCGTTCTCGTCCGAGAACTGGAAGCGCCCGACCGAAGAGGTGTCGGGCCTGATGGGGCTGGTGCTGGTGGCGGTCGCGAAGTACCTCTCCAAGCTCGCCGACAAGGGCGTTCGCATCCGCATCGTCGGCGACCGCAGCCAGGTTTCCGACAAGCTGCGTCACGCCTGGGAACAGGCCGAATCGAGCACGCGGCACAACAGCCGCATCACCTTGTCGGTGGCGTTCAACTACGGCGGCCGCTGGGACATCGTGCAGGCCTGCCGGCAGGCGATCAGCGAGGGCGTGCCCGCCGCGGCGCTCGACGAGGCGGCGCTGAACAAGTACATGGCACTGAGCCATGCGCCCGACCCCGACCTGTTCATCCGCACCGGTGGCGAGGTGCGCATCAGCAATTTCCTGCTGTGGCAGGCGGCGTACTCGGAGCTGTTCTTCAGCGACTGCCTCTGGCCGGAATTCGACGACGCCGAACTCGACGCAGCGTTTGCCGCCTACGCCAAGCGCGATCGCCGTTTCGGTGCGGTCGACAGCGCGGCCAATGCCACGGCACTCGACCGGGTCTGACCATGCTGAAGCAGCGGGTCATCACCGCGCTCGTATTGATCGCCTTCCTGCTGCCGGCGTTGTTTGCACCGATGACCTGGCCGTTCGCGCTGCTGTCGCTGCTGCTGATCGCCGCGGCCGGCTGGGAATGGGCCCGATTGAACAGCGCGGTCGGTGCATCGATCGCGATGGGTGTGGCGCTCGCCGCGGCGTGCGCGCTGGCGCTGTGGGCCGGTTGGGGCGACGCGCCGCCGCGCCTCGCGTGGTGGCTAGCGGTGCTGGTCTGGGTGCTGGGCGGTGCCTTCGTGCTGCGCGGCGGGCCTCGCGGCTGGTCGACTGTTCCGGTCGTCGTTCGCTGCGTGCTCGGTCTCCTGCTGCTCTGGACCGCGTGGCTGGCGCTCGCCGCAGCCAAGGTCGTCGGCGTCAACTTCATCCTGTCGGTGTTCTGCCTGGTCTGGGCCGCCGACATCGCCGCCTACTTCGGCGGCAAGGCCTTCGGCAGGCGCAAGCTCGCGCCGGCGATCAGCCCGGGCAAGAGCTGGGAGGGCGTCTGGAGCGGCATGGCCGGCGCACTCGCGCTCGCCGCGTTCTGGCTCTGGCTCGACAGTTCGTTCCACACCGATTCGCCGAGCCTGTACTCGCGGCTGAACGGCCGCTTCGGGCTGGCCGGCGTCGTGCTGGGGGTCGTGTTCCTGGCCGCGATGAGCGTGGTCGGCGACCTGTTCGAGTCGCTGGTCAAGCGTGCCGCGGGCGCGAAGGACAGCAGCGCGCTGCTGCCCGGCCACGGTGGCGTGCTCGATCGCGTCGACGCCTTGCTGCCGGTGTTTCCGATTGCGATGGCGCTGATCAGCCTGTGAGATGAACACCTCGGCCAACCCATCGACAGGTGCTTCGCGCCAGCGCGTCTGCATCCTCGGTGCGACCGGCTCGGTCGGCACCAGCACGCTGGACGTGATCTCGCGTCACCCGGACCGTTTCGAGCTGTTCGCGCTGACCGCGCACAGCCGCGTCGAAGAACTGCTGCGCCAATGCGTCGCGTGGCGGCCGCGTTTCGCCGCGCTGCCGGACGCCGCGCAGGCCGGGGATCTGCTCGTCCGTCTGCGCGAGCAGGGCATCGCGACCGAAGTGCTCTGCGGGGCGCAGGCGTTGTGCGATCTGGCCGCGCACGAAGAGGTCGACACCGTGATGGCGGCGATCGTCGGCGCCGCCGGCCTGGCGCCGTGCCTCGCGGCGGCGCACGCCGGCAAGCGCCTGCTGCTCGCGAACAAGGAGGCACTCGTCGTCGGCGGAGCGCTGTTCATGGATGCGGTGCACGCGGGCGGCGCGACGCTGTTGCCGATCGACAGCGAGCACTCGGCGATCTTCCAGTGCCTGCCCGAGGACCGCGCCCGCTGGGCGCACCGGATTGACCACATCCTGCTCACGTCGTCCGGTGGCCCGTTCCGCCAGCGCGACCCGGCGACGTTTGGCGAGATCACGCCCGACGAGGCCTGCGCGCACCCGAACTTCGCGATGGGCCGCAAGATCTCGGTCGACTCGGCAACGATGATGAACAAGGCGCTCGAGGTCATCGAGGCGCGCTGGCTGTTCGAGCTCGCACCGCAGCAGATCCGCATCGTCATTCACCCGCAGCAGATCGTGCACTCGATGGTCGTGTGCCGCGACAACTCGGTACTCGCGCAGCTCGGCACGCCCGACATGCGGGTGCCGATCGCCTACGGGCTGTCGTTCCCCGAGCGCATCGAGTCGGGCGCCGCGCAGCTCGATTTCACGAGTCTCGCGGCGCTCACCTTCGAGGCACCCGACTTCGAGCGCTGCCCCGGTCTCGCGCTCGCGTGGGAGACGCTGCGCGGCCCCGAAGGCAGCACCACGGTGCTGAACGCGGCGAACGAAGCGGCGGTCGCCGCGTTTCTCGCCGGAACCATCCGCTTCGATCAGATTCACAGCGTGATCGCGCATGCCCTCGAACGCATCGACGTTGGTTCGGCGGGGCATGATTCGCTCGAAGCCTTGCTCGAGATCGACAGTCGCGCACGCCGCCAGGCGGCGCAGTTCGTGAAGGGCCTCGCGCCATGATCATCACCGTACTCGCTTTCATCCTCACGTTGGGCGTGCTGATCACGATCCACGAATACGGCCACTACCGCGTCGCGGTCGCCTGTGGCGTCAAGGTGCTGCGGTTCTCGGTGGGCTTCGGGCGCGTGTTGTGGCGGCGCCAGGCCACACCCGACGGCACCGAGTTCGTCGTCTGTGCGCTGCCGCTGGGCGGCTACGTGAAGATGCTCGACGAACGCGAGGCCCCGGTCGCACCCGACCAGCTCGGCGGTGCGTTCAACCGCAAGCCGCTGCTGCAGCGCACCGCGATCGTCGCAGCCGGGCCGGTCGCGAACCTGTTGCTCGCAGTGCTGCTGTATGCCGCGGCGCACTGGATCGGCATCGACGAGGCGAAGGCCGTGATGGGCCCGCCGGTGGCCGCGAGCCTGGCCGATCGGGCCGGCCTGCGTAGCGGCGACTGGGCGCGCGAGTGGTCGAGCGACGGCGTCGAGTGGCGCGAGCTGCGCTCGATGACCGACCTGCGCTGGGAGGTGATGCAGGCGGCCATGCGCGGTGCGCCGCTGCAACTGATGCTGACCGATCGCGCCGGTCACGCGCGGCGCACCGTCGTGCTGGCGCTCGACACGCTGGGCAGCAGCGAGGTCGACGCCAAGCAGATGCAGCGCATCGGGCTGGGTGCGGCGTTCAGCGAGCCGGTGCTGGGCAATGTCGTCGCCGGCGGGCCGGCCGACAAGGCCGGCCTGCACGCCGGCGACCGGGTGCTGAGCATCGACGGCATGGCGGTGGCCGACGGCTGGTCGCTGCGCGAGCTGATCGTCGCGAGCGGCCGCGACGGCCGGGCGCGGCCGATGCAGTGGCGCGTCGATCGTGCCGGCAAGACGATCGAGCTGACCGTGACGCCCAATGTCGTGCCGGACGGCGGCAGGACGATCGGCCGGGTCGAGCTCGTGCCGGGTCAGCCGCCCGAAATGGTGACGGTGCGCTACGGCATGTTCGACGGCCTGTCGCAGGCGGTTTCGCAGACCTGGCAGATGTCGACGCTGACCTTGAAGATGCTGGGCAAGATGGTGATCGGCCAGGCCTCGCTGAAGAACCTCAGCGGGCCGCTGACGATCGCTGACTACGCGGGCCAGTCGGTGCGGCTCGGCCTGGCGTACTACCTGGGCTTTCTGGCGGTCGTCAGCGTCGGCCTCGGCGTGCTCAACCTGTTGCCGTTGCCGGTCCTCGATGGCGGGCACCTGATGTATTATCTTTTCGAGGGTGTGACGGGGCGGCCGGTCTCCGAGCTGTGGCTTGACCGGCTGCAGCGTGGCGGGGTGGCCATCATGCTCATGATGATGTCCCTGGCTCTCTACAACGATGTGGCCCGCCTCCTGGGCCTGCAATGACCGACCGCATGCGCTGCTTCTCCCGCTCGACCTCGTTTCGCCACTCCATCATTTGCGTCGCGCTGGCTGCTGCCCTCCAGGCCGGCTCGGCATGGGCGGTCGAGCCCTTCGCGGTCAAGGACATTCGCGTCGAGGGCCTGCAGCGCAGTGACGCCGGCACGGTGTTCGCGTCGCTGCCGTTTCGCATCGGCGATACCTACAGCGACGAGAAAGGCGCCGCCGCGCTGCGCGCGCTGTTCGCCACGGGGCTCTACAAGGACGTGCGCATCGACATCGACGGCAACGTCGTCGTCGTGGTCGTCGAAGAGCGCCCGGTGATCGCCAACATCGACTTCGTCGGCCTGAAGGAATTCGACAAGGACCAACTGATCAAGTCGCTGCGCGACTTCGGCATCAGCGACGGCCAGCCTTTCGACCAGGCCCTGGCCGACCGCGCCGAGCAGGAACTCAAACGTCAGTACCTGACGCGCAGCCTCTACGGCGCCGAGGTCGTGACCACCGTGACGCCGCAGGAGCGCAACCGCGTGAACCTGAGCTTCACGATCACCGAAGGCTCGGCCGCGAAGATCAGCGAGATCCGCGTCACCGGCAACAAGGCGTTTTCGGAAAGCACGCTGACGGGCCTGTTCGACCTCAACGCCGGTGGCTGGCTCAATTTCTACACCAAGGCCGACCGCTATTCACGCGCCAAGCTCGACGCCGACCTCGAAACGCTGCGCGCCTACTACCTGAACCGCGGCTACCTCGAGTTCAATGTCGAGTCGACCCAGGTCGCGATCTCGCCCGACAAGCAGGACATCACGATCACGGTCAACGTGAAAGAGGGGCAGCCCTACACGGTGAGCGGCGCCAAGCTCGAGGGCGACTACCTCGGCAAGGACGACGACTTCAAGACCCTGGTGCAGATCAAGCCAGGCGAGCCGTACCGCGCCGAGACCGTGACCCAGACGACGCGCCTGATGAGCGACCGTTTCGGCACCTTCGGCTATGCGTTCGCGAAGGTCGAGGCGCGCCCCGAGATCGACCGCGCGAGCGGCACCGTCGCGCTGACGATCTCCGCTGAACCGGCGCGTCGCGTCTACATCCGCCGCATCAACGTGTCGGGCAACACCAAGACGCGCGACGAGGTCATCCGGCGCGAGTTCCGCCAGTTCGAATCGAGCTGGTACGACGGGCGCAAGATCAAGCTGTCGCGCGACCGGGTCGACCGGCTCGGCTACTTCAGCGAAGTCACGGTCGACAGCAACGAGGTGCCCGGCACCGCCGACCAGGTCGATCTGACGATCACGGTCAAGGAAAAGGCCACCGGCAACCTGCAGATCGGCGCGGGCTTCTCGTCGGCCGACAAGCTGTCGCTGTCGGGCTCGATCAAGCAGGAAAACGTGTTCGGTTCCGGCAACTACCTGGGCCTGGAGCTCAACACCAGCAAGTACAGCCGCACGCTGGTGCTCAGCACGATCGACCCGTACTTCACGGTCGACGGCATCTCGCGCTACATCGACGTCTTCTATCGCACGCAGCGCCCGATCAACAGCCAGGGCGAAGAGTACAAGCTGGTGACGCCGGGCGCGTCGATCCGCTTCGGTGTGCCGTTCAGCGAGTTCGACACGGTATTCTTCGGCATCGGCTACGAGCAGACCAAGATCGAAGGCTCGAACCTGCCGGTCAACTACCGCAACTACGTCACCGAGTTCGGCGCCACCAGCAGCTCGGTGCCGCTGTCGGTCGGCTGGTCGCGCGACAGCCGCGACAGCGCACTCGTGCCCACCACCGGCCGCCTGACGAGCCTGAACTTCGACTGGGGCGCCACCGGCGACGCGCAGTACCTGCGCACGAACGGCAAGTTCCAGCAGTACCTCGCGCTGTCCAAGCGCTTCACGTTCGGCTTCAACGCCGATGTGTCCTGGGGCAAGGGCCTGGGCGGGCACCCTTACCCGATCTTCAAGAACTTCTACGGCGGCGGTCTGGGCAGCGTGCGCGGCTTCGACCAGAACTCGCTCGGCCCGGTCGACGTGACCGGCGCGTTCATCGGCGGCAACCGCAAGCTGAACCTGAACAGCGAGCTTTACCTGCCGATCCCGGGCACCGGCAACGACCGCACCTTGCGCTGGTTCACCTACGTCGACGTCGGCAACGTCTGGGGCGAGAACGACAAGCTCACCGTCGACAGCCTGCGCGCATCGGCGGGGGTGGGCCTGACCTGGGTCTCGCCGGTGGGGCCGCTGAAGATCAGCTACGGCACGCCGATCCGCAAGAAGCCAGAAGATAGAATTCAGCGCCTTCAATTCCAGATCGGGACCGCGTTCTAATGAAAAGCTCCACTCTCAAGGCCGGCTTTGCGAGCTTCGCGATGGCCGCCGCGCTGACGCTAGCGGCGACTGTCGGCGCGCAGGCCCAGGAAATGAAGATCGGCTTCGTCAACAGCGACCGCGTGCTGCGCGAAGCCACGCTTGCGAAGGCGGCGCAGTCGCGCCTCGAGACCGAGTTCTCGAAGCGCCAGAAGGAAGGCGAAGACGCCGCGAACAAGCTCAAGGCCGCCGCCGACAAGCTCGATAAAGACGCGCCCACGCTGGGTGAAGCGGAGCGCAATCGCCGCCAGCGCGAACTCGTCGACCAGGACCGCGAACTGCAGCGCAAGCGCCGCGAGTTCCAGGAAGACCTGAACCAGCGCCGCAACGAGGAACTGGCCTCGGTGGTCGAGCGCGCGAACAAGGTCGTCAAGCAGATCTACGACAGCGAGAAGTACGACCTGATCCTGCAAGGCGACGTCGTGATCTTCGCCAGCCAGCGTGTCGACATCACCGACAAGGTCATCAAGGCACTGAACGCGCAAGGCGGGAAGTGACCCGGTGTGGTCGCTGTCAGGTTGCCTGAACTCGTCGCCGCGCTCGGCGGCGAACTGAGCGGCGACGCTGCGTCGGTCGCCGCTGCGCGGATCGACCGGATCGGGCCATTCGACGACGCGACGCCTTCGACCATCACCTTCGTCGCGAACCCGCGGCTGCAGCCGCTGCTGGCCGCCAGCACCGCCGGCTGCGTGATCGTCGGCCCGGCGCTGCGTGACGAGGCCGCGGCGCGCGGCCCGGCCATCGTCACACCCGATCCCTACCTCTATTTCGCCAGGCTGACGCAGTGGTGGGCCGCGCGCACGCGGGTTGCGGCCGCGCCCGGGGTGCACGCCAGCGCAGTGGTCGACCCTTCGGCGCGAATCGCGGCGAATGCCTCGATCGGCGCGCTCGCGGTGATCGAAGCCGGCGCACGCGTCGGAGAGGGCGCGGTGATCGGCGCGCAATGCTTCATCGGGCGCGACGCAGTGGTCGGTGCCGCCACCCGGCTGGCCGCGCGGGTCACCTTGCACGAGCGCTGCGTGATCGGCGCGCGCGGCGTCGTCCACAGCGGGGTGGTGATCGGCGCCGACGGCTTCGGCTTCGCACCCGCCGAAGGCCGCTGGGAACGGATCGAACAACTCGGGGCGGTGCAGATCGGCGACGACGTCGACATCGGCGCCAACACCTGCATCGACCGCGGCGCGCTCGGCGACACCGTGATCGGTAACGGCGTCAAGCTCGACAACCTGATCCAGATCGGCCACAACGTGCGCATCGGCGACCACTCGGCGCTCGCCGGCTGCGTGGGCATCGCTGGCAGCGCGACGATCGGCAAGCACGTGACGATCGGCGGCGCCGGGATGATCGCGGGCCATCTCGAGATCGTCGATCACGTGCACATCTCGGGCGGCACGTTGGTGAGTCACTCGATCCGCAAGCCGGGCCACTACACCGGCGTGTTCCCCATCGACGACAATGCCGCCTGGGAAAAGAATGCCGCGACTCTGCGCAACCTGCACCGCCTGCGCGAGCGCGTGAGGGCGCTCGAGAAGAGCGTGCGCGAGAATGCGGCCGCCGACAAGAACGACACGACAGGCACACCATGAGCATGGACATCCACGAGATCCTGAAGCGGCTCCCGCACCGCTACCCGTTCCTGCTGGTGGACCGCGTGCTCGAGCTCGAGAAGGGCAAGCGCATCCTGGCGCTGAAGAACGTGACGATGAACGAGCCGTATTTCGTCGGCCATTTCCCGCACCGCCCGGTGATGCCGGGCGTGGTGATGCTGGAGGCGCTGGCGCAAGCCGCCGCGATCCTGGCGTTCGACAACATCGGCGTGATGCCCGACGACAAGACCGTCTTCTACTTTGCCGGCATCGACAGCGCACGCTTCAAGCGCCCGGTCGAGCCCGGCGATCAGTTGATGCTGCACGCCACGCTCGAGCGCAGCCGCGCCGGCATCGTCAAGTTCTCGGCGCAAGCCAAGGTGGGCGACATCGTGGCCGTCGAAGCCGGGCTGATGTGCACGATGCGCCGCCTGGCCTGAGCCTGCGGGCACGCTGTCGAGCATGGCGAACATCCACCCCACGGCGATCGTCGAGCGCGGCGCCGACCTGGATTCGAGCGTCGCGGTCGGCGCCTGCAGCATCGTGCGCGCGGGCGTGCGCGTCGGCGCCGGCACCAGCATCGGACCGCACTGCGTGATCGAAGGGCGCACGACGATCGGCCGCGACAACCGCATCTTCCAGTTCTGCTCGATCGGCGCGCTGCCGCAGGACAAGAAGTACGCCGGCGAACCGACCGAGCTGCACATCGGTGACCGCAACACGATCCGCGAGTTCTGCACCTTCAATCTCGGCACCGCGCAGGATTCGGCGGTCACGCGCGTCGGTAACGACAACTGGATCATGGCCTACGTGCACCTCGCGCACGACGTGCAACTGGCCAGCAACACGACATTGGCGAACAACGCCACGTTGGCCGGCCACGTGCATGTGGGCGACTGGGTCACCGTCGGCGGGCTGTCGGGCGTGCACCAGTTCGTGAAGATCGGCGCGCACGCGTTCGTCGGCTTTTCGAGCGCGGTCACGCAGGACGTTCCGCCCTACATGATGGTCGACGGCAACCCGCTCGCGGTGCGCGGCTTCAACATCGAGGGGCTGCGGCGGCGCGGTTTCGGCCCCGAGCGCCTGGCCGCGGTCAAGCAGATGCACCGCCTGCTGTACCGCAACGGGCTGAGCTTCGACGCGGCGCGCCAGGCGATCGTCGCGCTCGGCGCCGAGACGCCCGAAGCGGCGGGCGACATCGCGATGATGGGCGAGTTCCTCGCTCGCGCCACGCGCGGCATCGCTCGTTAGCATGGCCGCGATGGACTCCACAGCCCCTCGCTTCGCGATGGTGGCCGGCGAAGCGTCGGGCGACCTGCTCGGCGGCCTGCTGCTCGGTGGTCTGAAGGCGCGCTGGCCGCAGTTGCACGCGGCCGGCATCGGCGGCCCGCGCATGATCGCGCAGGGCTTCGAGACCTGGTGGCCGCACGACAAGCTGTCGGTCAGCGGCTACGTCGAAGTGCTGAGCCACTACCGCGAGATCTCCGGCATCCGCAACCAGCTGATCGAACGGCTGTTGAGCGCCGACGCAGCGGCGCGTGCCGATGTCTTCGTCGGCATCGACGCGCCCGACTTCAACCTCGACCTCGAGGCCAGGCTGAAGTCGCAGGGCATGAAGGCGGTCCACTTCGTCAGCCCGTCGATCTGGGCCTGGCGCGGCAAGCGCATCGAGAAGATCCGGCGCGCCACCGACCTGGTGCTGTGTCTGTTCCCGTTCGAGCCGGCGATCTATGCCAGGCAGGGTGTGCCCGCGGCGTATGTTGGCCACCCGCTGGCCGATGTGATTCCGCTCGAGGTGCCGCGCGCCGGCGCACGGGCGAGCCTGGGGCTGGCCGACGACGCGACCGTCGTCGCGCTGCTGCCGGGCAGCCGCCGCGCCGAGGTGCAGTACATCGCGCCGCGCCTACTGCAGGCCGCGGCCGAGATGCACCGGCAGCGCCCGGGCCTGCGCTTCGTGCTGCCGGTCGTGCCGGGGCTGCGTCATGTCGTCGAGCCGCTGCGCAAGCAATATGCGGCCGATGTCGCGATCGACCTGCTCGACGGCCGCTCCCACGAGGCGCTCGCGGCCTGCGACGTGACGCTGATCGCGAGCGGCACCGCGACACTCGAAGCGGCGCTGTTCAAGCGCCCGATGGTCATCACCTATGTGATGCACGCGCTGAACTGGCAGATGATGAAGCGCATGAACTACCAGCCCTGGGTCGGCCTGCCCAACATCCTGTTGAACGACTTTGCGGTGCCGGAGTTCCTGCAGCGCGCCGCGACGCCGGCCGCGCTCGCGCGGGCCGCGTTCGACTGGCTCGACGACCCGGCGCGCTGCGACGCGCTGCGCCTGCGTTTCGAGGCGCTGCACCGCGAGCTGCGCCTCAACACCGCCGAGGCGGCCACCGATGCGATCGAAAAAGTTCTTGCGGGCTGAACAGCTCGGCCTCGTCTTCGATGTGCCGGGCCTGATCGCCGGTGTCGACGAAGCGGGCCGCGGCCCGCTGGCCGGGCCGGTGGTGGCGGCCGCGGTGATCCTCGACGATCTGCGGCCTATCAAGGGCCTGCACGATTCGAAGCAACTGACCGCGCTCGCGCGCGAACGCCTGTACGTCGAGATCCACGCGAAGGCGCTGTGCTTCAGCATCGCGCAGGCCAGTGTCGAGGAGATCGACGCACTGAACATCCTGCAGGCCACGCTGCTGGCGATGCGCCGCGCGGTCGAGGGGCTGCGGTTGCGACCGAACAAGGTGCTGATCGACGGCAACCGGCTGCCGGTGCTGAAGATCGCAGCCGAGGCCATCGTCCGGGGCGATGCGAAGGTCAAGGCGATCTCGGCGGCGTCGATTCTCGCGAAGGTCTACCGCGATCGGCTGTGCCAGCAACTGCATCTGCAGCACCCGCAGTACGGCTTCGATGGCCACAAGGGTTACCCGACGCCGGCGCACCTGGCGGCGCTGAAGGCGCACGGCGTTTGCCCGCACCACCGGCGCAGCTTCGCGCCGGTGCGCGCGCTGCTGTGAGATGAGCACGCCGATCAAGGCGATCAGCTCGCGCGACAACCCGCTGCTGGTGCGGCTGCGCAAGCTCGCGGCCGACCCGGCCGCCTACCGCAAGCTGGGCGAGGTCTGGGTCGAAGGCGAACACCTGTGCTCGGCGTTCGCGCTGCGCGGCGGCGTGGCGGCGCAGGCGGTGGTCAGCGACGCGGGCTGGCAGACGCCGGCGCTGCGCGCGCTGGCCGGTACCGCGGCGGCCGTCGCGGTCGTGCCCGAGGCGCTGATGGCCGGCCTGAGCGCGCTCGAATCGCCGGCACCGCTGGCGTTCGCGCTGCCGTGGGCCGGGCCGGGCGTGCTCGACGCGGCTGCGCCGAGCGTCGTGCTCGACCGGCTGCAGGACGCCGGCAACGTCGGCAACATCCTGCGCAGCGCCGCGGCGTTCGGTTTCGCGCAGGTGATCGCACTCAAGGGCACGGCCGCGCTGTGGTCGCCGAAGGTGTTGCGCGCCGGCATGGGCGCGCATTTCGGTCTGCGGCTGGTCGAGGTGGCCGATGCCGACGCGCTGGCCGCGTTCAAGCTGCCGCTGCTGGCGACGAGCTCGCATGCGTCGCGGGCGATCCACGAAGTACCACTGCCCTGGCCGTGCGCCTGGGTGCTGGGCCACGAGGGGCAGGGCGTGTCGGCGGCGCTGCTGCAGCGCTGCGCGCAGTCGCTGCGCATCCCGCAGCCGGGCGGTGAGGAATCGCTCAACGTCGCGGCCGCCGCGGCCGTGTGCCTGTATGAATCGGCGCGCCAGCGCGGCTAGTACATCAACCGGTCCGGCCGCAGGTCGCGCAGGATCGTCGTCGCGATCTCCTCGATCGACTTGTGGGTCGACGACAGCCACGCGATGCCCTCGCGGCGCATCATCGTCTCGGCTTCCCTGACCTCGTAGCGGCAGTTCTCGACCGCGGCGTACTTGCTGCCCGGCCGGCGTTCGTTGCGGATGTGGCTCAAGCGCTCGGGGTCGATCGTCAGGCCGAAACACTTCTGCTTGTACGGCGCCAGCGTGGACGGGATGTTGCCGCGATCGAAGTCTTCCGGGATCAATGGGTAGTTCGCCGCCTTGATGCCGTGCTGCATCGCCAGGTAAAGCGAGGTCGGCGTCTTGCCGCTGCGGCTGACGCCGACCAGGATCACGTCGGCACTGGCGAGGTTCTTGGACGACTGGCCGTCGTCGTGCGCAAGCGAGAAGTTGATGGCCTCGATGCGGTCGGTGTACTCCTGACTTTTCGAGACGTCGGCGAAGCGGCCGACGCGGTGGTTCGAGGTCATGCCGAACTCGGCTTCCAGCGGCTCGATGAAGGTGTTGAACATGTCGAGCACGAGGCCCTTCTGCTCGACGCCGGCGCTCCCATCCTTCAGGATCGAGAGAATCTCCGGGCTCACCAGCGTGATGAAGACGATCGGCCTCTGACCCTCGGCATCGGCGGTGTGGTTGATCTCGCGCAGCACCTGGTGCGCCTTGTCGGCGGTGTCGATGAAGGGGCGGCGCACGTGGCGCGAGCGAACCGCGAACTGCGACATGATCGAATTGCCGAAGGTCTCGGCGGTGATGCCGGTGCCGTCGGAGATGAAGAACACGGTGCGCTGGGCCATGACGGGGCGGATCGGACGCGAGAGTGGGCCTGGCACAGATGATAGGCAGTTCGACCGTAAAATCGGCCGCATCCTTCCCGTCCGCCCCATGATGAACGCCAACGTCCGCTGCGCCCGACCCCCGCCAGGGTCCGCGCGTGCGCGCCCAGCGCCGGTGGCGAGCGCCCTAGAGCAACGCTCGGGCCCGGACAGTGAAGCACCTATTTTTCACCATCCCGGAGCTCTTTCATGTCGAACAACCCCCTGGCGACCGCCCTGGTCGCCCCGTTTGAACACCTGAGAATGACCGACGTCGAGACGGTGGGCGGCAAGAACGCCTCGCTCGGCGAAATGATCAGCCAACTGGCCGCCTCGGGCGTGCGCGTGCCGGGCGGCTTCGCCACCACGGCGCACGCGTTCCGGCAGTTCCTGCAGCATGCCGGACTCGACCAGCGGATCGAGGCGCGCCTGGCGACACTGAACACCGACGACGTGCGCGCGCTGGCCGAGGCCGGTGCCGAGATCCGCCACTGGATCGAAGCGACGCCGTTCCCGCGCGAACTCGATGCGGCCATCAGCGCCGAGTTCGCCAAGCTGACTGCGGGCGCGCCCGACGCGTCGTTCGCGGTGCGCTCGTCGGCCACCGCCGAGGATCTGCCCGACGCCTCGTTCGCCGGCCAGCAGGAAACCTTCCTGAACGTCGTCGGCATTGCCGATGTGCTCGCGAAGATGAAAGAGGTCTTCGCCAGCCTCTACAACGACCGCGCGATCAGCTACCGCGTGCACAAGGGCTTCGCGCACAGCGAGGTGGCGCTCTCCGCCGGCGTGCAGCGCATGGTGCGCTCCGACCTGGGCGCGGCCGGCGTGATGTTCACGATCGACACCGAATCGGGCTTCGACCAGGTGGTGTTCATCACCTCGAGCTACGGCCTGGGCGAGACGGTGGTGCAGGGCGCGGTGAACCCGGACGAGTTCTATGTGCACAAGCCCGCGCTGCGGGCCGGCAAGCACGCGATCATCCGCCGCAACCTCGGCTCGAAGCTGATCAAGATGGAGTTCGCCACGCCCGAAGAGAAGGCCGCGAGCGGGCGCCTGGTGAAGACCGTCGACACGCTGCACGAGCAGCGCAACCGCTACTCGCTCAGCGACGCCGACGTGGCCGAACTCGCCGGCTACGCGCTGACGATCGAGCAGCACTACGGCCGTGCGATGGACATCGAATGGGGCAAGGACGGTGCCGACGGCAAGCTTTACATCCTGCAGGCCCGGCCCGAAACGGTGAAGAGCCAGCAGACCGGCAAGGTCGAGCAGCGCTACAAGCTCAAGGGCAGCGGCACGGTGCTCGCCGAAGGCCGCGCGATCGGCCAGAAGATCGGCACCGGGCCGGTGCGCATCGTCCACAGCATCGCCGACATGGATCAGGTGCAGGCCGGCGACGTGCTCGTCACCGACATGACCGATCCGAACTGGGAGCCGGTGATGAAGCGCGCCAGCGCGATCGTCACGAACCGCGGCGGCCGCACCTGCCACGCGGCGATCATCGCGCGCGAGCTCGGCATCCCGGCGGTGGTCGGCTGCGGCGATGCGACCGAGGTGCTGCAGCCGGGCGCGCTCGTCACGGTCGCCTGCTCCGAGGGCGACACCGGCTACATCTACGACGGCTTGCTGGAGACCGAAGTGAGCGACGTGCAGCGCGGCGAGCTGCCGCCCTGCCCGGTGAAGATCACGATGAACGTGGGCAACCCGCAGCTCGCGTTCGACTTCGCGCAGATGCCCAACAGCGGCGTCGGGCTGGCGCGGCTCGAATTCATCATCAACAACAACATCGGCGTGCACCCGAAGGCGATCCTGGACTACCCGAATATCGACAGCGACCTGAAGAAGGCGGTCGAAAGCGTGGCGCGCGGGCATGCGTCGCCGCGCGCGTTCTACGTCGACAAGCTGGTCGAAGGCATCGCGACGATCGGCGCGGCGTTCTGGCCAAAGCCGGTGATCGTGCGGCTCTCGGACTTCAAGAGCAACGAGTACCGCAAACTGATCGGCGGTTCGCGCTACGAGCCGGAGGAAGAGAACCCGATGCTGGGCTTCCGCGGTGCGTCGCGCTACGTCAGCGAAGAATTCGGCGAGGCCTTCGCGATGGAGTGCGAAGCGCTGAAGCGCGTGCGCGACGACATGGGTCTGACCAATGTCGAGATCATGGTGCCGTTCGTGCGCACGCTGGCACAGGCCAGGGCGGTAATCGGCATGCTCGCGGACCGCGGCCTGAAGCGCGCGGCCGACGGCGGCACCGACGGTCTGCGCATCATCATGATGTGCGAAATCCCGAGCAATGCGGTGCTGGCCGAGGAGTTCCTGGTGCACTTCGACGGCATGTCGATCGGCTCGAACGACCTGACCCAGCTCACGCTCGGGCTGGACCGAGACTCGGGCATGGAACTGCTCGCGAAGGACTTCGACGAGCGCGATCCCGCCGTCAAGTTCCTGATCGCGCGCGCGATCAAGGCCTGCCGAGCCGCCGGCAAGTATGTCGGCATCTGCGGCCAGGGCCCGAGCGACCACCCCGACTTCGCCGACTGGCTCGCCGACGAAGGCATCGTCTCGATTTCGCTGAACCCGGATTCAGTGGCCGAGACCTGGCGGCGTCTCGCGACGCGCTGACGCGCGTTACAGCGCCAGCACCATCTGGTCCTTGGCGTGGTACTGTCCCGCGACGCAGATGGCGCGGGGCAGGCTGCCGTAGCGCACGAAGCCGAAGCCTTCGTACAGGGCGATCGCCGGCAGGTTGCCGGCCGTCACCGTCAGGGTCAGCAGTTGCAGGCCCTCGGCGCGCTGCGCCAGCGCGATGCACTCGGCCAGCAGCGCACGGCCGATGCCGCGGCCTTGGGCGTGGTCGCGCACCATCATGCCGACGATGTGGCCGATGTGGCGCACCTTGATACGCGTGTCGCGCTCGCAGCCGATCGCGCCGAGCAGCGCGCTGCCATGCCACGCGCCGAGCGTGAACTGGCCGCCTTCGGCGCGCTCGAGGCCGAGCCGGGAACCATAGCTGTTGGGTGTGCGCAGAAGGCCTTCGGTCGCGTCCGACGTGAACGCGCTCGGGTGCGCGGCGAGCATCGTGTCGCGCAGTGCCTTGTAATCGGCCAGATCGTCGGGGCGCAGCGGGCGGATCGAGGGCGCTGCGCTCATCGAGGCGCCCGGGCTCAGCCGCCGATGTAGTGCATCTCGACGCGGCGCTCGCCGTCGGCCATCGCCACGCCGGCGCTGCGCAGTTCCGAGTAGCGATCGGCGCGTTGTTGCCAGATCAGGCCGATCGCGGCGGCGATCTGCGCGTCGCTGCATTCGCCACGCAGCAGCGCGCGCAGATCGTGGCCGTGGCTCGCGAACAGGCACAGGAACAGCTTGCCCTCGGTCGACAGCCGCGCGCGGTTGCAGTCGGCGCAGAAAGCCTGGGTAACGCTGGAGATCACGCCGATTTCGCCGCCGCCATCCGTGTAGCGCCAGCGCTCGGCGGTTTCGCCCAGGACCGTGGGCTCGAGCTCGTGCAGCGGCAACTCGGCATGGATGCGCGCGACGACCTCGCTGGAAGGCAGCACCTCGTCCATGCGCCAGCCGTTGGTCGCGCCGACATCCATGTACTCGATGAAGCGCAGCACTGTGCCGCTGCCCCTGAAGTGGCGCGCCATCGGCAGGATCTGGTCGTCGTTGGTGCCGCGCTTGACGACCATGTTGACCTTGATCGGCCCGAGCCCCGCGGCCTGCGCGGCGTCGATCCCGGCCAGCACCTCGTGCACCGGAAAGTCGGCGTCGTTCATGCGGCGGAACACCGTGTCGTCGAGCGCGTCGAGGCTGACGGTGATGCGCTGCAGGCCGGCATCCTTCAGCGCCTGCGCCTTGCGCGCCAGCACCGAGCCGTTGGTGGTCAAGGTCAGGTCGAGCGGGGCCCCGTCGGGCGTGCGCAGCGCGCTGAGCATGCCGATCAGCACCTCCAGGTTCTTGCGCAGCAGGGGCTCGCCGCCGGTGAGCCGGATCTTGCGCACGCCATGCGCGACGAAAATCCGCGCCGCGCGCGTGATCTCCTCGAAGCTCAGCAGCGACGCATGCGGCAGAAAGCTGTACTGCTTGTCGAAGATCTCCTTCGGCATGCAGTAGCTGCAGCGGAAGTTGCAGCGGTCGGTGACCGAGATGCGCAAATCGCGCAGGGGGCGCCCGAGTGCATCGCCGAGCAGGCCGGAGGGCGGCGCCGCATCCAGCGGAATGCGCGGCACGCTCGCGGCGTAGCGGTGATCGGCGAGAGGAATGACTTTGTCGGCCATGCGCCAATTGTGCCTCGCGGCGCCGGCCGCACAGGCGTCGCGGCTGTGGCGGGCCGACCCGGGCGCGTCAGCGCAGCGTGACGGCGGGGGCCAGGGTCTGCGGCATCGCCGGCGATGACGACTCGGCGGCGACCTGCTCGGCCACCGGCTCGGCGCGCCGCGCGCCGGTGAAGCGCTTGGCCCAATAGACGAAACGCATGTCCTCGACACGCACTTCGCCGCCCGGCTTCGGCGCATGAATGAACTTGCCCTCGCCAACGTAGATGCCGACGTGCGAGAAGGTGCGCCGCAACGTGTTGAAGAACACCAGATCGCCGGGCTGCAACTCGCCGCGCTTGATCGTGAGAAGCCCGGGCGCCTTGGCCTGCTCGTCGACGCGGCGCGGCAGCGCGAGGCCGAGGCTGGTTTCAAACACCTGGCGCGTGAACCCGCTGCAATCGAAGCCGCTGTCGGCGGTGTTGCCGCCGCGCTTGTAGCGCACGCCGAGGAAGTTCATCGCGGTCAGCACCATGTCCGAGGCCTTGTCGCGAACCTGTGCGACGAAACCCGGGCCCGCAGACATTGGTGCGGCCGCGGCGGGGGCGATCAGGCCCTTCTCGACCAGGAAGCGGCTGACCACGTCGGCGGCCGACGCGGCGGCGGCTGCCGGCGGCAAGTGCGCGTAGTCGGCCGGGGCCGCGAGCACCGGCATTGCCAGCAGCGCCGCCAACCCCAGACCCGCGATACGGCGCGCCTGGGTCGGATTGCTGTACCGGATTCTCAACATGGCGTGCAGCATAGGCCAGCCTCCGGCGCCCGTCAATGTGAAAAAATCTCAATCCCGACAAATACTTGGCGCTGTTTTGTGATGCGAGAATGAAGAGCTGGCGGCGGCTTGCCCGTGCCGGCAAAAGCGTTGTGCTTGCGCTATCGTGCAGTCTTCTTCAACGGAGCGACCATGTTCAAGGCTGTGCTGCTCGAAAAGCTCGAATCCGGTTTCCAGGCCTCGCTGAAAGATGTCGACGAGGCCGGTTTGCCGGAGGGCGACGTGCTGGTGCAGGTCGAGCATTCGACCCTGAACTACAAGGACGGCCTGGCGATCACCAACAAGAGCCCGGTGGTGCGGGTCTGGCCGATGGTGGCGGGCGTCGACGGTGCTGGCACGGTGCTCGAGAGCAGCCACCCGGCCTGGAAGCCCGGCGACCGCTTCGTTCACAACGGCTGGGGCGTCGGTGAAACCCGCTGGGGCTGTCTGGCCGAGCGGGCGCGGTTGATGGGCGACTGGCTGGTGCCGTTGCCGGCGGCGTTCTCGACGCTGCAGGCGATGGCGATCGGCACGGCCGGCTATACCGCGATGCTGTGCGTGTTGGCGCTCGAGCGCCACGGCGTCAAGGCCGGCGACGGCGAGGTGCTCGTGACCGGCGCGACCGGCGGCGTCGGCAGCGTCGCGGTGGCCTTGCTGGGCCAGCTCGGCCACCGCGTGACCGCCGCCACCGGCAAGCCCGGCGAGGCCGACTACCTGCGCGCGCTGGGGGCTGCCGGCGTGATCGACCGCGCCGAGTTGAGCGCGCCCGGCAAGCCCTTGCAGAAGGAGCGCTGGGCTGCGGTGATCGATGCGGTGGGCAGCCACACCCTCGTCAACGCGCTGGCGCAGATGCGCTACGGCGGTGTCGTCGCGGCTTGCGGACTCGCGCAGGGCTTCGATCTGCCGGCGACCGTGATGCCGTTCATCCTGCGCAGCGTGACGCTGGCCGGGGTCGACAGCGTGATGGCGCCGATCGCGGCTCGGCGCGAGGCCTGGGCGCGGCTCGCCGTCGACCTCGACTCGAGCAAGCTTGCGGCGATCACCCAGGTCGTGCCGCTGAGCCAGGCGATCGCGAAGGCAGGTGATCTGATGCAGGGCAAGGTGCGCGGTCGCATCGTCGTGAAAATCTGAGGGCTCACACATGACACGGTATATCGACTTTCATCGCCGCTCGCTCGAAGACCGCGACGCGTTCTGGGCCGAACAGGCGCAGCTGATCGACTGGCACCGACCTCTCGAGCGCGTCTGCGACTACGACAACCCGCCGTTCGCGAAGTGGTTCGTCGGCGGCCAGACCAACCTGTGCCACAACGCGATCGACCGCCACCTCGCGCAGCGCGCCGATCAGAACGCGCTGATCTGGGTCTCGACCGAGACCGACGAGGAGAAGGTCTACAGCTACCGCGAGCTGCATGCAGAAGTGCAGCGCATGGCCGCGTGCCTGCTCGCGCTCGGCATCACGCAGGGCGACCGCGTGCTGATCTACATGCCGATGATCGCGCCCGCCGCGTTCGCGATGCTGGCGTGTGCGCGCATCGGCGCGATCCATTCGGTGGTGTTCGGCGGCTTCGCCAGCGGCAGCCTGGCGAACCGCATCGACGACGCGGAGCCGAGCGTGATCGTCAGCACCGATGCGGGCAGCCGCTCGGGCAAGGTCATCGCCTACAAGCCCTTGCTCGACGAGGCGATCCGGCTGGCAACGCACAAGCCTGCCAAGGTGCTGCTCGTCGATCGGGGGCTCGCACCGATGGATCGGACCGCCGATCGCGACGTGGACTACGCGACGCTGCGCGCGCAGCACATCGACGCGGTCGTGCCCTGCGTCTGGCTGGACTCGACCGCGCCGAGCTACACGCTCTACACCAGCGGCACCACCGGCAAGCCCAAGGGTGTGCAGCGCGACACCGGCGGCTACGCGGTGGCGCTGGCCGCGAGCATGAAGCACATCTTTCGCGCCGATGCGGGCGACACCTACTTCTGCACCAGCGATATCGGCTGGGTCGTCGGCCACAGCTACATCGTCTACGGGCCTCTGATCGCCGGCGTCGCGACCCTCATGTACGAAGGCCTGCCGACGCGGCCCGACGGCGGCATCTGGTGGCAGCTGGTCGAGAAGTACCGGGTCAACCACATGTTCAGCGCGCCGACCGCGATCCGCGTGCTGAAGAAGCAGGACCCGAAGTACCTGAGCCAGTACGACCTGGGTTCGCTGCGTGCGCTGTACCTCGCCGGCGAGCCGCTCGACGAGCCGACCGCGACCTGGATCGCCCAGGCCATCGGCAAGCCCGTGATCGACAACTACTGGCAGACCGAATCCGGCTGGCCGATCCTGACCATCGCGAACGGCATCGAGCCGCTGCCGAGCAAGTTCGGCAGCCCGGGCTTCGCAATGTACGGCTACGACGTGAAGGTGATCGACGAATC
>JANXZN010000199.1 GCA_025355545.1 Rhizobacter sp.
CATCACCGTCAATCGGCTGCGTCGTGGCGTGTTCACCAGCGTGGCGGAGTTGGTCGCCGCCATTGATGAGTACGTCGCCCATCACAACACCAAGCCCAAGCCGTTCATCTGGACCAAGAGCGCTGCCGACATCCTGCAGAAAATCATCCGAGCGAATAGCCGCTTAAGTTCTAAACAGAATGCAACACTACACTAGCTTCGTCACCGAACCCTGCGGAGTCATCCGATGAGCCAGCTGTTCCAACCCCTGCAGATCGGGCCGCTGCGCCTGGCCAACCGCATCGCGATCGCGCCGATGTGCCAGTACTCGGCAAGCGAAGGCACGCCGGGCGACTGGCACCTGATCCACCTCGGCCACCTGGCGCTGTCGGGCGCCGGCTTGCTGATCGTCGAGGCCACCGCGGTGCTGCCCGAAGGCCGCATCACACCCGGCGACCTCGGGCTCTATTCGGACGCGAACGAGGCCGGCATCGCGCGCGTGCTCGCGGCGGTGCGGGCCCATTCGACCATCAAGGTGGCGATGCAGCTGGCGCATGCCGGGCGCAAGGCCTCGAGCCGCGCGCCCTGGGACGGCGGGGCGCAGATCCGGCTCGGCGCGCCGGGGTCATGGCAGGCGGTCTCGGCCTCGGCGTTGCCGCACGCGAGCGGCGAAGACCCGCCGCTGGCGCTCGATGCCGCCGGGCTGGCGCGGGTGCGCCAGGGTTTCGTCGACGCCGCGCGCCGCGCCGCGCGGCTGGGGCTGGACGGCCTCGAGATCCACGCCGCGCACGGCTACCTGCTGCACCAGTTTCTGTCGCCGATCGCGAACCACCGCGGCGACGCCTACGGCGGCAGCCTCGGGAACCGAATGCGCTTTCCGATCGAGGTGTTCGATGCGGTGCGCGAGGCCTTCCCGGCCGACCGGCCGGTGTGGATGCGCATCTCCGCGACCGACTGGGTCAGCGGCGGCTGGGACATCGAGGGCACGGTCGCGTTGGCGCAGGCGCTGAAGGCGCGCGGCTGCGCAGCGATCCACGTGACCACCGGCGGCGTCTCGCCGCAGCAGGCGATCAAGCTCGGCCCGGGCTACCAGGTGCCGTACGCGCAGCGCGTCAAGGCCGAGGTCGGCCTGCCGACGATCGCGGTGGGTCTGATCACCGAGCCCGAGCAGGCCGAGGCGATCATTGCCAGCGGCGAGGCCGATGCCGTCTCGCTGGCCCGCGCGATGCTCTACGACCCGCGCTGGCCCTGGCATGCGGCCGCGACGCTGGGCGCGCAGGTGGAGGCGCCGCCGCAGTACTGGCGCTCGCAGCCGCGCGAGTTCAAGGACCTGTTCGAGAACGCGCAGTTCGGCGCGCGCTGACGCGCGACTCCGCTATCGTGGGCGGTTCGCGATCCCGAATCCGCTTCCACCCCACCCCGGAGACTCGACGATGAAATTGCAGTTGTCCGCCCGACTCGCGACGCTGGCGCTGGCCGCGCTGGCGGCCTTCGCCGCCCAGGCCCAGATGAAGGTCGGCGTGATCGCGTCGGCGACCGGCCCGACCGCCGCGGTCGGCATCCCGCAAAAGAACAGCGCCGCGCTGCTGCCGAAGAAGATCGCCGGCATCGACATCGAATACACGGTGCTCGACGACGCCTCCGACTCGACCCAGACCGTCGCGCTGATCAAGAAGCTGCTGATCGACAAGGTCGACGCGATCATCGGGCCGTCGGGCTCGCCGAACTCGATGGCGGCGCTGCAGTTCATCGCCGAGGCCAAAACGCCGATGCTCGCGCCGGTCGGCACGACGGCGGTCGTGCTGCCGATGGACGAGCAGAAGCGCTGGGTCTTCAAGACCACGCAGAACGACGACCTGATCTGCCAGGCGCTGGTCGCGCACATGGTCAAGAAGGGCGTCAAGACCGTGGGCTACATCGGCTTCGGCGACGCCTACGGCGAGTCGTGGTTCAAGGTCTTCACGGCCATGATCGACAGGGCCGGCATCAAGCTGACCGCCAACGAGCGCTTCCAGCGCACCGACCAGAGCGTGATCGGCCAGGCGACCAAGATCGTCGCCGCCAACCCCGACGCGGTGCTCGTCGGCGCCGCCGGCGGGCCGACCGTGCTGCCGCACCGCACGCTGGTCGAGCGCGGCTACAAGGGTCAGATCTACCAGACCCATGGCGCGGCCACGCCCGATTTCGTGCGGCTGGGCGGCAGGGACGTCGACGGCGCGGTGATGGCCGCCAGCCTGATGCTGGTGCTGGACCAGGTGGCCGACAGCAACCCGGCGAAGAAGACCGCGCTCGAGTACATAGCCGCCTACGAGAAGCTCTACGGCACGAAGCCGGCGACCTTCGGCGCCAATGTCTTCGATGCCGGGCTGCTGCTGCAGCGCGCGGTGCCCCAGGCACTTCAGCGCGGTCAGCCCGGCACCGAGGCCTTCCGCGTGGCGCTGCGCGATGCGCTCGAAGGCACGCGCGAGCTGGTCGGCACCCAGGGTGTCTACAACATGTCGGCAGCCGATCATTCCGGCTTCGACCGACGCGGCCGCGAGCTGATGCAGCTGACGGGCGGCGTCTGGCGGCTGATCCCGGAGTAGCCGTCTTCGGCGCTCGTGCGGCGGCGGGCGCGCCGAGTGCAGTCCGAGAGCTGTTCCAGAACAAGACAGGCGGGATTCCCCTATCACCGTCCGGTGGCGGACGGCTAGCATCTGTGTGCCGACTTCAATGCCGGGCAAGCACAACGACCACAAACAGGAGACATCGATGACGACTCGCTTCAGCGTGAATGGAAAAACGGTGGACGTGAAGGCCGAGCCCGACACGCCCTTGTTGTGGGTGATCCGCGACGAGATCGGTTTGACGGGCACCAAGTTCGGTTGCGGGCAGGCGCTGTGCGGCGCGTGTACCGTGCACCTCGACGGCGTGCCCGTACGTTCGTGCCAGACGCCGGTGTCGGCGGTCGCGGGCAAGAACGTCTCCACCATCGAGTCCATGAGCTCGACCGAGATCGGCAAGAAGGTGCAGGCCGCCTGGGTCGCGCTCGACGTGCCGCAATGCGGCTACTGCCAGTCGGGCCAGATCATGAGCGCGGTTGCCCTGCTCAGCGCCAACCCCAAGCCGAGCGACGCCGACATCGACGGTGCCATGTCGGGCAACATCTGCCGCTGCGGCACCTATCCACGCATCCGCGCCGCCATCCAGATGGCCGCCGGGACGAAAGGAGCCTGAGCCATGACGACCCTGCAAAACTCCTCGCGGCGTCAGTTTGTCAAGACCGGTACCGTCGTCGGCACCGGGCTCTTCTCCGGCGGCCTGCTGGTGGGCTGCGCGATGATGCCCGACAAGGGCCCGATGGCGTCGGCCCTGCCGCCGAGCGCCACCGCTCCGGGCGCGATGCCCAATGCGTGGGTCAAGGTGGGCACCGACAACGCAGTGACCATCATTTGCGCGCGGGCCGAAATGGGCCAGGGCGTGTTCACGTCGATGCCGATGCTGGTGGCCGAAGAACTCGAAGTCGACATCACCAAGGTGCGCATCGAAATGGCGCCCGCCGGTGAGCCCTACACCAACACGATGCTCGGCGGCCAAATCACCGGCGGCTCCACGTCCGTGCGCGAGGGGTACGACGGGCTGCGCGTGGCCGGCGCCCAGGCGCGGATGATGCTCGTGGCTGCAGCGGCCGAGCGCTGGAAGGTCGATCCTTCGGCGTGCAGCGTGGCCGACGCCGTGATCACCGGCCCCGGCGGCCAGAAGCTCACCTATGGCGAAGTGGCCGAGGCGGCGTCCAGGCTCACGCCGCCGAAGGAGCCCAAGCTCAAGGCCGCCAAAGACTTCAAGATCGTCGGCAAGTGGGTCAAGCGCCGCGACACGCCGGCCAAGGTCGACGGCAGCGCGGAGTTCGGCATCGACGTCAAGCTGCCCGGCATGCTGTATGCCGCGCTGGCGCAGTGCCCGGTGATCGGCGGCAAGCCGGTGAGCTTCGACGCCGCGCAGGCCAAGGGCATGCCCGGCGTGAAGAACGTGGTGCAGATCACCGACGGCGTCGCCGTGGTGGCCGACACCTACTGGCACGCCCGCAAGGCACTCGAGACCGTCAAGGTCACCTGGAACGAGGGGGCCGGCAAGGGGCTGAACTCGGCCGGTATCGCCGCGGCGCTGAAGACGGCCAGCGCGAAGCCGGGTGCGGAGTACCACAAGCTCGGAAACTTCGACGCCGGGTTCGGTGCCGCGGCGCGCAAGGTCGAAGCGACCTACGAGTTGCCCTTCCTTTCGCACGCGCCGCTGGAGCCGATGAACTTCACCGCCGACGTGCGCAAGGACTCTTGCCTGCTCTACGGGCCGACCCAGTTCCAGCAGGCAGCGGTCGGAACGGCAGCGGCCATCACCGGCCTGAAGCCCGAGCAGATCACGATCCGCACCACTTTCCTCGGCGGCGGTTTCGGGCGGCGCATCGATTTCGACTTCATCGCCCAGGCGGTCGAGATCTCGAAGGCGGTCGGCGCACCGGTCAAGCTGCTGTGGTCGCGCGAAGACGACATGAAGCACGACTTCTACCGCCCGATCAGCCGCCACACCCTGTCGGCCGGTCTCGGCGCGAACGGCATGCCGACCGCGATCAAGGTGCACTTCACCTCACCGTCGGTCACGCAGCGTCTGTTCGCGGCGTTCGTGAAGGACGGTATCGACCCGTTCATGACCGAAGCGGCCGTGCTGCCCTACGACATCCCGAACCAGCTCGGCCAAGTGGTCATTCACGACACCGGCCTGCGCGTCGGTTACTGGCGCTCGGTGTCGCATGCCCTGAACGTGTTCGCCAACGAGTCGTTCATCGACGAGCTGGCGGTCGCCGCGGGCAAGGACCCAGTCGCGTACCGGCAGGCGCTGCTGACCAAGGAGCCGCGCTATCTGAAGGTGCTCGCCACCGCGGCCGAGAAGTCGGGCTGGGGCAAGCCGGTGCCGGCGGGCCGCGCGCGCGGCGTGGCGGTGATGGAGGGCTACGGCACCTACCTCGCGATGGTCTCGGAAGTGTCGGTGTCGGGCAAGGACATCCGGGTGCACCGCGTCACAATCGCAGCCGACGTCGGCAGCATGGTCAACCCCAACGTGGTCGCGCAGCAGATCGAAGGCAGCACGATATTCGGCCTGTCGGCGGCGCTGTTCGGCGAGATCACGTTGAAGGACGGCGTCGTCGAGCAAAACAACTTCAACGACTACCCGGTGGTGCGCATGAACGAATCGCCGGTGATCGATGTGCACATGATCGCCAGTACCGAAAAGCCGGGCGGGATCGGCGAGCCGCTGACTGCGCTGATCAGCCCGTCGGTGGGCAACGCGGTGTTCGCCGCCACCAAACAGCGTCTGCGCAAGCTGCCGCTGCGCTTGGCCTGAGGCAGCGCGGCACGTGACCCAGAAGCCCGCCGCGGCGGGCTTCTCTTTTGGTTGATCGGAATCCGATGTTCATGTTCGTGACAGGGCCGGCCGCCTTGCTCGCGGCCCTGCTGGTGTGCTGCTCCGGTCAGGCCGGTGCGCAGGACTACGAGCGCGAAGCGCGCTGGGCCCAGGAGACACTCGCCGCCCTCGTCGTCGGCGAGCCGGTGCAGATCGAGCAGAAGAACGGGCACCGATTTATGGGCTTGTACACGCGCCCTGCCAAGGAGCCGATGGGCGCCGTGATCGTCGCGCACGGGCGCGGCTGGGGGCCGGACTTCGAGCTGTACGGCGTGCTGCGCACGACCCTGGCCGATGCGGGCTATGCGACCCTGTCGATCCAGCTGCCGGTGCTGCCCGGCACGGCCAAGATCGGCGACTACCTGCCGATGTTCCCCGACTCGAACGAGCGCTTCGCGCTGGCGGTGCGGTGGTTGCGCGCGAAGGGCTACAAGCGGGTCGCGATCGTGTCGCACAGCCTGGGCGCGACGATGGCCAACCAGTACCTGATCACCGCGCCCGACCCGGGTGTCGACGCCTGGGTCTTCATCAGCATCATCAACGGACTGGAAGAGATGTTCCGCATCAAGGTCCCGGTGCTCGACATCTACGGCACACGCGACTGGCAGGTGACGCGCTACGGCGGCGCGGAGCGGCGCGCGCAGATCGATAGGCACCCCGGCTCGGAGCAGGTGGTGATCGAGGGCGCCGAGCACTTCTACGAGCAGCAGACCGACGAGCTGACGCGCGTGATCGCCGCCTTCCTGGGGCGCGTGCTGAAGTAGCGACGCCCGAGCTAGCCCGCATATTTCACGCATCGACCACTGTATGGCCTGATGGGCCATCTTGACGCTGTTTTCCGGGGTCAACGAGTGTCTTGACTGTCATTGCGTGGCGCTCGGGGGGTGTGGAGCGTGATCGGTCGGCAAGAACCCC
>JANXZN010000205.1 GCA_025355545.1 Rhizobacter sp.
GCGCCCTCGGCTTCAAGCTTCAGGATTCGCAAACGCTTTGCACCGCTGGCCGAGAGCAGAGCATCCAATGTGATGGCGGCCACCTCCCGCACCTCGCTATACCCAGCTGTCTCAAAGACTGAACTGTCGGCTGCTTCCGCAGCACTGTAGAAGCGAAGCGTCGTCTCCTCTTTCCACAGCAGCTTGCGCAGAGTGCGCGGAGCACCGCCGTAGATGTTCTGGTCGGCGCAGTTGGCTTCCAGCTCTTCAGGCTCGACAGCGATCACATTGAGTTCCGGCTGCTTCTTCGTCAGCCACGCAGAAACCTCGCCGACATTGGCGCCGCAATCGACCATCCAGTCTCCTGGGGCGAGGGCAATGTCGTCCACGATATAGGCATGTGCGAGCTTCATGAGGAAGTTGTCGATACCGTTGACATATCGCATCGCTCGCACGTTGCGGCAAAAATGGAACTCTCGCTGACCGTCGTCAGCCACTAAAGTTTCAGTGTTGATGTCAAAACGTATCCTTAAGGGATAGCGCCAAATCAGCGCATTGAGCGGGTTGAATTCGATGCCGAAGCGCTCGCTGGGGCGTTGCATTAGATAGTGTTTGATGTTCTTGGAGATGAAATGCAGCATGCTACGACTCTCTGGTATGGGGCGCGGTGAGACGTTCGCTGGCTAGCGAGCGTGCCGTAGCCGCGTAATCGCGAGTGCCACCTCGGCCCGTAGAGGATGCGTGCCGGCCATCAGTACTGTTGCCGCCAGTACAACGCCGGCGGTACCGCCCACGGCGAGGCTCACCAGCGCTCCGACCGATGATTCCGGCGCGGCCAGCAACAAGGCCAAGGAGGCGCCTGCCGCAGTGGCCAGCGTCACAGGCGCGCTCGCGACTCCCGGCGACAACTGGTCGAGCAGGCCAATGCCGAACCGGCGCCGCACCGCGAGCGCCAACAGCAGCGTCGCGACGCTGCTGCTCAACACCGTTGCGATGGCCATCCACTCCGCGCCGAAGGCGCCGCCGACGAACAGGCACAAGGCGTGCACAGGCAAGGCCGCCAACTTCGCGCGCAGCACATCGTTGGCGCCGCCGCCTGCCAGGAGCAGGTGATGCGCGCCCGAAGTCAGCAGGGCCACGGCGGCCGAAATGCACAACCAACGCATCAGTGGCACCACCGCCAGCCAGTTGGCACCGAACAGCACGTGCACTACCGGCTCGGCCAGGACGACGAGCATCGCCAAACCCGCCCAGCCGAGCGCGACAACGCAGGCCGTGGCCTTCGCGTAAAGCGGCGCCAGCGGCAAGCCTTCGCGCTGTCGCTCGGCAAACACCGCGAGAAAGACCGGCCCCGCGGCGCGCGCGAGAAGTTGATGTGCCATCTGCGACATGCCTCGACCGCGACTGAACAGACCTGCCGCTGTCAACGACTGCATCCGGCCGAGCACCAGTTCCGGCAGCGCCGTGACGATCTCGTCGACGATGTTGATGGCCGTGGCCGGGCCGCCGACGGCGAAGACGCGGCGCAGGTCGGTACCGACGAAGCTCAGGCGCATCGAATGGGGCCGGATCGAAAGAGACATGGCCGCATTGCCCAGACTCGCGAGCACCGCGGCCCAGGCCAGGCTTTGCGGTCCCAGGCCGAGCGCGGCGAGCACCGTTGAGCCGACCCCCAGGATTAGCGGATGCACCAGTCGGATCCCGGTCAGCGTGCTGAAGCGCAGTTCGCGCATCAGCAGCGACTGAGAAACGCTGCCCAGCGGCGCAAGCGCAAAATTCAGCGCCAGGATCGCGATGATTTCGGTGACGTTGGAGTCACTATAAAACCGGCCTGCCGGCACGCTGAGCAACAACACCACCAATGCCAAACCTACGCCCATCGCGACCGCGAGCGTGAACGCCGCGCGCACGCGCGGCTCGTTCAGTTCGACCTCCTGGATGAGGTAGGTGCTGACACCGAGTTCCCTGACGACCGCAACGACCCCGACCACCGCCATGCCGATCGCGAACACCCCTATCTCGGCCGGCCCGAGCAGGCGCGACACCACCATGGTCGACAGCAGGCTCAGCACGAACGAGCCGTACTTCTCCGCATACGAAAAGGCGAGTGCGCGCCGTACGGTCATGGTCTGGCCGGAGCAGGGCCGCCGGCGCGCTGCGCGAAAGAGAACGGCGTGGTCACATCGGTCCTCATCGATTGACTGCCGGATGCGGGCTAAGCGCACCGATCGCCGTCTTGACGAGCACTTTCCAGGCCGCCGCGTGTGTCGGATCGGCACGCAGGGACATCAATGCCCCGCGGCCCGCGCGATCGAACTCGCCAGCGCTCAGATTGGCCGCGGCAAACTCGCTCCAGCTCTGGGCCAGTGCGCGCCGCACGCGCGACGGGGCCATCACGCCGGCACGATCGTGACCATATCCCCAGCGCGCCAACGCCCGAGACACGACGATCGAACGATAGTTCTCGCGCGGCGGCGCGTGCGTGATGCTGGCCGGATGCATGCGATACAGCGCGCAGGGTCGCTGCACCCGCAGGATCGGCGTGACGCGTGAGGCGCGCAGCCAGAGGTCGTAGTCCTCTCCGATAGGCAGGCCTGCGTCGAACACGCCGATCTCGTCGAACACCGAGCGGTGGGCCACGACGGTCGAGGTCCAGAGAGCGCACTCCAGCAGCAACTGGGGGTAGATCCAGCCCGTGGGCCCCGACCAGCGCGTCGGGTCGTTCGCGCCTGCCAGAAGCGCCGCGGTCTCGGCTGCCGAAGGTGTTGCGTCCTCGCCGAACCACACCTGCCACGCGGTGTACACCATGCGCGCACTCGGGTCCTGGCGCAGAAGCTCGGCCTGCGCGTGCAGCTTGCCGGGCAGCCAGATGTCGTCCGCGTCGAGGAATGCGATCCACGGGCCGCGCGCGTGGCGGATGCCGAGATTGCGCGCCTCGGCCGCGCCCCGGTTGGTCTGCCGCAGCAGCGTGATCTGCGGAAACTCGGCGCCGACGAGATCGGCCGATCCGTCGGTCGAGCCATCATCGACGACGATGATCTCCAGGTCGGGCCAGCGCTGCTCGAGAACCGAACGAATCGCGGCAGCGATGTAGCGGGCCGCGTTGAAGCAGGGGATGACGACCGAGACCCGTTCGGCGTTCATCGCGCGGCCGACGCAGCTGGTGCCGGCGTCTCGGCGGTCGGCAATGGTTCCTGCCACTTGCCCACGCTCTTCAGCATCTGGCCGAGGTCGGCCCGGGCGTAGCCCTGACGACTCGCGATGTGCGCCTGCGTCAGCGCGTGGTCGTACTCCTTCAGCTCGAAATAGATCAGGCCGATGTTGTAGTGCGAAAGCGGGTTGTCCTTGGCCAATTCATTCGCAACCTCGAGCTGCTGGATCGCCTCCTTGGTGCGGCCGATCTTGCCCAGGTACTGCGCATAGAGCTCCCGAACCACGGTGTCGTCGGGCTGGAACCGGACCGCGCGATCGAAAAAGCAGGTGACCGAATACGCCATGTTGGGCGGCCGGGGCGACTTGGCGCGCTCCGCCAGGCGGGTCATCGCGATCAGTGCGCGATGATGATTCGGCGAGGTCATCAGCGTGTAGTTCAAGTCGTCGCCCACGGAGCCCGTGCTTCCCCTGATCAATGCCTCGACGACGGGTGTGAAGTGAAATCGCTCGACGATGCGCAGTTTCGCGCTGCGCTCGGTACGGTAGTCATACGGGCCATAGTGATTTTCGAGGCTGCCGCAGACAGGCTGTGCGTCCTGCGCGGCGGCCGGCGTCGCCGACAATGCGCCGAGCAACAGCAGCGCACTGCCGGTGTGCCGGATTCGAACCGCTGATCGCCACTGCAGCGTCTTCACTCGACTTCTTCCGTGGGCGCGAGCACCCGTTCGGACAGGGCCAACAGCCATTGCACTGTCAAATTGCTGACTTGGTGCCCTGACCCGCCGGTCGAGAACGTGTGGTCGACCCCGGGCAGGTCGTGCCTTTGCACGTGCGGGTGGCGAAGCGAACCGGACCACGCCGCGTCCTGGCGCGCAACATCGATGAACTCCTTCGCGGTGTAGTCGTCGCCACTCAGGACCAGCAGAACGCGGCCGCGGAACGACTCCCAGGCGCGCGCCATGCGCTGTTGGTACGACAGGGCCGCGCTCGTGTCGCGAGCCCGCGCCTGGTCGCGAACGTTGGCCACCAGGGCACGCCACGCCCTGGCACCGACGCGACCGCCCAGCAACTTGGCCCAGAACTCCCGCTCTCCCAGCCGGCGCGCGTAGTAGTGCTTCACGTACGTGCGCGCCAGGCTTGCGTCCGATCGCACCCAAGGGTTGAGCAAGCACAGCCCGCTCACGCGCGAATCGTGGGTGTCGTCGAGATACAGCAGTGCTGCGGATGCCCCGTCGCACAGCCCCCACAGCACGACGCGGCGTACCGCCGGCACTCGCAACTGGAACTCGGTCAGGGCCGCGCCGACATCGGCGGTGACGGCGTCGAAGCCGCGGCGCGCGCCGTCGCTGTCGCCCATACCGCGATAGTCGAAGCGCAGGACCGCGAATCCCGCGCTCGCGACGTCGCGCGCCAGAAGTACGAACTGTCGGTGGCTTCCCGCGCGATACTGCGGCCCCCCGACGATCACGACGACGCCGACGTCGCAGGGACGCGCCGGCGCGTGCAGGATGCCCGCCAGCGTGTGACCTTCACAATCGAAACTCAGCGCGCTTTCGGTCACGAGGTCGGCGGTCATGCGGCCACCGTTCCCGTCAGCGCCGCCAGCGTCGTCGCATTGATCAACGACGGGATTTCCTCGATCTCGATGGCGCTCCAAAACGCCGGGCCCCGAACGACCTGCGCGTTGACGCCAACGCCGGTTTGCTGCCAACGTTGAACAGTCGCGGCCGACGCTGGCAGCAACGCGGCATCCGCGCGGGTCGAGACTTCGAGCCAGGTGACGCGGCCCGGCGGTGGCGGTGGAACCAGGATTGCGTGCTCCAGACCACCGGCCAAAGCGGGCGCGAGCCGATAGCCGGCGATCTCGATCGTCTCACCCGCATCTAGTTGCGACCGCAACTTGTCGACCGTCCCCTTGGCTTGCCCGTCGAGCATGTCGGCCGCGACCCTGAGCCGCAGAAATTGGGTCAGCAGCGCATTGCCCGACTTCGGCGGCTGCCACAAGAGCAGGTCGCACGGTGTGTCGATGCGGTGGGACGCGTCGCTTGCGATCAGACCCCCACACCGAACTCCCCAAAACGTCAACGGGCCTGCATGCCGCCCGAGCAGCCAACCCGCGGCCTCGAGCACATCGGCGACCCAGTCGTCCCAAGTCGCCTCGCCGAAGTCGCCGCTGCTGTCGCCGCAGCCCAGAAGGTCGATTTGCAGGACCGCACAGCCTGCGCGTGCGAATGCCCGAGACTGCAGCGCCGCCATGCGACGCGATTTGTTCATCTCCTCGGCGAACGGGTGGACGTAGACGATCGCGCCGCGCGCAGTGGCGCCGTATGGTCGGTGGTACACGCACAGCCGTTGGCCGCGAGTGCCGCCGCCGGCCGGCATGAAAAAGGCCTCTGGCGCTGCGTCCATGGTTTCACATTGTCAGTTTGTCGGACACGAAATCGCTCAGCGTCCCGACGGTCGCAAAGGTGGCGCCGTCGATCTCATCGTCGTCGACCGCAATGCCGAACTGTTCTTCGAGCGCAGTGATCAGCGAGACCACGGCCATCGAATCGAACTCGGGCACCGCGCCGAGCAAGTGCGAATCGCGCGTCAACGCGGCACCTCGGCCGCCGAGGCTGAGCACGTCATCGAGCAACTGGATCACCTCACGCGTCACGTCCATCTTTGCCCAGCCTCCCGATGTTCGTTCAATGGTAGCCCGCTCTAGTGGGGAGTTCCATCCGGTAACACCCCCCAGAATGGGCGTCACCGTGGAGACAGCCCGAGCCTCCGCAGGCTACATTCCCATTCTTCGATTGAGCCCGCTGTTTGCAGGCGCCGATCCGCTGCATCAAATGGAAATCATGCTGCCGCAGTGTCCCCCGCCGTGCACAACTTGACGAAGGACGAAGCGTTGCGGTTCGTCCGTGCGCACGCAGCGGTTCTGGACGCGCCCGGCAACGCGGTGAATCCATTTGCCTCCAGCGTTTGGGTGCAGCACTTCATCGATCAGGTGGCCGAAGAAGAATGGCGTGTTCTTGCCATGGAGGTCCGGGCGGCCAGCCACAGCGTGATGCTGCTCTACCGCGATTTGCGGGCCCCCGGCCGATGCATGGCCCTGACCAACTACTACGCGTCGCTGTGTTCCCCCTTGAACAGCACGGTCGTCGACCGCAGACAGGCCATCAGTGGCATCGTCCATCGGCTCGCCGAGGTGCAGCCCAGGATCAACACCCTGAATGTCGCCCCCTTGGATGGGTTGGCCGAGGACACCGCGGCACTTGAGGAGGCGCTGTCGAGCCAAGGCTGGTACGTCAGGCGTTACTTCTGCTTTGGGAATTGGTACCTGCCCTGCGACGGAACCACGTTCGGCGCGTACATGGAGGGCAGGGATTCCCAGCTTCGCAACACTTGGATGCGCAAGACCAGGAAGCTCCTGGCCGCAGGGCAGGTGCAAATCGTCACGGCTGTCGACGATGTCGAGTGGGCTATGGATGCGTATGACGCGGTCTACTCCAAGAGCTGGAAAAAGCCGGAGCCCTACGCGGATTTCGTAAGAGGCTGGGCCCGCATCTGCGCGCAACACGGCTGGCTGCGGCTCGGCATCGCCACCGTTGAAGACGTGCCGGTGGCCGCCCAGTTCTGGTTCACGATCGACAGGCGTGCGTACATTTTCAAGTTGGCGTACGACGAGTCGCAATCGAAGTGGTCCGCGGGGACCGTGCTCAGCGCCCACATGTTCCAGCACGCGCTCGACGTTGATCGGGTCATCGAGATTGATTATCTGACCGGAGACGACGCATACAAGAGGTCGTGGATGACCCATCGGCGCGAACGTGTCGGCCTGATCGCCTGCAATGTGCGTACACCGCGAGGGCTGCTGGCTGCGGCAAAGGAGTGCTTGGGGGAGTGGCGTGCGCGACTGCGCACGAGGTTTCGGACGACTCAGGAGATCATCTGATGACGACTTTTGTGAGCTCGTACCGCCGGCTCGCGCAAGCTCAGAGTGAGCAACAGCAGGAAGTAGAACAAGAACGCGACGCGCGGCGCGTCAAGTAGGCTGTCGAACAGGCCGACGACACTGAAACTGATCAGCGCGCCAGCGATGCTCGGGGCAAGCCCATCGTGCCGCGCACGGCCGACGGTGACCCGCCAGGTCGCGCCGATGACGAGCGTGCTCCACAGCGCGAGCCCGATCGCGCCCTGCTCGAACAGAACGTTCAGGGCCATGTTCTTGACGTGCCATGGCAGGTGGTTTCGATCGCTCGTGAAGAACCATCGCGCCAGCCCGTTGGAGAAGTCTCCGTTGGTCAGCAGGTTGCGCCCGTCGGCGCCTGCGACGACGAGGTTGTCGACCTCGACCCGCACCCCGGGATTCTCGGTCGCGATCGAGAACGCCGCGAGTTTCGGTGCGTACCAGACGCCGCGGTGCAGCGGATCGCCATCAAGGGCGATTCGCATCGGCTGCCAGGCGTCCGACCCGGCGGCCACGTGCACGCGCTTGATCAAGCATCCGGCGTCGTACAGCAGGTGCTTGAGGCAAAGGTCGAAGTCGAGCATCACCGGTTGGGCCACGCGCAGGTCGAAGCTCACGGAGGTCGCGCCCACCGGCGGTGTCACGCGCTGCGACACGCGCAGCAACTCGCCCCACCCCATCACGTGCGTGCCGGCGACGAGCGCGAGGTAGGCGTTTTGCCCGTCCTCGCGCAGCCTGTAGTCGCCGGGCAGCTTGTCCATCGGGGCTTTCAGTGCGTAGTTGTCGATGTAGCGACCCAAGCCCTTGCCGAGCATCACGTCTGCCGGCGTTTCGAGCATGTCGATTCCCTGCCGCCAATGTTGCCAGCGCGCGCCGAAGTCTTCGGAGGACGTGGAGAAACGGTCGCTCATGTAGCCGCCGCCCGCGAACGCGCCGACGACGCCGCTCGCCACCGCCATCGTGCCGACGGCGCTCGCCTGCCAGCGCAGGTTTGAGGGCCATGGGTCGGCGCTGCGGCTACCGGCCAAGGCCGCGATCGCGAGCAGCGCCGCAATCACCGGCAGCGTCCGCTGCATCGCCGCTTCGCCACCCCAATGCGCGGCGACCAGCCCCGTGCATGTCAACACGCAGACAAAACCAGCCATCGCGAGGCGGCTGCCGTATCGCTTGCCGAGGCGGTGTTCGCTGCCGCGCTGAAGCACCAGCGCGGCCACCGCGAGCGCGAAGCCGAGGGCATACGCAACATAGGGCCCCTTCGGCAGCAACGGGCTGGACGCTGCGGCGAGGATCGAAAGCACCGCGCCGAGCGAGAGGCCCGCCCACCAGTGCGCCCGTGAGTTCGACCGGAGGGTTGTCACGAGCGGCAACAGGATGGCCACCGCGCCGAGAAGCGCGAGGATGCCGCGATATCCGCTCGTCGGAAATGTCCATGCGACGGCGCCTGCAAATGCGGCACCGCCTGCCAGCAGCATCGCGGCGCTGCGAAGCCTGTGGCCCGTTGAACCACGGTGAGCCCCGACTCGACCGGCAAGGTGCAGGCCGCAGGTCAGCGCGGCGCCGATCAGCAGCGCGAGATACAGGCCTCGCGAGAAGGTGGTCAGGCAGGCATAGCACGCGAGCAGCGTGACGAAGGCGGTCGTGAGCCAGCGCCGCCGCGAGGTTGGCGACAGCAACTGGTGCAGCGCGAAAGGCAGGCTCAATGCCAGAAAGCCGTCGAACGCAGCCCCGCCGACATGCATCTCCCAGAACATCGCGGTGGTGCGGTAGTCGCTGGAAAAGTCGAGCAGGCCGGTGAAGGCCAGGCGTTCCCACAACGCGGCCAGCGACGCCGCCAGCAGGCCGAGCGTGATGCCAAGCGTCAAGCTGCTGCGGGCGGTCTCAGGCGCGCGCCGGCGCGCGGCGCTCCAGAGCGGATACAGCAGCAGCGCCTCGAAAAAACCTTTCGCCAGGCGCACGCTGTTCATCGGCTCGCGGTAGCCCTGATACCAGCCGAAGGAGAAGCCCCCGGCGTCTGCGAAGCCGCGCGCCATCGACAGCAGCACCGATGCCGCGAACAGCCAAACCATCAGCCCGACGAGCGCGCCGCCGCCGCGTGGTTCTTGTTCGGCGTGTGCCGGACCCGCCGCGCTCTGCGGCACCCGGAAGGCGAGCCGGGCGAAGCCGCCGGCGGCGACGGCAAGGACGAGCAGGTCGAACTCCTCGAACACGATCCACCCGCTCCAAGGCGCGAGGTCGACCACCGGCAGCAACGCGGGAAGCACAAGCAGCCAAGCCCCGGGCCACGCCCAGGAGAACGCGCAGACCGCGATGAACGGCAGCGCCATGGCCCACGAGACCAACGGGTGGTGCCAAGAGATCCAGAGCCCCGCGGCGGCGCACAGCAGCGCTGGTAGCGCAAACCGCCAGCCGACGGCGCGCGTGCCGACCGACGGGCGTGCCGCATGAACGGTGTTGGACGAGCGATTCACCGGACGATCACCTCGGTTCAACTTCAGGTCGGACGGCGGCCTCGGGACGGTCTGGTCGCGCGCCCGAGCAAGGTCTACGGTCGATCATACGGTGCGGTGCCTCGTCGTCGTCGGTGCCGTATGCCATACTTTTTAGCCCATGCATTGGGCGTATTGATCGCCGCCAAATGCCCGAATCCAGGCTTCTGCACGAATTGATCAGCGTCGCTGCGAACCGATCGCCCGAGGCTGTCTCGCTGGTCGGCGCCGGCGCATCGTGGACATACAACGAACTCGACGAAAGCGTTCGCCGCTGCGCATCAGGCCTCGTCGCGCTCGGGCTGGCGCGCGGCGAACGGGTGGCGATCTTTCTCGAGAAACGCCTGGAGACCGTGGTCGCAAGCTTCGGCGCGCCGGCCGCAGGCGGTGTGTTCGTGCCGATCAATCCGGTCCTGAAAGCCGAACAGGTGGCATACATCATTCACGACTGCGACGTGCGGGTTCTGATCACGACCCCCGAGCGGCTGGCTCTACTCGAGCCGCTCCTGGCGAGATGCGATTCGGTCACGCACGTCGTGACGACCGAGCCGGTCCACTGCGGGCAGGCGGGCCTGACGGTGCTGAGCTGGAACGAGCTACTCGACGTACAGCATCGGCTTGGCCATCGCGTGATCGACACCGACATGGCCGCCATCTTCTACACCTCCGGCAGCACCGGCAAACCCAAGGGCGTTGTGCTGTCGCATCGCAACCTGGTGGCTGGCGCGAAGAGCGTGGCCTCGTACCTCGACAACGACGCCGACGACACCTTGCTCGCGGCGCTGCCGCTGTCGTTCGACGCCGGTTTCAGCCAGTTGACCACCACTTTCCACGCCGGGGCGCGGGTGGTGCTGCTCAACTACCTGCTGCCGCGCGACGTGCTCAAGGTGCTGCTGCGCCAGCAGGTCACCGGCCTCACCGCTGTGCCGCCGCTTTACATCCAGCTCGCGCAACTCGACTGGCCGGCGGGTACCGGCGACTCGTTGCGCTATTTCGCCAACACCGGCGGGCGCATGCCGCGCGAGATCCTGGCCGCGCTGCGCCAGCGCGTGCCGCGCGCCAAGCCGTTCCTGATGTACGGCCTGACCGAAGCGTTTCGCTCGACCTACCTGCCGCCCGAGGAAGTCGACCGCCGACCCGACTCGATCGGCAAGGCCATACCCAACGCCGAAATTCTGGTGCTGCGCGAAGACGGGACCACCTGCGATGACGACGAGCCCGGCGAACTCGTTCACCGTGGCGCGCTGGTCGGCCTGGGCTATTGGAACGACCCGGAGAAGACGGCCGAGCGCTACAAGCCGCTGCCGCCCGGCGCGCCGGGGCGCGAGGCCGGCTTGCCGCTCCCCGAGTACGCGGTGTTCTCGGGCGATACCGTGCGCCGGGACAGCGAAGGTTTTCTCTACTTCATCGGCCGGCGCGACGAGATGATCAAGACCTCGGGCTATCGGGTCAGCCCGACGGAGGTCGAAGAGGTCCTTTACGCCACCCGACAAATCGGTGAGTGCGCGGCCTTCGGCGTCGAACACCCGACGTTGGGCCAGGCGATCCAGGTGATTGCCACGCCGCCGGCTGCCGAGGCAGCAGTCGACATCGCCGCCTTGCTGGCCGAATGTCGTACCCGCGTGCCGATCTATATGGTGCCCGCGGGCATCACTATCATCACCGGGCCGCTACCGCGCAACCCGAATGGCAAGATCGACCGCAAGTTGCTCGCCACCGACTGGGCCGAGCGGCAGGGCATCCAGGCGTCGTCGTGACGCCATCGGCTGCCTCCTACCCGAGAGTCTCACTTCATGTCAGTCGATGAGCCCTTGAGCGCCTCGTGCGCGCCGGTGCACGCCCCCATGGCGCAATTCGGGAGGCGCGATGGTGAACTGCTGGTCGGCGGCGAGCCGCTCTCGCGACTCGCCGTGCGCGCTGGCCAGACGCCGTTCTACGCCTACGACCGGGGGCTCCTGCGCGAGCGTGTTGCCACCCTGCGTACAGCCTTGCCGGCTGCGATCAAGCTGCACTTCGCGATGAAGGCCAACCCCTTGCCGGCGCTGGTCGGGTTTATGGCGGGCTTGGTCGACGGCATCGACGTGGCTTCGTCCGGCGAACTCAGGGTCGCCCTCGACGCCGGCGCCGATCCCCACGAGATCAGCTTCGCCGGGCCGGGCAAGCGCGAGGCGGAATTGCGTCAGGCGGTCGCCTCCAGGGTGCTGGTCAATGTCGAGTCGATGCGCGAAGTGCGGCTGCTCGAGGGCATCGCCAGCGAGCTCGGGCTGCCGGCGCGGGTGGCGGTCCGGGTCAACCCCGACTTCGAACTCAAGGGGTCGGGCGTGAAGATGAGCGGCGGGCCCAAGCCCTTCGGCATCGACGCGGAACAGGTGCCCGGCGTGCTCGACCAGATCGAACGCAGCGGCCTCGCATTCGAGGGCTTCCACCTGTTCGCCGGCTCGCAGAACCTGCGCGCCGATGCGATCGTCGAGGCCCAGCAGAAATCGTTCGACCTCGCACTGCGCCTGGCTGTGAGCGCACCGGCGCCGGTGCGTTTTCTCAACCTCGGCGGCGGTTTCGGGATTCCGTACTTCCCGGGCGAGCAAGCGCTCGATCTGGCGCCCATCGGTGCGAATTTGGATCGACTGGTGGCGCGGGCGAAGACCGAGCTGCCCCACGCCTCGCTCGTGATCGAACTCGGCCGCTACCTAGTCGGCGAGGCCGGCATCTACGTGACCCGCATCGTCGATCGCAAGGTCTCGCGCGGCCAGGTCTTCCTCGTGACCGACGGGGGCCTGAACCATCATCTGGCGGCATCGGGCAACTTCGGGCAAGTGTTCCGAAAGAACCATCCGGTCACCATCAGCAAGCGGGCGGCTGCCACGCAGACCGAGATCGCCTCGGTCGTCGGCCCCTTGTGCACGCCGCTCGATCTGCTCGCCGATCGCATGGCGCTGCCGGTGGCCGAGGTCGGGGATCTGGTGGTGGTGTTCCAGTCGGGTGCCTACGGCGCCAGCGCCAGCCCGCAAGCGTTCCTCGGGCACCCGCATTGCATCGAGATCCTGGTCTAGATCGGAGGCCGCGAGCGCGCGGCCGGTGGTCCGTTGCGCTGCTGCTGGCCTTCGCCACGCTGGCGCTGGGTGCGGGACTGTTCCTCGCATGGCATCACCCGTTGTGGCCGCGCGCTGCGGTCGTCGTCTTTTGCGCGTGGGTGATTGTCGCGGCCCGTCGAGCCGGTCTGTGGCTGGTTGTCCTGCCGGCAATGTTGCCACTGCTGAACTTTGCGCCGTGGACGGGCTGGCTGGCCTTCGAGGAGTTCGATCTGCTCGTGCTGGGTGCGCTTGCCGCGGGGTATGCGCGCCTCGCCTGGCAGGCTTCCGAAGCCCGCCCGGGCGCTTCGGATTCGGCCGGCCCGGGGCCGCGTTGCAGTGCTGTCAGCATTCTGGTGGTGGCGTTCGGCGGCCTCGGGTTGATCGGCCTTTGCCGCGGCATCGACGATGCGGGCGGCTGGACGTTCGGCTGGTTCGACGGCTACGCGCAGGCACTGAACAGTCTGCGCGTCGGCAAGAGCCTGCTGTACGCGCTAGCGCTGTGGCCCTTGCTCCAAGACGAACTGCAGCCAGCGGCACCGCGTGCATTCCGGCGCCTGGCGCTCGGCATGCAGGTGGGCTTGGCACTCGTCGGCCTGGCCGTGTTGTGGGAGCGCGCCGCGTACCCGGGACTGCTCGACTTCTCGAGCCGCTACCGCACGACGGCGCTGTTCTGGGAGATGCATGTCGGCGGCGCGGCGATCGACGCTTACCTGGTGCTGGCCACACCGTTCGCGGCCTGGGCGTTGTGGACCGCGCGGACGCGACGCGCCTGGGCAGCGGCGGCTGTGCTCGCGCTGTTGACGGGGCACGCCTGCCTGACAACCTTCTCGCGCGGGGTCTATGCGGGCGTGAGTGTGCCGCTCCTGGGGCTTTGGATTGCATGGTGGATGCGCCGGCGCACATTGGACGCGCGAGACGCATGGCTTGCGCTCGCGCAAGGCTTCGCGGCGGCGGCGGTGGCGGCGACGCTGCTCAGCGTGGCGTTCGCGACATGGGGCTACCCCGGCATCGGCATGGCCCTGGCAGCCCTGGTGACGCTCTTGCTCGCGCTGCGTCTGCGATGGCGCGCGTTGGGCTGGCGCAAGGTTGCGGCCATGACCCTCACGGCGGCGCTGATGACCGAAGCGATCGCCGTGATCGGAGGGGGCTCGTTCCTGCGCACGCGCCTGCTGGAGAGCGAGCGCGACTTCGGCTCCCGCCTGGCGCACTGGAAGCGTGGTGTGGGTTTGCTGCAGGGGCCGGCCGACTGGCTGCTCGGCCTCGGTTTGGGGCGGCTGCCTTCCAGCTATGCCAGCTTGGTTCCCGGGGGGGAATTCTCCGGAGCGCTGAAACTCACCGCGGCGGAAACTGCCGGGCAAACCTTGAAGATCTCGGGGCCGGCGCGCGACGAGGATCTGGGTGGCCTGTATGCACTGACCCAGCGCGTGGCGCTTCGATCAGGCGGGCCCCACCGGGTGAGTCTGACACTTCGGGTCGAGGTCGCGACGGACCTGTATCTCAGTGTCTGTGAGAGGCACTTGCTGTATCCGCGCCAATGTCAGGGCACACTGGTTCGCGTGCTGCCACGCGGCGGCGCATTCCAGCACATCTCTTTCGCACTTCATGGCCCCTGGCTCGCGCCCGGTCATTGGTACGCGCCGCGGCTCGGCGTGTTCTCGCTGTCCGTGGCCGGCGCAGGCGCCGCGGCTCAACTCGCGAGTGTCAGTTTGTCTGCCCCCGACGGCACTGAACTGCTCGCGAACCGCGACTTCGCGACAGGGTTGGCGCATTGCTTTCCCACGGCGCAGTCCTATTTTCTGCCCTGGCATATCGACAACCTGGCTCTCGAGGTCCTGATCGAACGCGGTGGCGCGGGACTGGCCGTGTTTGTCGCGCTGATTGGCTGCGCCGTCCGGCGCTTGGCGTCGGCAGCAGGCGTCGAATCGCGCTTCACGCCGGTTCTGGCGGCGTCCTTGTGCGGCGCGCTGCTGGTGGGGTTGGTCGGCAGCCTGATGGATGTGCCGCGGATCGCGATCCTGCTGCTGTTGCTGGTGTTCTTTTCGCTTCAACTGGGGGCCAGGAAGAGCGCATCGGCGCAGCCGCTGACTTGAAACCGCCCTACCCTCACCTAGGGGGGTCGAACGGCGACTATTGCACCGCTGCTGCCCCTAAAATTCCAAAGGAGTAGTTGCAAGTGGCTGGTCCTGTGTAGGGAGTGCAAGACATGTCGGCCGAAAGACACAGCGACGCGATGAAGGTTCCGGATGGCGCCGGCCGTCCCGGCGTGCTTGCATCGCGCCGTCGCATGCTGCGGCGAAGTCTCGTCACGGTGGCTCCCGTGGTGACAACCCTGGCCAGTGGACCTGTGGCCGCGGGTGTATGCCTCAACGCGTCGGGTTTTGTGTCGGCCGCCACGTTCAACAGCCGGCATCCAGGCCTCAACAATTGCGACGGTGTGTCGCCTGCCGGTTGGGTGAACCAAACCGCGTGGCCGGTCGACAAGAACACCCAAAAATTCAACGCCATCTTCGCCTCCGGCGGCAGCTACAAACTGGCGATCGGCAGTGTCAACAACCCGACGTTCTTGCAGGCGCTTCAATGCCAGAATGTGCTCGCGCAAGATGTGGCTGCCGCATGGTTGAATGCGATGAACCGCACCGCCAACTACGTCATTCCGACGGACCAGGCGGTGGCGATCTGGCACGCCTTATACAGCGGCGGCACATACCAGCCGCCGAATGTCGTGACCCCTTGGTCGGCTGCCCAGACAAGGGAATGGCTCGAATTCAGCTGGAAACTGTGATCGCACCTGTTTGAAAATGACTCGCTTCTCTGCTGCGCCAAACGTGCTCACATGGTGGCGGTGGCGGGATGAGTGGGTGGTCTACGACGAGCGCAGTGCAAGGACGCACCTGCTCGTTGACAGTGCCGGTGCTGTTCTCCAGGAGGTCCTGGAGGCGGGCGAGTCCCTCTCGATCCTCGACATTTGGAATCACCTCTTTGCCGACGGCTCTGAGTTCGAGCCACGCGTTGCGCCGAGGGCGGACGAGCGCCAGTCGCTTGAATCACTGTTGGCCGAGTTCGTTCGGCTTGGCTTGATCGAGCGGCACTGCCCGTGAGGGTGGCCGACGTTTCGCGCCGGCAGCTTGCTCGCTGGCTCATGGGCCCAGGGTTGCCGCTGCGTACCGGCCCGGTGTTGACGAATATCAGGTCGCCGCTACCGGCGGTGCACCGGGGCATCGCGCTGCACTATGCCGAGCACCCCATCGAAGTCGGGGCCGGGTTCACAGACTTCCAGGTCAGCGTCGAGCGACCGAAGAACCTGCGGCGCTGGTTCAACCGACAAGTGGTGTTCGGTGTCGATGGCGAGCGCCCATTCACGCCCCTGCCCGGGGATCAGGGATTTCCGATGCTCGAGTGGGGGTTGAACTCCTGCATTTCCGGCTCGTGTCATCAGTACCTCACGCTGCATGCCGCGGTGCTCGAACGCGGCGGGCGCGCGCTGATCCTGCCGGCACCCTCGGGCTCGGGCAAGAGCACGCTTTGCGCGGGATTGATGTTCAGCGGCTGGCGGCTGCTTTCGGATGAACTGACGTTGCTCGACCCGCGTTCGGGTGAAGTGGTACCGCTGCCGCGACCCGTGAGCCTGAAGAACGCGTCGATCGACCTCGTCCGACGCTTTGCGCCTGAAGCGGCGTTCGGCCCCGTCGTCCGCGAATCCCTCAAGGGCAGCGTTGCGCACCTCAAGCCGCTGGCCGATGCGGTGCGGCGCGCCGCCGAGCGGGCACTGCCGGGCTGGGTGGTGCTGCCGCGCTACGTGGCCGGTGCCGAAACCAGTCTGCAGCCGTTGCCCAAGGGGCGTGCGCTGATGCGCCTGATCGAGTGCGCATTCAACTTCAACGTCCACGGTCGCCAGGGCTTCGAGCTGCTGGCCGATGTGATCGAGCGCAGCGACTGCTACGAATTCACGTACAGCCACCTCAAGGAGGCCGCCGAGACCTTTTCCCGACTCGCCGGGCGGGATCGCGTTGCCGCATGAGCGGTCTGCCGGCAGACAGGGTCGTGTACGCGCTGGGTCATGCCGCCGAACTGCCGGCGTGGCCACTGCCCGACTGGGAACTGCTGGTCCGCCAGGCGCGTCAGGCCGACCTGCTGGCGCGAATTGCCAACCAACTCGACAAGCTCGGGCTCATCGAGCGCGTGCCGCGCCAGCCCCTCGTCCATCTTGAATCCGCGCAGCGCCTCGCCCGGGCGCAACAGGACGAAGTGCGCCGCGAGATTGGTCATCTGTGCAAGGCGCTTGCGCCGATCGGCCTGCCCGTGCTGCTGCTCAAGGGCGCAGCCTACGTCGCGGTCGGCCTGCCGCCTGCGGCCGGGCGCATGTTCTCCGACACCGACATCCTGGTACCCAAGGCGCGCTTGCCCGAGGTCGAGTCCACCCTGATGATGAACGGCTGGATGACCACCCACCAGTCGGCCTACGACCAGCGCTATTACCGGCAGTGGATGCACGAGCTGCCACCGATGGAGCACATGCGCCGCCGCACGGTGGTCGATGTCCACCACGCCATCCTGCCCGAGACGGCCCGACTCAAGCCGGATGCCTCGAAGCTGCTGGCTGCCGCCCGGCCGGTCGCCGGCCTGAAGGGCGTCAGCGTGCTGGCACCTGTCGACATGGTGCTGCACAGCATGACCCATCTCTTGCACAACGAGGAGTTGAGCCACGGTCTTCGCGACCTGTCGGACATGGATTTGCTCTTGCGACATTTCGGCGCGCTGCCTGGCTTCTGGGCCGGGTTGGTCGAGCGCGCGCGCGACCTCGACCTGGCGCGCCCGCTGCACTACGGACTGCGCTTCGCGCAGCGCATTCTCGGCACGCCAGTGCCCGAGTCCACGCTGGCCGAGGCCGTGCGCGCCGCGCCGGCGTGGCCGTTGTCGGCCTTGATGGATGCGCTGTGGTGGCGCGCGCTGCGTTCGCAGCATGCGACCGCGGCACCGCCGCTCACCGGCGCGGCACTGTTCCTGTTGTACCTGCGGGCCCACTGGTTGCGCATGCCGCCGTTGCTGCTGGCGCGCCACCTTGCGACCAAGGCCTGGCAGCGCGGCTTGCCCAAGGGCGAGGCGCCGCGCTGAGATCGCGTGTGCCGGGGTTCACGGTCCCGCCCTGAGCGCGGCCGAGACCGCCTGAAACATCACTCGAGGTTCTGCACCTGAAGCTCGGGGTCGCCTCCAGGCTGTTGATTTCTATGAAACTTTGATCTCATGGTGGTAGCCGAACCCCACGATTTACCCCACACGAAACCTGTGTTGCAGTGAGACCTGTTGGGGTGGACGTGAGACGAACCGGCCAGCGAAGCTCCCATTTGTCAGTCTATCAGTCGAGTACTTTTCTTGACGTTCGGTGCACCTCCATCTCGACCCGCACAGTGCGTCTACTGTTGGCCAAGTACTTCTGCTGGATCGAACTCGAACCCGGCGTAGTTGAAAGCCGCTGCCAGCTTCTCGCACTCCTGCTGCGTCGTGCCGTGTTGCCGCAGTACCGCGTGCCATCGAGACGCGACCGTCTGTTGGATTTGATCAACTATTCGCCTGGCTTGTACGAGCGAAAGCTTGAACTGCCCGTGCTGGGACAGCAGGTTGATGCGGTTCGCGTAGCGGTTGAACGTGCCGCAGGTCATAGCAAGGTCGCGCTTCTCGATGCTGGTCAGTGGGTTGGGCGTCAGGTCATAGGCCGGCGACAGCTCCCACTTGGCGGTCGTTGCGATCAGTGCATGGTTGCGAGGGTGGTCGTCGGTGTTCGAGATCAGGGCATTGAACACCATGCGTCGAAACAGCTCCTCCAGATCCTGGGTCGGCCGCGCGCTGCGTCGCCGGAGCTCATCGGTCAGCAGCAGGTAGGACCACTTGGCGCGGTCGCCGTGCGAATCCTCGGCTCCCAATGCCGTCAGCCCGCTGACCATGCGATGTCTCAAGTAACCCTCGCCCGTCAGCGTGCGATCGAAGCGTTGAACCAGCAGCACGTCCTCGCCGCCAACGGAATCGATCCGATGTCTGGCGACCCGCAAGCCGCATTCCTGAGCCAAGGAGAGCATCGCGCCTTCGACGCGGGCGTTGTTCCACTTGTCGCTTTTGTCCGGAAACTTCGCGAGCCACAGGCCTTCGTTGTCCTCGACCACGTTCTTGGGTCGCGCGCCGCCCATCGATGTGCCGGGCTGCAAAAGTTCAAACACCTGGTCTGGAATGCCAGACTTGCCCTGGATCTCGTCTTCCATGAACTGCTCGGCCGCAGTGAGCAGGGCTTGCAGC
>JANXZN010000404.1 GCA_025355545.1 Rhizobacter sp.
GCCGATGTGCGGCGTCAGCACCACGTTGTCCATGGCGCACATCGGCAGCGCGACCGCGCAGACGCGGCGCGCAATGGCCGAGCTCGCGTTTGCGAATTTGAATGCGCAACTCACCGGCCAGCCGCCGCTCACGCCGGTTCCTGAATGCCAGTGAGCGGATCGGACGACCGGTCCAGCGCACCAGAGACAGGCCTCGGGAAAGCACCGGGGCGCGCCCGACCCAAACATCATACGATCACATCATAAGAACTACTTTCCCAGCTCTGTCGAAGGAGACAAACGCATGAAATTGAAGACCTGGATCGCCGGTGCAGTTGCCGGTGCCTGCCTGCTAGGCGCTGCCCCGGCGATGGCCCAAGACAAGCTCACCGTCTGGTGGGTCAAGGGCTTCTACAAGTCCGAAGACGACGCGCTGTTCGCGGCGATCAAGAAGTTCGAGGCCAAGCACCCGAAGATCAAGATCGAGCTGTCGCAGTACCCGATCCAGGACATGATCCCCAAGACGGTGTCCGCACTCGATTCGGGCAGCCCGCCCGATGTCGCCTATGCCGACGTCTACGACTTCCAGGTCACGGGCAAGTGGGCTTTCGACGGCAAGCTCGAAGACATTAGCAGCGTCATCGATCCGATCCGCACCCGCTTTGCGCCAAACACGGTCGAGACGACCTTTCTCTACGACGACAAGGACAAGAAGCGCGCGTACTACGCGTTCCCGATCAAGCAACAGACGATGCATATCGAGTACTGGATCGATATGGTCACCGATGCCGGCTTCAAGGAGTCTGACATCCCGACCGCATGGAAGGACTACTGGGGCTTCTGGTGCGACAAGGTGCAGCCAGCCTTGCGCGCCAAGACCGGCCAGCGCGTCTATGGCATCGGCATGCCCATGGGCGTGGATTCGAGCGACGCGTTCTACTCGTTCCTCACCTTCATGGACGCATACAACGTCAAGCTTGTCAGCGACGGCGGCAAGCTGCTGGTCGATGACCCGACCGTGCGCCAGGGCCTGATCGGCGCGATGACCGACTACGTGACGCCCTACCAGAAGGGCTGCTCGCCGCCCTCGAGCACGAGCTGGAAGGATCCGGACAACAACGTCGCGTTCCACAACAAGACCACCGTGATGACGCACAACGCGACGATCTCGATCGCCGCCAAGTGGCTCGACGACATGAACAACGCGACGCTGACCGAGGCCCAGCGCGCCACCGCGAAGAAGAACTACACCGAGCTGATCGCCACCGCGGGCTTTCCGAGCAAGCCTGACGGCAGCAAGATGGTCTACCGCACCGCAGTGAAGACCGGCGTGATCTTCAAGGACGCGAAGAACAAGGCCGCGGCGAAGCAGTTCGTCGGCTTCATGCTCGAAGAGGCGAACCTGACGCCGTATGTGGAGGGTGCGCTCGGCCGCTGGTTCCCGGTGACCAAGGTCGCGCAGCAGAGCCCGTTCTGGAAGGCTGACCCGCACCGCCTGTCGGTCTACAACCAGTACATGAGCGGCGTGGTGCCGTTTGAATTCACGAAGAACTACAAGTTCACGGTGCTGAACAACGAGAACGTCTGGGCCAAGGCGATGAACCGCATCATCAACGAGAAGGTGCCGGTGGACAAGGCGGTCGACGAGATGATCGCGCGCATCAAGACGGTGGCCGCCGGCGCGACGCCCTGACCGATCGGGGACGGGCGGACCGCCCAGCGCCGCCGCCGCCCGCACCCGACGTTCGACACCATGACCGCCATCGCCGCCGCGCCCGCACTCCCCGCCGCGCGTCCCCCGCGCGACCGCTGGCAGTTCTGGGGCCGCATGCTGGTGCTGCCCTATGTGCTGGTGTTCCTCATCTTCGTGCTCTACCCGGTCGGCTACGGCCTGTGGCTGGCGCGGCATCCGGCGAGCTACGTCAAGCTGTTCGAAGACCCGATCTTCTTCCGCAGCGTGATCAACACGCTGGTGTTCCTGATCGTCGCGATCAACATCAAGATGGTGATCGCGATGATCCTCTCGGGCTTCTTCGTGACCGAGCGCTGGTGGATCAAGATCCTGTCGCTGATCTTCATCCTGCCCTGGGCGCTGCCGTCGATCCCGACGATCCTGTCGGTGCGCTTCATGCTCAACCCCGAGTGGGGCGTAATCAACACGCTGATCTTCAGGCTCACCGGCGCCGACGGGCCCAACTGGCTCAACGACCCGATGCTGGCGCTCGGCTTCTCGATGCTGATGCACGTGTGGAAGTCGCTGCCGTTCTGGACCCTGATCCTGATCGCCGGGCGGCTGGCGATCCCCGCCGAGCAGTACGAGGCCGCCTCGGTCGACGGCGCCACCAACTGGCAGAAGTTCCGCTTCATCACCTGGCCGTCGATGGGCACGCTCTACGTCACCTCGCTGATCCTGTCGATGATCTGGACGCTGGGCGACTTCAACAGCGTCTACCTGCTCACCGGCGGCGGCCCCGCCGACCTGACCCACGTGCTGGCGACGCTGGGCATCCGCTACCTGCGGCTGGACCAGGTCGACCTGTCGATGGCCTCGATCGTGGTCGCGCTGCCGTTGGTGCTGCCCCTGGTCTACTTCATGATGAAGCGGCTGTCGAAATGAAGGCCAAAACCTGGAAGGCCGTGACCACCGAGGCCAAGCTGCTGCTGATCGGCATCCCGCTGTTCCTGTGGACCATCATCCCGGTCTACCACCTGGTGTTGTTCGCGATCTCGCCGCGCGACAGCGCCACCTCGGGGCGGCTGTGGCCCGACCACCCGACCTTGCAGAACTTTTCGATCGTCTTCAAGCGCCAGCACTTCTACCTCGACCACTTCTGGATCCAGCTCTGGAACTCGGTGCTGATCGCGGTGGCGGTCGCGGCGATCACGCTGTTCGTCGCCACCTCGGCGGCGTTCGCGATCAGCCGGCTCAAGGTCAAGGGCGGCCGCTCGGTGATGAACCTGGCGCTGTTCACCTACTTCATTCCGGCCGCGTTCTTGGCGGTGCCGATGTACAAGACCATGGGCAACTACGGGCTTCTGAACAGCCAGTGGGCGTTGATCCTGGCGATGGTGACGATCGCGTCGCCCTACTGCATCTGGGTGCTGAAGCAGGCCTCCGACAAGCTGCCCTACGAGCTCGACGAAGCCGCGCGCATGGACGGCGCCTCGCCGCTGCAGCTGTTCCGCCTGGTCTACCTGCCGCTGATGCTGCCGTCGCTGGTGGCGGTGGGCACCTATGCGCTGTTGCTGGCGTGGAACGAGTACCTGTACGCGTTCCTGCTGCTGTCGAACGACCGCAGCATCACGCTCGCGGTCGCGCTCGGCAACTTCCTGTCGGCCGACGATTCGCCCTGGGAGCTGCTGATGGCCACCGGGCTGATCTATGCGCTGCCGCCCGCGGCGATCTACTACGCCTTCAAGCGCTACATGGTCGGCGGCCTGACGGCCGGCGCCGTGAAAAGCTGAACGCGTCGACGACGAGACACCACCATGGCATCGGTCGGCTTCAAGAACATCGAGAAGGCCTACGGCGCGGTCAAGGTCATCCACGGCATCGGCTTCGACATCCAGGACGGCGAGTTCGTCGTGCTGGTCGGCCCGTCGGGCTGCGGCAAGAGCACCTTGCTGCGCATGCTCGCCGGGCTGGAAGAGATCACCGGCGGCGAGATCACGATCGACGGCAGGCGCGTCAACGACCTCGAATCGAAGGACCGCGACATCGCGATGGTATTCCAGAGCTACGCGCTGTACCCGCACATGACGGTGCGCGAGAACATGGGCTTCAGCCTGCGCCTGCGCAATGCCGACAAGGCGATGACCGAGAAGCGCGTGCTCGACGCGGCGCGCATCCTGAACCTCGACCAGCTGCTCGAGCGCCACCCGCGCGAGCTCTCGGGCGGCCAGCGCCAGCGCGTCGCGATGGGCCGGGCGATCGTGCGCGACCCGAAGGTGTTCCTGTTCGACGAACCGCTGCGCAATCTCGACGCGAAGCTGCGCGTCGCGATGCGCGCCGAGATCAAGGCGCTGCACCAGCGCCTGAAGACCACGACCGTCTACGTCACGCACGACCAGATCGAGGCGATGACGATGGCCGACCGCATCGTCGTGATGCACGACGGCATCATCGAGCAGATCGGCACACCGCTGGAGCTCTACGACCATCCGGGCAACCTGTTCGTCGCGCAGTTCATCGGCTCGCCGGCGATGAACGTGATCGCGGGCACCTTGCACGGCGCCGGCGGCGAGACCGAGGTCGGGTCCGCCGGCACGCGCTGGCCGGTGCCGCAGCAGGTCGGTGGCAGCAACGGCCAGGCCGTGCACTACGGCATCCGCCCCGGCGACATCCATCTCTCGCCCACCGCGCACGGCATCGCCGCGACCGTGATCGTGGTCGAGCCCACCGGTGCCGAGACCGAACTGCTGCTGCGCGTCGGCGACACGCAGGTCATCGCCGTCATCCACGGCCGCACCGCGGCCCGGCCCGACGAGACCGTTCACCTCGTGATCGATGCCGACAAGGCGCATGTCTTCGACAGCGCCAGCGGCCACCGGCTCGGCTGAGATGAAACCGACACCGTTCGGTTCCTGCAGGCGCTTGCGTCGGTCCGATGGCGGCTCGATGCGGTCGCTCCTGTTCCGCGTCGGAGCGCGCCAAGGACGCCGGGTGGCCGACTCCGCTCATGCCCGGGGACAGTGCCCCGGGCGTTCGCCAGGCAAAAACAGTCCACTGGACTGTTTGTGTCCGGGCTCACTCCCCCGGGCCGGGCTGCGCCCGGCCCTCCTCCTTGACTTCGCTGCGTCGGCCACCCGACATCCTTGGCAGCAGACGTCGGCGACCTCCGAGTGTCGAACCGCGCCGACGCTGCCGGATCAGGCCGGTGGGGCGCTCTGCGCAGCGAAGTTAAGGTGGAGGCGTCGGCCGCAGGCCGGCGCCGGGGGACATGAGCGGAGCAGAG
>JANXZN010000426.1 GCA_025355545.1 Rhizobacter sp.
CGACCCCTTGACAGGTCGGCAACCGCTTCTATGCGGCCATCAAATGCCCATCGGTCACGTCACCGAAATGGTCGGTCACGTTCCCGAATTCGGCGGTCACGATGCCGAAACGGCCGGTCACGCTCTTCCGAAATACGCAGCTGCGCAGCGCAGCCAGGACGGCACCATCGGACATCGGGCGCTCGCCGGTGCGTGGGCTCGGGAAGACGAACTTGCCGTGTCCCGTGAGCGTGTGCAGGTCGCGCAGCACCGCAACGGCCTGCGTCGAGAGGGGCACGATGTGGCCACCGCTGATGGCCTTCTCGGCCTTCGGCCGCTTCATTCGGGCCGCCGGCACTTCCCACACTCCCGCGTCGAGATCGAACTCGCTCCATTCGGCTTTGCGCAGTTCACCAGGTCGCAGGAAGACCAACGGAGCCATCTGCAGGGCTGCACGCACCACCGGGCCGCCCTTGTAGGCGTCGATCGACCGCAGCAGTGCCCCGAACGCAGCCGGGTCGGTGATCGCGGCGTGGCTGGTGGATACGGGCGCCTTGAGGGCGCCGGCGCTGAACACGCCGGTAGGATCGCGGTCGGCGCGGCCGGTCTCGATCGCATGCTTGAAGACCTGGCTGCAGTCCCACTTCGCGCGGTGAGCGGTTTCGATCGCGCCGCGGTCCTGGATCTTCGTCAGGACTGCCAGCATTTCCTGCGGGGACAGGTCAGCGATCGGCCGCTTGCCAATCCACGGGAACACGTCGCGCTCAAGCCGCCGGATGATGCGATCGCCGTGCGAGGCGACCCAATTCGGCTTCTCACGCGCGAACCATTCCCGGGCGATTCCTTCGAAGGTCGTCTCGGCGGCCAGGCGCTGGACAAGCTTGGTCTTCTTGCGCTCGCCCATCGGATCGGCGCCGGCGGCCAGCAGGTCACGCGCGGCCCGGTGCTCGGCGCGGGCTTTGAGCAGTGGCACGTCCGGGTACAGGCCGAACGCCATGGTCTTCTGCAGCCCGCCGAAGCGGTAGTTCCACCTCCAGAAGCGACCGCCATCGGGCTTCACGAGCAGGAAGAGGCCCCCACCGTCGACCAGGCTATACGGCTTGGCCTTGCCCTTCGCCTGCCTGCACTGCAGGTCGCGCAGCTTCTCGATCTCGCGTCCCATGATGTTGGTACCTCGCTGGTCCGCGGCGCTGGTATCGCGCCGATGCCAACAACGATACCAACAAGTTGTTGGTATGTCTACGGTCCACTCCGGACCACTGCGAAGGCACAGAAGGCAAGAAAAACCCGCGGAGCTAGGAGCGGCGCGGGTTTCCGGCCCATTTCGGACCATCTTGCACTATCGTCTGGTGCTGGGGGGAATCTGATACTTCGCGCTGTGCTGCTCCTGGCCTCATTCCCGGGATGAGAATTTGCGCAACCCTGTAGAAGTTACTGCGCCCTCGCGACTCAAGCCCACGACTTCAGGTGAGGCGCGCGTGGGAATCGAACGCGGGAATCCAACGTGGGAATCCAACGTGGGAATCGAACGTGGGAATCGAACTCATCGGGCTCAGCGCCCTTCCCCACCGGCTGCGCTTCTGGAATGATGGCCCTGCTCCGCGGCCCGCACATTGCAAGCCGCCCGCACATGAGGGGCCGTCCGCATGAAGCTCGCCGTGCAAATCATCCTCGGCCTCGGTCTGGGCTTTGTCTTGGCGCTGTACCTTCTTGGCCGCGATGCCGTGAAAAGCGACCCGAGCTACGCCAAAGAGGCGCAAGCGAACGCGATGTGCGATGAGGCGATGTCGGACGCGGCGCCGGGCAGCGAGAAGCGCATGACCCGGCGCGTGTGCGACGAATTGAAGGCGCGCATCAAGTCCGAGCGGCCTTGATACGTCCAAAGCGCCTAGCGCTCGTACGATTTCCCACCCGTCGAAATGTTGTACAGCGCTTCGCTATAAGGGAGGCGCATTAGGATAGTTGCGTTCTTCGCGACAGCGCCCATCGCCATTCCCCGGCACAACAGGCTGACCCCGTTCTGCAGTCGCTCGCACATTGCGTCCGCACTGTCGATAAATTCGGTCCTGTTGAGTCGCAGCATGACTAGCGTCTTGCCCTCAGGCAGAGCGCCGATCGGCTGGACGATGAAGATCGTCAGTTGGGTGTACGCAAGCAACGTCAGGAGGGCCAGTCCGATCGCAACGGCCGTCGCCGACTTCATTTGCCGGACTCCCTGACGAATCGAGCGGTCAGGGCCTGCAGTGCCTCGGTCGAGCGTGCATAAGCAGTCGTGCCAGACGGCTGCAAGACTTCCCACACCCCTTCCCGCAGAGTCGAGACACGACAGCCGAGGTTCGTCAACTTCGCTACGCATAGGTCAGGAGGTAAATCCTCCGCGGCCGCTGCGGCCACTGCTGCCACTGCCGCCGCTGCGACGGGCTGAACGTCGCGCTGACAGAAGCGACAGATGATTGCCTCAGCTTTGATCTGCTCGGCACAGAAGGGGCATTTGCGCTCGCGTGTTGACTGCACCGGGGCCGGCGGCGGCGCAGGCGGAGTCACCTGTCGGTCCGCACTCGACGGATAGTCCGGGTTGACCTCTCGCCAACCCATCTTTTGGTATCGGCCCTCGATGATCGACGGCGTCATGAAGGCGTAGATCAGCCACATCGGAAAGGCGATGAGGGCGCCCGGGCCGCCTGTCATCAGCGCAAGCACGACGACGATGACTACCTGAATGAACATGTGAGCCCAAAGCCCACGAACGGCGTAGTACACCCCCCCGCGTCAGAATAGTTGTCGCCTCCATAGAACAACCCAGGGGGTGGCGATGAAGGACGAACTTGGCTCGATACGGACAGGCATTCAAGGACAGAGCGGTGGCGAGGTTGTTGTCGCCGGAGAGCGCAGCGCTG
>JANXZN010000177.1 GCA_025355545.1 Rhizobacter sp.
CCGGCCGAACGCCCGCGCCCCCCGCCGCCGCCGGCGGCGCGCGCGCCCGCCGGCGTCGGGCCCGTCGCGGCACCGGTCGAGGCGGGCGAGCCGGTGCTGGCGCCCGATCTGGCGAAGCTCGGCCGCTACCGCCTCGAGCGCCAGCTCGGTCGCGGCTCGATGGGCACGGTCTACCTCGGTCACGACCCGCAGATCGGCCGCCGCGTCGCGATCAAGACGATGGCGTTGAGCCGCGAGTTCGAGGGCAGCGAGCTCGCCGAGGCGCGCGCCCGTTTCTTCCGCGAGGCCGAGATGGCCGGGCGCCTGCAGCACCCCGACATCGTGACGATCTTCGATGCGAGCGAGGACCAGGGCCTGGCCTTCATCGCGATGGAGTATGTCGACGGCCACGACCTGCTGCGCCACACGCTGCCCGGGCGCCTGTTGCCGGTGCCGGTGGTGCTGCAGACGCTGGCGCGGGTCGCGCGGGCGCTGGCGCACGCACACGGCCAGGGCGTGGTGCACCGCGACGTCAAGCCCGCGAACGTGATGATCGACCCGGACACCGACGCCGTGAAGGTCACCGACTTCGGCATCGCGCGCATCACCGACGCCTGCCGCACCAGGACCGGCCTGGTGCTGGGCACGCCGTCGTTCATGTCGCCCGAGCAGATGGCCGGGCGCCGCATCGACGGCCGCACCGACCTGTACTCGCTCGGCGTGATGCTGTTCCAGTTGCTCACCGGCGCGCTGCCGCACCGGTCCGAGTCGATGGCCGAGTTGATGAGCTGCATCGTCAACGACACCGCGCCCGATGTGCGCACGCTGCGCCCGGAGCTGCCGGAGGCGCTGGCCAACGTCGTCGCGCTGGCGCTCGAGAAGCGCGTCGAGCTGCGCTACGCCGACGGCGGTCAGATGGCGGACGACCTGCTGGCGGTGGCGCGGCTGATGGCGGCGGCACCCGAGCCGGCAACGCCGCCGACGGGTGTGAGCGAGGCCTCGCAGACGGCCCGGTTCGACGCCACGGCGGAGTTTTCGCGCGGCGATCCGAGGCACAATGCCGACCACTGATCAGAGTCCCTCATGCCCGCACACGCCCCGTCCATGACACTCGAGTTCTTCAGCGCCACCGACACCGGGCGGGCGCGCAACAACAACGAGGATTCGGTGGCCGTGGACGACGCCACCGCGCTCGTCGTGCTGGCCGACGGCATGGGCGGCTACAACGCCGGCGAGGTCGCCAGCGGCATGGCGACCGTGTTCATCCGCTCCGAGCTCGCGCGCTGGCTGACGGAGGCGAGCTTCACCGCGACCGATACCGACGTGCGCCGCGCGATGGACATCTGCGTCGACAACGCCAATCGCGCGATCTTCAACGCCGCCAACTCGAACCCGCAGTACGCCGGCATGGGCACGACGCTGGTGGTCGGTGTGTTCCGCGAGCAGCGGCTGCTGGTCGGGCATGTGGGCGATTCGCGCGGCTACCGCCTGCGCGCGCAGCGCCTGACGCAGATCACCCACGACCACTCGCTGCTGCAGGAGCAGATCGATTCCGGACTGATCACGCCCGAGCAGGCCGCGTTCTCGGCCAACAAGAACCTGGTGACGCGCGCGGTCGGCGTCGAGGACACGGTGCTGCTCGAAACGCACCTGCACGACGTGCTGCCCGGCGACACCTACCTGCTATGCTCGGACGGCCTGTCCGACATGCTCGACGACGAGAGCATCGCGCAGCTGCTGATGGGCGCCGAGACCTTGCCCCAGGCCGCCGGCGCGCTGATCGACGCGGCCAACGATGCCGGCGGCAAGGATAATATTTCGGTGGTTCTGGTGCGCGTGCGTGGCAGCGCCGGCAGTGCGCGGTCGTGGTGGCCGTTCCGCCGCTGACGCCGCGGCGGGCCGCACCTGATCCGCTAGAGACTTGGACACAAGAGGTCAATGAGCATGGGCAAACTGGTCGTATCGCTCGACGGTGTGGTGATCAAGGAAGTGCAGGTCACCAAAGACAAGACCACGCTCGGCCGCCGGCCCTACAACGACATCGTGATCGACAACCTCGCGGTCAGCGGCGAACACGCCGTGCTGCAGATGATGGGTGCCGACGTCTTCATCGAAGACCTGAACAGCACCAACGGCACCTACATCAACGGCAAGGCCGTCAAGAAGCAGCTGCTCAGCCACAACGACACGGTCGAGATCGGCAAGTACAAGATCAAGTTCATCGTCGACGACGGCACCGACTACGAGAAGACGATGATCATGAAGCCCGGCACGCGCCCGTCCGAGATGGCCGGGCAGGCGCGCAACGCCGGCTTCGGCAACTCCGGCTTCGGCGCGCTCGGCGTCTCGACCGTGCCCGCGTCGATCCGCGTGCTCAACGGCGCGGCCGCCGGGCGCGAGGTCGCGCTGACGAAGGTCGTCACGACGGTCGGCAAGCCCGGCGTGCAGGTCGCGTCGATCACCAAGCGGCCGGGCGGCTACGTGCTCGCGCACGTCGAGGGCGCGTCGCAACCCAGCGTCAACGGCAACCCGCTCGTCGGTGAAACGGCGCACCTGAAGAACGGCGACGTGATCGAGCTCGCCGGCACGCAGATGCAGTTCGTGCAAGCTTGAACTGAGATGACGGCCCCTCGGCGCCTGGGGCGCCGTCCCCCGCGGGCATGTCAGGCGGCTTGGGACGGCCCGGCGCTCGCCTGACGCCGCGCAGTGCGCGGCTCGACCGCCGGCTCGCGCTCGGTGCCGGCCCCGGGCTGTGGCGCGCGCTGCGCGCATCGTTGTTGCTGGCCGCGCTGCTCGTCGCGCTCGGTCATGCCACCGGCCTGGCGCCGCTGCGCTTCGTCACCACGCTCGACCTCGCCATTGCCGACGCGCGACTGCGTGCCTTCATGCCGCGCACGCTGGATGCGCGCGTCGTCGTCGTCGACATCGACGAGAAGAGCCTCGCCGAAATCGGCCGCTGGCCCTGGAGCCGCGACCACCTCGCCGCGCTGGCCGACGAGCTGTTCGCACGCCAGCACGCCGCCGTGGTCGGCTTCGACGTGGTGTTCGCCGAGCCCGACACCAGCTCCGGCCTGCCGACGCTGGAGCGCCTGGCCGCCGGCTCGGCGCCGATCGCGCAGGCGCTCGCGCCGCTGCGCGCCGAGCTCGATTTCGATGCCCGCTTCGCGCACGCCATCGCCGACCGCAACGCCGTGCTCGGCTTCTACCTGACCAGCGCGCGCGACGGTCGGCGCAGCGGCGTGCTGCCCGCGCCGGTGTTCGACGCCGCGCTGCTGCAGGGCCGGCCGATCGCGTTCACGCACTGGGACGGCTACGCCGCCAACCTGCCGCTGTTCGCCAAGGCCGCGCCGGCGGCCGGCTTCTTCAACAACGTGTCCGACCCCGACGGGCTGGTGCGCGCGGTGCCGCTGATCGCCGAGCACGACGGCCGGCACTACGAGCCGATCGCGCTGGCGATGTACCGCGTCTACACCGGCGGCCCTTTGGTCCTGCCGGTCTTTGCGACCGAGCGCTGGCTGGCGCGCGACTATGACGCGCTGCAAAGCGTGCTGCTCGAGCAGACGACACGGCAGGGCGCGCAGCGCCAGGCGATCCCGGTCGACGCGCGGGTGCAGGCGCGGGTGCCGTTCCGCGGGCCCGGCGGCCCGCACGGCGGCTCGTTCGAATACGTCTCGGCGACCGATCTGCTGCATCAGCGCGTCGCGCCCGACCACCTGAAAGGCAAGCTGGTGCTGGTGGGCAGCAGCGCGCCCGGCGTCTACGACCAGCGCGCGACGCCGGTGGCCGAGGTCTTCCCCGGCGTCGAGGTGCATGCGAGCCTGCTCTCGGGCCTGCTCGACGGCCACCTGCCGGCACAGCCCGACTGGGTCAGTGCGTTCGAGGTGCTGCAGCTGCTGCTGATCGCCGGGCTGCTCGCCTGGGCGCTGCCGCGCCTGCGCGCCGTGCGTGGCGCGCAGCTCGCGCTCGGGCTCGGCGCCGTGCTGGTGGCCGCCGACCTGTGGGCCTATCGCGCCCACGGGCTGCTGCTGCCGCTCGCCTCGGCGCTGCTGCTGGCCGCGGCCATCTACATCGGCACCACCGTCTGGGGCTACGTCGTCGAGGGGCGCAGCCGGCGGTCGCTGGCGCGCCTGTTCGGCAGCTACGTGCCGCCCGAGCTGGTCGAAGAGATGGCGCGCGACCCGGCGCGCTACGACATGCGCGCCGAAAACCGCGAGCTCACCGTGATGTTCTGCGACATGCGCGACTTCACCCGCGCCGCCGAGACGCTGCCGCCCGAGCAGGTGCGTGGTCTCGTCAACAGCTTCTTCTCGGCGATGACCGCGGCGATCCGCGCGCAGCGCGGCACGCTCGACAAGTACATCGGCGACGCGATCATGGCCTTCTGGGGCGCGCCGCTCGCCGACCCGGCCCATGCCGCGCACGCCACCCGCGCCGCGCTGGCGATGACGCAGCGCCTGGCCGCGCTGAACGCCGAGCGGCGCGCGCACGGCCAGCCCGAGATCGGCCTCGGCATCGGGCTGAACACCGGCACCGTCTGCGTCGGCGACATGGGCTCCAGCATGCGGCGCAGCTACACCGTGATGGGCGACGCGGTCAACGTGGCCGCGCGCGTCGAGGGCCTGACGCGCCACTACGGCGTCGCGATCCTGGCCGGCGAGGCGACGCGCCGCGCGGCCGGCGATGGCGTGCCCGGCGATGCGCCCGGCGGCTGGCGCTGGGTCGAGGTCGACCGCGTGCGGGTCAAGGGCAAGAGCGCCTGCGTGACGCTTTTCACGCCGCTGGCCGCAGCGCCGGAGCAACCCCTGCAGGTGAACGAGGAAACGCGACTTTGGCAGCTTGCGCTCGCCGCCTACCGGCTGCAACATTGGGAGGATGCGCAGGCGCACTTGCAGGCGCTGCTCACGAGGTTCGCCGATTCCGCTCTCGCTGGCCTGTACCGCCAGCTCGGCGAGCGCACCGCTCACTACCGCGCCGCGCCCCCGCCCACCGGCTGGGACGGCGCCCACACCTTCGACAGCAAATGATCCTGAACGTGCTCGGTTGCTCCGGGTCCATCGCCGCGGGCTGCAAGACCACGTCCTTCCTGCTCGACGGCGACGTGCTGATCGACGCCGGCACCGGCGTCGGCGACCTCGAACTCGACGCCCTGGCGCGCATCGACCACATCCTGATCAGCCACTCGCACCTCGACCACGTGCTCGCGATCGGCCTGCTCGCCGACGCCGTGATGCGCGTGCGCGACGCGCCGCGCCGCGGGCCGATCCAGGTGCACGCGCTGCCCGAGACCATCGTCGCGCTGCGCACCCACATCTTCAACGGCGTGATCTGGCCCGACTTCACGCGCCTGCCCAGCGCCGAGCAGCCGATGCTCGAGCTGGTGCCGTTCGCGCTGGGCGAGCTGCTCGAACTCAACGGCAAGCGCATCGAGGTGCTGAGTGCGGTGCACACCGTGCCGGCGGTGGGCTTCGCGGTCGACGGCGGCACCGATGCGGCGAGCGGCCAGCCGCGCGGCTGGTGGGTCTACACCGGCGACACCGGCCCGAACCCGCTGCTGTGGCAGCGGCTGCGCAGCATGAAGGTCGCGCACCTCGTGATCGAGACCGCGTTCAGCGACGAGGAGCGCCAGCTCGCCCGCATCAGCCGCCACCTGTGCCCGACCGCGCTCGGCCACGAACTGGCACAGCTCGAAGGCAGCGTCGACGTGCACATCACGCACATCAAGCCCGGCGAGAGCGAGGCGGTGATGGCCGAGATCGGCAGGCTCGGCTCGCCGCATCGGATCCATGCGCTGGTAGCGGGGCAGGTGATGCGGGTGGGTTGATCGACTCCGCGTGTCTCGGCCGACGGGCGGAGTGAGGGCGGCGACCAGCGCCTGTGCACGCTACCCCGCGAGTTCGCCCCGTCGGATGGCTTCAAGTGCGGCCCGGGCCAGAAATCCGGAGCGGCTTTCGTGCAATCGGTTCGCCGTTTCGTCCACGCGCCGGAGCACGCGCGCCGGCAGGGTGATGTTGATGCGCTCGGACTTGTCGGAAAGCACCGAGGCGTCGACCTCCGACAAGGCCCAGATCCATCCCTTGAACTCCCGCGGGGTGCGATGCGCGTCGATGGCACCCGGCATCGGGATGTCGCCACCATCGTCGAGTACCGCCTCGATCCAGCCCCTGATCGCCTCGCCCGCATTAACGATCGCTTCGTCCATCGTGTCGCCCGCCGAGAAGCAACCGGGCAGGTCAGGGACGACCACCCCCCATGCGGTGGTGGCGGTTCCTGGCTCGATGGCAATCGGGTACCTCATGGTGTCTTCCTCACTTCAAACCGGCATG
>JANXZN010000033.1 GCA_025355545.1 Rhizobacter sp.
TGAAGTCCCCGCCTGGCACACACGTGCCGTCGGCGAAGGCCGCGGCGATGGTTTGCTTCCAGCCCGGGTTCTCGCCCTTCGGGCCGTAGCAGATGAAGCGGCCCGAGCCCTTGGCGGGATCGGTGTTCGCCGCGTTGCCGGCGACCAGGTGCAGGCCTACCGGCACCGCGGCGAGCTGCGTATACGTCGGGAAGAAGTAGCTGCCCTTGTAGTAGACGTTGTTCGACTTCGGCTTCAGCGGCGTGCCGTCCTTCGTGTCGATCAGCGCCGGCATCCAGTACGCCGTGTTGTTCAAGGTGCCGCCCGCGCAGGTCGACCACGGCGCCGAGCGGATGGTCGCGCTGGTCGTGTTGGCGTTCGCGAACACGCCGAAGTAGGTGTGCAGATGCGGCGAGCCGCCGACCACGCCGGGGAACACGAGCGCGTCGTCGAAGTTCATGCCGGCGAAGCCGCACGACTCGCGGAACGCGCCGATCGTCGTGAGGTACTGGTAGGCGTAGAACACGCTCGGGTTCGCCACCGTGCCGTCTGGGTTGAGCGCCAGCGTCTTGATGCGATTGGTCGTGTATTGCTGCGCCTGGTCCGCGGCCGGGATCTTGGCCTTGTCCACGCGTGGCATGCCCATCGCGTCGAAGCCGCCGGCCGGCGTGCAGGCGCCGTCCGGGGCGGCCGCCGGCGCCCACGCACCGGTCGTCCAGCATGTCGGGTACGGCGCGGCCGCATAGCTTCGCAGCTGCGCCCACGAACCCGTCGTGCCGGCCGGGCACGCCGCGACCTGCGCGTCGTTCGGTGGCTGCGCCGGGCACGGCGGCGTGTACGTCGTCGCGAACGTCAGCGCCGCCCCGCACGCATACGCCTGCCCTGCCTTCAGCGCCTCGGTGTCAGCCTTCGCCGCGGCGATGCAGGCGTCTGTACTCGCCAGCCCGGCAGTGATCGTGGTGCCCGAGCGCGTCAGCACATACGTCGTGGCCGGCGTCGACGTCGTGGTGTCGGCCTGCGCGCCGGTGAACAACAGCAGGGCGAGCGCCGCCGCTGCCGCGTGTTTGAATCGCTGCATGGTGAGTCCTTCGTGGTGTGGTTACTTCGGCGGCATCCCGCCATGAAACAGCGCATACAGCGCCGCCCAGATCGCCAGGCCGGCGCCAGCCATCCAGCCGACCCAGCGCACGATCCTGGTGACGGCTCGGCCGATCCAGTTGAGCACCCGCATGCCGGTCTTGCCCATCTCGAACAGGTCGCGGATCTCTTGCGTCAGCGCGTGCACCTCCTGCGTGACGCGGGTGTTCTCGTGCACGTCGCGCGTCAGGGCGTCTATGCGCTCGGTGCCTTGCTTGAGGCGCTGCTCGATCGCGACCAGGCGGTCCTCGGTCAGCGGCGTGGGTTCCGTCACGGGCTCGTTCATGGTCAGGCAAAGGTCAGGGTGAAGGCCGCCGCCGCGAACGACGGTGCCGAGCCGCCGCTGGGCACCGTCTTGCTCGCGCTCAGTGGCGCCCAGAACAGCAGGTTGCCGCTGCTCGAGGCGTCGTACCACGCTACCCAGCCCACGGTGCCCCAGCTGCCCGTGGGCGCCGGGAACGTCACTGCGGCGTTCGGGCTCGTCTGCCCGCCGGTGCCGGTGCTGGCCACCGTCGAGCCGGCCGACTGCGTGCCGGCCCAGTTGGCCAGGCTACCCGCGTACGACACGCGCGCGTAGCCCACGCCTCCCGCCACCTCGGTGCCGCCGCCGGCGTTGCTCGGCGCGGCCGTCAGCAGCGCTGCATACATCGGCGTCGGGAACGTGAACGCCTGGCCGCGGAAGATGAAGTCGGCCAGCTTGTTCGCGAGATAGTCGCTGCAGCCGCCGGTCAGCCCGAGCGTGAAGGCCAGCGCGGCAATGCCGATGCTCACCGGCACGCCGCTACCGATCACCAGCGGCACCGCCAGCGGCAGGAAGCACACCAGGTTGCCCGAGGTGCTAGCGTCGTGCACCGTCACGTAGTTCGCCGTGCCCCAGGCCGAGCCCGAGGTGCCCCAGTTCGCCGCGGCGTTGTTGCTCGTCGCGTGCGAGCTGCCCGAGCTCGCCGTGGTCGTGCCCGCGCCCTGCGTGCCGGCCCAGTTCGCGAGGCCGCGCGTCACCCCCACGCGCGCGTAGCCGGTGCCGGTCAGCTCGGTGATGCTCGCGTCCGCCGCGGCGCTGGCCAGGCCCAGGTACAGGCTCGCGCCCAGCGCCCAGGCCTGCCCGCGGATCATGTCGACCAGCTTGTTCTCTGCGAAATCGCTTAGTTGGCTCATGAATGGGTCTCGGTCGTTCAGATCTTGGTCACACGGATCGACAGGCCGCCGCGGTTGTCGCCCGGGTTGCTGTCGCTGATCCAGAACGTGTAGCTCGCGTAGCCGGAGATCGTCACGGGCGCGAACGCGGCGCAGGCCGCGGGGCCGGTGGTGGCGATCGGCATGGTTCCGAACGCGGCCGTCGAGCCGTCGCCGTTCGTGACGCTGAACGCGTTGCCCCAGGCCGTCGGCGGGCTCGGCACCTCCGAGCTGTAGTCGCTCGCCCAGGCTGACCAGCCGCTGTACTTCTGGCCCGTCGGCAGATCGAGCGTGAGCACCCAGTCGGGGCCAATGCCGACGATTCTGATGCCGCCGAACGCCGGGGAGCTGCTCGAGTTGCGCGCATCCAGATCAACCACATATGTGAACGCGGTTTCGCCGGTGGTCGTGTTCACGTTCACCGAGTCCTGGATCTCGCCGGGGCCGGGCAGCAGCGCGTTGTCCACCGCGTGCACCAGGTTGTTCTCGGCGACGGTCGAGATCTCGATCGACATCGCGCCGTCCGCTCCCCGGCCCGCCTTGCGAATGCCCAGCACCCGCGCGCCGATGCGGTGCTGCCCCTCGGCGCCGAAGATGAACTTCGGCCGCTCGCGGTTCGCATCGTCGAGCACGAGTGTGAAGTCGGGCGCGCTGGCCAGCACGATGTCGTACTCGGTCGGGCCCGGCGTCGCGGCGATTGCGGCGGTCAGCGTGCCGTCGTCGCGGCGCAGGCTCACGTAGTGGCGCGCACCGGGCGTGAACACCGCCGGCTCGCTCAGCCCCATCGTCAGGCTCGGCAGGTCCCAGAACGCCACGTCGCCGGCCTGGCCCCAGCTCGGCAGCGCCGGCGCGAGGATCACGAGCGAGCCGTACGCCGGCAGCAGCCCGCGCATCTCGGTCGTGAACTTCGCGAACTTGCGGCGGTACACGTTCTGCGCCGCCATGTACAGGCCTTCGCGCTGCGCGTGCTTGGCGCCGGTGATGCCCATCACCCGCTGGCGCACCGCGTTCGCCGGCGTCACCACGCCCGGCGCCTTGCACAGGATGGTCTGCCAGTCCCAGCTGCGGTTGCTGAAGTACTCGAGGTTGACCGCGTCGGCGGTCACCTCGGTCGCGAGCGCGTAGCCGATGTTCAGGCTGTGGGGCAGCATGTCGCGGCTGGTGTAGGCGGTGACCGGCAAGGTCTGCAGCTGGTCGCGCGTGAGCGTGCAGACGCCTGCACGCTGGAACGGCATCGCGCGCCCGGCCATGCAGATCGTGCGGTCGGCGTCGATGCTGGTGACCTTGCTGTCGAACAGGATGTCCAGGTGGTCCTGGCGCGTGTCGTACACCGCCGCCAGGTCGGCGTGGGTCTGCAGGTCGATGCGGGCGTCGGCCAGCCCGTCGCCGTAGGCCGCGCTGCTCAGCTTGTCCAGGCGCGCCCACATCGGGTTGCGCGTCTCGACCTCGGCCGTCCAGCCGCCGCCGCTCGACCAGGTGCGCAGCAGCCGGCGCACGATCGCGCTGATGCGGCGCTGGCTGGTGCCGCTGAGCTGCTCGGTCGCGCGGATGCGGATCGCGGCGTGCGTGGCCGTCGGGCACAGCGGCGCGCTCACGCCCAGCGTGCCGCGCAGGCCCGTCCAGGCCAGGTCGTGCAGCGCGTAGTTGCTCGCGTTGAACGTGTCGCTGCGCACCACCCGCACCTCGATGCGCCCGGTGCTCGGCGGCGTGTAGGTGAAGGTCAGGCGCTGCGGCGTGTTCGTCGCGCGCGTGATGGTCTCGTTGCCTAGCGTGAACTCGGAGCCCAGCGGCGTACCCCAGTCGTCGACGTAGCGCCCGGTGGCGCGGAACGACAGCGACAGCGTGCCGATCGTGCCGCTGCTGTCCGCCAGGCCCAGGCCCTTGGGGCACACGACATCGAGCTCGATCTGCGAGACGGTGTAGCCCGGCCCGCACACCGCGAACCAGCCGACCGGCCGGCCCGAGAACAGCGTCTGGCCGATCACCTCGCCGGCGTTGACGACGTTCGCCTGCGCGATCGTCGGCAGCTGCCCCGGGTCGAGCCACTCATAGTTCACGTCGCGGTAGTGGTCGATCGGCGTGTCGTCGATCAGGAAGCGCTCGCGGTTGTACTTGCCCTGGCCGATGCAGAACACGGCGTAGAAGTACTGATCGTTCTGCGTGTCGTAGCGGCTGTAGGGCTGGCCCGCGTAGTCGGGGAAGACCAGCATGCGGCCATAGATCACGGGAATAGGCTGCGCCAGGCGCGCCTGGTTCGAGGCGGTCGCGACGTTGTAGACCGAGCCCGCGCTCTGCGTCGTGCCCAGCACCGGCTGCTGGATCGGCACCAGTGCGTTGATGACGGCCGTCGCCGCGACCGTGAGCACCGCGCCGATGGCGGCTGCCTGCCAGGTGCCGGCCGCGGCGAATGCGCCGTAGCCCGCACCCATCGTGAAGTACGAGATCACGATCACCGCGATCAAGGTCAGCACCTGGCGCGACCCGTTGCCGTTACCGCCCCCCATCGGCAGCTCGTGCCACTCGATCACGTCGCCCGGCAGCACCGGCCGCCACCATTGCGCGCGCAACAGCCACGCGCCGTTGACGCGCAGCATCAACGGCGCGAACGTCTGCGGCGCCAGCTCGTGCAGCGGCGTGCCGATCGGCGCGGGCGTGCCCTGCAGCGGCGGCACCAGCGGGTTGCTGTGCACGACCATCGAGGCCGCCTCGGCGACCGGCAGCCGGCGGTTGTTCGGCGTGGTCGATGTCGTCATGACGCGGCGCGCCTCCAGAACACGAAGCCGTGGAACCCCGCGCGCTGCAGGTCGGCCAGCGGCTGCGCGCACACGCCCACGCGCTCGATGCAGTGCAGCAGAAGCAGCGCGCCGTTGGCCTGGACCATGCGGCCGACGTGCGGGCCTTCGAGGCCCATCATCAGCACGATGTCGTGCTCGGCCGGCTGCGCGCCGGCGCCGAGCGGCCGCCACCCGCTCACCGCTGCAGCCTCGCGGATGGCCTGCGCGTTGACGGCGTGGCCCACCGCGATCATCGGCACGACGATGCCGTCGACGTGCTCGAAGATCCAGCGCTGCAGCCCCCAGCAGTTGAACGAGTCGGGCCCGGACGCACCCGAGCCGTAGGGCTTGCCGATCAGGTCGGTGGCCCAGTGCATCGTTGTGTCCATGGTCAGCGGGCGCTCAGGCCCGGGTAGAGGTCGGCGGTGTATTCCTGCCGCGGGAAACCCCGGTTGCTCGGGTCGTAGAAAACCGCCTTCGCGGTCACGCGCGTGTCGGTCACGACCACTTCGCGCATGGTCATCGTCAGCACCGGCGTCACGGCCGGGCCCGTGAGGTCGTCGCTTGCATAGATGCGCTCGGTCACCGTGACCGGGATCAGGGTGGCCAGCGCGTAGTCGAGCTGCTGCACCAACAGCTGGCTCACGCCGTCGATCGCGAAGGTGATCGCCGGCGTCTGGCCGCTGTCGCTCTCGTCCGGCCCGCTGACCTCGACCGGCAGCGCGCTGAAGGTCACGTAGGTGCTCGGGTTGACCGGGGCGCTCGCCTCGAGCTGCGCGGTCAGGTCGGCGTGGTCGTTGACGATGCGGATCGCGTAGAGCGCGCCCAGCGCGTCGACGAAACTCGGGTGGCGCAGCTCGTAGGTGGGCAGCATCACGCGGCCGGTGAGCGAAACAGTGATTGCCTCGGCGTAGGCGTTTGAGAAGCTGACGCCGTTGACGGGGGCGATATAGGTCGGCATTCAATAACCTCGCTGCACACGTATCGACAGGCCCATGTCGTTGTCAAAATTCGGGTAATCGTTGATCCAGAAGGTGTAGCTTGATGCGCCGGTGATCGATCCGCCTGGGAAGGCGGCTCGCGCGGCTTCGGCCGACGTGTAGCCTAATCCGCCCGATGGCGTGACCGACCCTATAGTGCCGAACGTTGTCGTTCCGAGTGATGATGTAACGCTGAAAAAGTTTTCGTAGGCGTCGGAATGACCTACCGCGTTCGGTCGCCATGCGGTGTGGATCTGGCCGGTCGGTTCGCTCAGGTAATAGACCCCTGCCGGGTCCAAACCGGACAGCACGACCCCGACGCCAGACGATGAGCCTGCGTTCAGAAGGCCGTCAAGGTTCACCATGTCCGGTGCGACAGGCGCCAAGCCGCGTCCGCGCACCAGAACTTGCGCCGTTACCTTCCAAAATCCGCCATGTAGGTGCTGCCATTTCGGCGCCCCAATGAAGCGTCGCACGATCGACACCCAGCCTTGCGGCGCGGGCCATGTCGAGGCGAACCACGCGCCGCCATAGGTCAACGAGTCCGCCCACCACGAGCCGAACGCAGCGGCCTCCGCGGCCGTCAGAATCTCCCACTCGACGGCCTGTTGCGCGAGGTAGTCGCTCTGCAACCCACGCGCCTGCTGTGGGCCGCCAGTCAGGTCGGATAGCAGGCGGCGCTCGGCGGGCGTGACGACGCTCACGCTCGGGCCGGGCAGAGTAGACGGGTAAACGATAGCGCTCATCGACGCGCCCACGGAAGTTGCTGCGGCGTGTAGTTCTCGGTGTAGCGGCACGCGCCATTCGTGAACCTGAAACGTCCAAACTTGCCCTGTGCGTTCGCGCCGTTCGTCGCATCGGCACCGATTTTGAACGGCTGCGCTACATCAGGGAAAGATGGGCCTCCCGACACGAGAGTCACCGTTTGCAGAACGCCGCCGATGTGAAGGTAAAAGGTAGTTCCATTGCGACCAACGTGATACCTCATGTTCACGTTGGGGACCAACGTATAGGGCACTGTCAAATAGCCCGCGCCGTTGCCCTGCACATACCAAGTATTTGAGTAATGAAAGAACGTCCGAATCGTTGTGTCGTCCCGGTGAAATTGCACGGAGGCTACCCAGTCGTTAACGTTCAGCGCCCTGTCCGGTTCGTAGTCCCATTCGATAGAAAAATCACCGCTGGCTACGCTGTACTGCGGAGCGCTTGCGTAGGACAACCTGTTTATGCTGTTGAAGGAAGGCACATAGAGCCGGCCGCGCAATTCGCCATTCGAGTCGGCAACAAGGCTGACAACTATGCTGCCTGCGACAGTTTCCGGGGCGGCGTATTTGGATAGGTCCCGGAAGGTCACAGTCCCGGTCGGCCCCTCGGGCTCAACATGCAAGACGACTGCGCTTCGCAGCGGATCGCGCGGCCTTGAAATAGCCGGCAGCAGGGCGCGACGGTGCATCGCAATCAGTCCTGAATGATCCGCAGTCGAATCGTGATGTCCTCGGCGCTGGTTGGGACGTAGGCGTTGTTCGCCACGAGCACGCCGAACAGCGACGTGCTGGCCGCCGCGCATTGGAAGCTGTCTGACAGCCCCTTGAGTTCGGTTTGGCCGTTGGCAAGGCCGGTGCCGCTTTTCCACCCGGTATTGGAAAAGCTAAGAGCCGCGACAAAGGTTTTCATTTCGGCGTCAGTCGGCGCCCAGGCCACGTTGTCATTCACGGTGGCCGGCGCGGTGTCGAACAGCCACAGCACGCCGTCAAATTTGAGCGTCTGTGCGGTGCTGATGATGAGGTTTGCGGCCTGGATGATCCCGCCTGCGGCCGCCGTGCGCGCGCATGACGCGAAAGTCCAGACCGTTCCGGCACTGGTGCTCTCGTTGACGACAGAGCCCACGGCGTAGGTAACTGTGTTCGCTGGTCGCGTTTTGGTGACAGTGACGGTCTTGCTCGCCGGGCGAACAAGTTGGAGGGGGTCGGGGTAGGTAAAGATCGGCATGGTCAGCTCACATCGCCATAGGCGACCGTGAAATCAAGTTGGGTCGTGGTGATCGCACCGGCCAGCACGATCTGCACTTTCTTGGTCGTCGCGTCGAGCACGACGATGCCCTCGAACAGCAGGGTCACGTCTGGATCGAGCGTCTGCTTGTGCAGCCGCGTGGTCGTAGGCCCTGTCGAATCGACAAGTTGCAGGATCACGGTGGCAGCTACGGTGTCGCGGTTGTTCACGATGAGGTTACGCATCACGAACGTGTGCGCAGAGCCCGGTGCGGCGAGCGCGTCGACCGCCGTCATGCTATTGGTGACGCCGTGTGCGTTCTTTTCTGCGAAGGTCATGTCAGAAGCCCATCCATGAACGTTGATCGAATTCGGTGGCGTCGGTCACGTCGGCGCTGCGACCGTCCGCGTAGGGGTAGCGCATCCAAATCCAGCGCTTCTCGAAGTCCACCGCGCTCGGCGTGACGCCGGCCTGGATCGAGGTCAGCGCCACCGTCACCGCGGCGTTCAGGAACAGCGCCGACTGCAGCGCCACCGTGACCGCCGCCGCCAGGTCGGCCGGCACGGTGAGCGCCGCGCTGCCGCTCAGCGCCAGCTGTGCAGACGCCTGCAGCGCCGGCACGTAAGGCGCGGTGCCGGTGCCGTCGCCCACCAGCAGCAGCCGGGCACTCACCCGAAAGCTCGCGCCGGCGTCGCCCGACTTAGCGCTGTAGCGCTCGGCGAACCGCGCCTTCCACCAAAGCAGCCCGGCGCCCTGGTTCGCCACCTGGGCGCTGAACCACTGCGTGCCGGCCCGCAGCGGCCCCTCGAACCATGCGTGCCAGGCCAGCATCTGCGCGGCCGTGAGCTGCAGCCCGACGCTGACCAGACGCGGCGTGGTCGTGTACACGCGCCGGCGGATGTCGTGGCCGGTGACGACGGGCACGTCGGCGTACTGGTCGAC
>JANXZN010000184.1 GCA_025355545.1 Rhizobacter sp.
TGGGCGGCTCGGTCGTGAACCTGACCACCGGCGACAGCCAGCTCGGCCGCGCCGAGCCGGTCGAGGACAGCGCGCGCGTGATCAGCCGCATGGTCGACCTCGTGATGATCCGCACCTACGAGCAGACCAAGATCGAGGCCTTCGCCGCGAACTCGCGCGTGCCGGTGATCAACGGGCTGACCAACGAGTATCACCCGTGCCAGATCCTGGCCGACATCTTCACCTTCATCGAGCAGCGCGGCAGCATCCAGGGCAAGGTCGTCGCGTGGGTCGGCGACGGCAACAACATGGCCAACACCTGGCTGCAGGCGGCCGACGTGCTCGGCTTCACCTTGCACGTCAGCACGCCCAGCGGCTACGAGATCGACCCCGCCATGGCCGGCCTGAAGAACCGCGATTGCGTGAAGACCTTCAACCACCCGATGGAGGCCTGCGCCGGCGCCCACCTCGTCACCACCGACGTCTGGACCAGCATGGGCTACGAGGCCGAGAACGAGGCCCGCATGAAGGCCTTCGTCGACTGGTGCGTCGACGCCGACATGATGGCCGCCGCGCAGCCCGATGCGCTGTTCATGCACTGCCTGCCGGCGCACCGCGGCGAGGAGGTCGAGGCCGAGGTGATCGACGGCCCGCAGTCGGTGGTCTGGGACGAAGCCGAGAACCGACTGCACGCGCAGAAGGCGCTGATGGAGTACCTGGTGCTGGGCCGGATCGGGTAGCGCATCGAGCGCGCGCGCCGGTGTTTGTAAAAACCGACACCACGCATGATTCCGCGGTGCTACCTTCGCTTCGCCATGACGACGAAACTCTGGGACATCTCGCCGCCGATCGCGGCCAACTCGCCGCTCTTCCCCGGTGACACCGCCTATTCGCAGCAATGGACCGCGAAGATCGGCCCCGGCTGCCCGGTGAATCTCAGCGCGATCACGATGTCGCCGCACATCGGCGCGCATGCCGATGCGCCGCTGCACTACGGCCCGGGCGCGCCGACGATCGGCGAGGTCGACCTCGCGCCCTACCTCGGCCGCTGCCGCGTGATCCACGCGATCGATTGCGGCCCGCTGGTGCGGCTCGAGCACCTGATCCATGCCGTCGACGGCCTGCCGCCGCGCGTGCTGGTGCGTACCTGCGCGAAGGCGCCGACCGCATGGTCGCCGACTTTCTCGGCGTTCGCGCCGGAGACGATCGCGTGGCTGGCGTCGATCGGCGTGCGGCTCGTGGGTATCGACAGCCAGTCGGTCGACCCGGCCGACAGCAAGAGCCTGGACAGCCACCACCTGCTGCTGCGCCACGACCTGCGCGTGCTCGAAAATCTCGTGCTCGACGAGGTGCCGGCCGGCGACTACGAGCTGATCGCGCTGCCGCTGAAACTGATGACGGCCGACGCCTCGCCCGTGCGCGCAGTCCTGCGCGAGCTGCCATGACGACGACCCGTGCCGACTGCCTCGCGCTCGACGCCGCCGATCCGCTCGCGCCGCTGCGCGACGAATTCGCGCTGCCCGACGGCGTGATCTACCTCGACGGCAACTCGCTCGGCGCGCTGCCGAGGGCCACACCGGCGCGCCTCGCGCAGGTCGCGCAGCACGAATGGGGCGTTGACCTGATCCGCAGCTGGAACAGCGCGGGCTGGATAAGCCTCGCGCAGCGCATCGGCGACAAGATCGCGACGCTGGTCGGCGCCGGCGCGGGCGAGCTGATCGTCGCCGACTCGACCTCGGTGAACCTGTACAAGGCGCTGAAGTCGGCGCTGCTGCTCGGCGCACCCTCGGCGACGCGGCGCTTCATCGTCTCCGAGCGCAGCAACTTCCCGACCGACCTGTACATCGCCGACAGCGTCGCGCGCGCGCACGGCCTCGCGCTGAAACTGGTCGACGCCGACGCGCTCGGCGCGCACCTGAACGACGAGCTCGCGGTGCTGATGCTCACGCACGTGAACTACCGCAGCGGCCGGCTGCACGACATGGCGGCGATCACGGCCGCGGCGCACGCGGCCGGCGCGCTCGTGGTCTGGGATCTGGCGCATTCGGCCGGCGCGCTGCCGGTCGATCTGACCGGCGCCGACGCCGACTTCGCGGTCGGCTGCGGCTACAAGTACCTGAACGGCGGCCCGGGCGCGCCGGCCTTCGTCTGGGCGCATCCGCGCCACACCGCGCGCATGGACCGCGAGCAGCTGCGCCAGCCGTTGTCGGGCTGGCTCGGCCATGCGGCACCGTTCGAGTTCACCAGCGACTACCGACCGGCACTGGGCATCCAGCGCTTCGTCTGCGGCACGCCGGCGGTGCTGTCGATGGCCGCGCTCGAATGCGGCGTCGACGTGTTCGTGCAGGCCGAGGCGCACGGCGGCCTCAAGGCGCTGCGCCGCAAGTCGAGCGCGCTGACGGCGCTGTTCGCCGAACTCGTCGAGGCACGCTGCGCCGGCCACGGCCTGACGCTGGTGACACCGCGCGAGGCCGTGCTGCGCGGCAGCCAGGTCAGCTTCGCGCACGCGAACGGCTACGCGATCATGCAGGCGCTGATCGCGCGCAACGTAGTCGGTGATTTCCGCGCCGGTGAGATGGCGCCCCCGGCGCGGAGTACCGCGCCACCCCCCCAGGGGGTGCGGGCCGGCTTGGGGCGGCCCGGCGCTCGG
>JANXZN010000050.1 GCA_025355545.1 Rhizobacter sp.
GCACGGCTGTCGGTCATCGCGGCCAACGTCTGGCGCGGTGTGCCCTTCGTGGCAATCACGCTGCTGGCCGGCCTGCAGACCATATCGCCCTCTTACTACGAAGCGTCGGCCATCGACGGCGCCACGCCCTGGCAGCAGTTCCGGCACGTCACGCTGCCGCTGCTGACGCCCATCATCGCGGTGGTGATGACGTTCTCGGTGCTGTTTACCTTTACCGATTTCCAGCTGATCTATGTCTTGACACGGGGCGGACCGTTGAATGCGACGCACCTGATGGCCACGCTCTCGTTCCAGCGTGCGATTCCCGGCGGCGCGCTGGGTGAAGGCGCGGCGATTGCCACGCTGATGGTGCCGTTCCTGCTGGCGGCGATCATGTTTTCTTATTTCGGCCTGCAGCGACGCGGTTGGCAACAGGGAGGTGACAAGTGAGCAGTACAGCCGACAAGATCAGCGCCAACACTGGCAAGGCAGCAGCCAAGGCAGCCGCCGCCAAGGACAATGGCAAGACCGACAGCGGCGGCATGAACTACCTGCAGAGCATGCCGCGGCGCTGGGTGACGATCTACATTCCGCTCGGGATCTTCGTCTTCATCCTGCTGTTTCCGTTTTACTGGATGGTGATCACGGCATTCAAGCCGGATGCCGAACTGCTGTCGCGCGCGGGCAATCCGTTCTGGGTCATCGGGCCGACGCTCGAGCACTTCCACAAGCTGCTGTTCGAGACCTCGTTTCCGGCCTGGATGTGGAACACCGTGCTGGTCTCGGTGGTGGCCACCGGCTTCTCGCTCGCGGCCTCGGTGCTCGCGGCCTACGCGATCGAGCGACTGCGCTTCAGCGGCGCCAAGCACGTGGGGCTGGCGATCTTCCTGGCCTACCTGGTGCCGCCGTCGATCCTGTTCATTCCGCTGGCCAACGTGGTGTTCAAGCTCGGCCTGTTCGACACCCGCTGGGCGCTGATCCTGACCTACCCGACCTTCCTGATCCCGTTCTGCACCTGGCTGCTGATGGGCTACTTCCGCTCGATCCCGGTCGAGCTCGAGGAGTGCGCGCTGATCGACGGCGCGAGCCGCTGGCAGATCCTCGTCAAGATCGTGCTGCCGCTGGCGGTGCCGGGGCTGATCTCGGCCGGCATCTTCGCGTTCACCTTGTCGTGGAACGAGTTCATCTACGCGCTGACCTTCGTCTCGTCGTCCGAGGTCAAGACGCTGCCGGTCGGCGTGGTCACCGAGCTCGTGCAGGGCGACGTCTACCAGTGGGGCCCGCTGATGGCGGGCGCGCTGTTCGGCTCGCTGCCGGTGGCGTTCGTGTACTCGTTCTTCGTCGAGTACTACGTCTCGGGGATGACCGGGTCGGTGAAGGAGTGAACCCGCCCTTCGACCTGCCGATCCGGCTTGGGTTCAATCGAAGCTTCTGGAGGAATCGCATCCGAAGCGCTGCCTTGAAATCGTTGCTGATCTGCGCGGCCGTCTTGATGGGTGCTCCGACCCTGTGGCGACGCTCGATCCGACGCGGACGCCGCCGCCTGCCAGGCCGGCGCCGACCTGGTCAAGTAGGCCTCAGCGCAGGCCGGCCTTCGCCCGCCCCTTCAGCCGCGGCGCCGGCACACCCAGCGACGGCAGCTTGCGGCGCGAGCTCGCGAGCACCTCCTCGATGTCGTCGTTCGCGCCGTCGATCAGCACGATGATCGCGCGCTCGGCCTTCTGCGGCGAGCGCGCGATCACCGCGTCGAGCACCGCGCGGTGCAGCGGCAGCGACTGCGCCGGGCCGTCGGGCCGCGAGGTCGAGATCTCGAAGCTGGTGCGCAGCAGCGCGCCAAGCGCCTTGCTCATCTGCGCGACCATGCGGTTGTGCGCCGCGCGCAGCAGGCCCTGGTGAAAACGCAGGTCGCTGCTGACGTAGTCGCCGCCTTCGTCGATCGACAGCTTCATGCCGGCGTAGGCGGCCTCGATCTCGGCGATGTCGGCCGCGGTCGCGCGCTCGGCCGCGAGCCGCACCGCGGCAGGTTCGACGAGGCGGCGCAGCTCCTGCAGGTCGCGCAGGAACTGGCGCGACAGACCGGCCTTCGATTGCCACGCGACGACGTCGGGGTCGAACCAGTTCCATTGCTCCTCGGCCAGCACGCGGGTGCCGAGCTTCGGGCCGGTGACGAGCAGGCCCTTCGCGATCAGCGACTTGACCGCCTCGCGGATCACCGTGCGGCTGACGCCGAGCTCGTCGCACAGCGCCGGCTCGGGCGGCAGCGAACTGCCCACCGGGTAGCGGCCGGTGACGATGGCCTCGCCGAGCAGGTCGACGGTGCCGCCGTGGACGTTCTTGATCATCGCGGACCCCAGCCGGCGCCGGGCCGGCCCAAGCAGGCCGGGCGCCCCCCCGGGGGGCAAGCGCGGAGCGACGCGGGGGCAGACATCAGGCGCGCACGAACAAGGTGACCAGCGGCTCGTCGCCGAGCTGGCGGCTCCAGTGGCCGTGCAGCGTGGGGTCGAAGCTGGCGCCCGGCGGCAGCGTGTCGGCGGAGTAGAAGTGCTCGCCGGGGCCGAAGACGCGCGCGCTGCCGTCCTGCAGGTTGATTTCCATCCGACCCTTCAGGATGAACACCCACTGCGTTGTTGCCGTGACGTGGAAGCTGCTGCGAAAACCGACCGGGCTGTGGCGCAGCTGCAGCCCGCCGCCGGGCATCAGTGCCGACAGCATCGCGCCCGGTGTGCCCTCGGGCAGCACGAGCGCGTGCTCGCGAAAGCGCGCGCGACCGTCGGTGTCGGTGAACAGCGTGACTTGCGTGAACGTGGTCATCGGTCTCTTCCTGTCGTTGTTGTCAAAGTGTCGCGGTCACGCCGCCGTCGACGTACAGGATATGGCCGTTCACGAACTTCGACGCGTCGCTCGCGAGGAACACGGCCGCGCCGGCCAGGTCCTCGACGTCGCCCCAGCGTCGGCTCGGGGTGCGGTTGATCAGCCACTGGCTGAAGCTCGCATCGGCGACCAGCTTCTCGGTCAGATCGGTCTTGAAGTAGCCCGGGCCGATGCCGTTGACGTTGATGCCCAGCGGGCCGAGGTCGATCGCCATGCCTTTGGTCAGCATCTTCACCGCGCCCTTCGATGCGGTGTAGACCGCGGTGCCGGGTCGGCCGAGCTCGCTCATCACCGAGCAGATGTTGATGATGCGGCCGCGACCGCGCGCCACCATGTGTCTGGCCACCGCCTGGCCGACCTGGAAGACGCTGTCGACGTTGGTGCGCATCACCGCGTCCCAGTCGGCGGCGGCGAGTTCGTGGAACGCGGCGCGGCGCGTCATGCCGGCGTTGTTGACGAGGATGTCGATCGCGCCGAGGCCGGACTCGATCGCGCCGATCCGGGCGTCGACCTCGTCGCGCCGGGTCACGTCGAAGGCGCGTGCATGAACCGTCAGCCCCTCGGCTGCCAGCAGTGCGGCGGCCCGCGCGAGCTTGTCGGCATCGCGGCCGTTCAGCACGACACTGGCACCGGCCTGCGCGAGGCCGCGCGCGAGTGCCAGGCCGATGCCGGCCGACGAGCCGGTGACCAGCGCGAGCCGGCCGTCGAGGCGAAAGGTCTGGGCGTCGATCATCGCCTGGCTTTCGGTGCAGGCGGCAGCTTCGCCAGCCACGCCGCCGCCAGCGCGGCGATCTGCGCGGCGGGCAGGGCCGCGTCGAAGCTGGCGGCGCGCTCGGCCGGCGTCGGCGGTTCCAGCGTCTGCAACTGGCTGGCCAGCAGCGACGCGGGCATGAAGTGATCGGTGCGCGCGCCCATGCGCGCCTCGAGCAGTTCGCTGCCGGCATTCAGGTGCACGAACGCGAGCTCGGCAGATGCGGCTCGCAGCACATCGCGGTAGCTGCGCTTCAGCGCCGAGCACGCGACCACCAGGCCGTGGTTGCCGGCGCGCGCATCGGCGAGCTGCTGCGCGATCTCGAGCAGCCAGTCGCGGCGGTCGGTGTCGGTCAGCGGGATGCCGGCGGCCATGCGCTCGACGTTGCGCGGCGGGTGCAGGTCGTCGCCCTCGAGAAACTCGGCGTTCAGGCGCTGCGCCAGCAGCCGCCCGAGCGTGCTCTTGCCCGAGCCGCTGACACCCATCACGACCACCAACGGGGCGAACGCTGCGGCCATGTCAGTGGCTCCGCCGCGCGTCGTGTGCGCCGAGATGAACGACGCCTGATGCTGTCGCTCGTGATTGTCCGCTTTGGAGCGTCGGCGCGAGATCAGGCCGATGGGGCACTCTGCTCCGCTCATGTCCCCCGCCAACCGCCTGCGGCCGTCGTCTCCTCCTTTACTTCGCTGCACAGAGCGCCCCACCGACCTGATCCGCATGCACCGTCTCTTCTCAACGAACGGTTGCCACTGACGCCACTGGCCAAGGTTGTCGGGCGGCCGACGG
>JANXZN010000084.1 GCA_025355545.1 Rhizobacter sp.
ACGTCGATGTTGACGATGTCGCCGTTCTTCAGCGGCCGGTCGTTCGGGATGCCATGGCAGACCTGGTGGTTGATCGAGGTGCAGATCGACTTGGGGTAGGGCGCGTAACCCAGGGGCGCATAGTTCAGCGGCGCTGGAATCGCCTGCTGCACGTTCACGATGTGCTCGTGCGCTAGGCGGTCCAGCGTTTCGGTGGACACGCCGGGTTTGACGTGCGGCGTGAGCAGATCCAGCACTTCGGAGGCGAGGCGGCCGGCGATGCGCATCGCTTCGACCTCGGCGGCGGTTTTGATCGTGATCGTCATGGGCGGAATTATGTCATTGCACCCGTAAAATCGCGGGTTTCCACCGGGGCGACCCCAAGGCCGCCCCGGCCATGTGTCCACCTGCCCACCATCCGGGATTGCGCCGCGTGACTTCCACCCCCAAGCACCTGTGTCACTTCGAGGGCGGCAATGCGCTGTCCGGCTTTCGCGCGCTGGCGTTGTTGCCGCGGCTGCAGGCGGTCAATCCTCACATCACGGCGGTCGCGGCACGGCACCTGCACTGGGTCTGGAGCGATGCCGAGCTGGCGCGCGACGAGCACGACAAGCTGGCCGCGCTGCTGCGCTACGGCGACGACTATGCCGGCGCGCCGGAGGGCACGCTGATCGTCGTCGCGCCGCGGCTGGGCGCGGTCTCGCCGTGGGCGTCCAAGGCGACCGACATCGCGCACAACTGCGGCCTCGGCGTGCGCCGCGTCGAGCGCGTCACCGAATACCGGCTGAGCCTGAAGAGCGGCCTGCTCGGCGGCACGAAGAGCCTGTCGACGCAGGAATTGCAGGCGGCCGCCGCGCTGCTGCATGACCGCATGACCGAGAGCGTGCTGCTCGCGCGCGAAGACGCGGTGCATCTGTTCGACGCGCAGCCGGCGATGCCGATGCAGCACGTCGGCGTGCTGGCGCAGGGGCGCGCCGCACTGGTCAAGGCGAACGTCGAATTCGGCCTGGCGCTGTCCGACGACGAGATCGACTACCTCGCCGATGCCTTCCGCGATCTGCGCCGCGACCCGACCGACGTCGAGCTGATGATGTTCGCGCAGGCCAACAGCGAGCACTGCCGCCACAAAATCTTCAACGCCAAGGTCGTGATCGACGGCGTGGCGCAGCCGCACTCGATGTTCCAGATGATCCGCCACACCGAGGCGACGAGCCCGCAGCACACGATCGTCGCGTACAGCGACAACGCGTCGGTGATGGAAGGCGGCACGATCGAACGCTGGCTGCCGCAGGGCTACACCAATGCGCCGGTGTATGCGGCGCGCACCGAGCCTGTCCACGTGCTGATGAAGGTCGAGACCCACAACCACCCGACCGCGATCGCGCCGTTCCCGGGGGCCTCGACCGGCGCCGGCGGCGAGATCCGCGACGAGGGCGCGACCGGCCGCGGCTCCAGGCCCAAGGCCGGCATCACCGGCTTCAGCGTCTCGAACCTGCACCTGCCGGGCACGAACGAACCCTGGGAGCAAACGCCCTACGGCAAGCCCGAGCACATCGCGAGCCCATTGCAGATCATGATCGACGGCCCGCTCGGCGGCGCCGCGTTCAACAACGAATTCGGCCGGCCCAACCTGGGTGGCTACTTCCGCGTCTACGAGCAGACCGTGGCCGGCCAGCGCCGCGGCTATCACAAGCCCATCATGATCGCGGGCGGCCTGGGCTCGATCGCAGCGTCGCAGACCCAGAAGATCGCGTTCCCGCCCGGCAGCCTGCTGATCCAGCTCGGCGGGCCCGGCATGCGCATCGGCATGGGCGGCGGCGCCGCGAGTTCGATGGCCGCCGGCGCGAACGCGGCCGCGCTCGATTTCGACTCGGTGCAGCGCGGCAACCCCGAGATCCAGCGCCGCGCGCAAGAGGTCATCAACCATTGCTGGGCGCTGGGCGAAAGCAACCCGATCCTCGCGATCCACGACGTCGGCGCCGGTGGCATCAGTAACGCCTTCCCCGAACTCGTCGACGGCGCCGGCATGGGCGCGCGCTTCGATCTGCGCCGGGTGCCGCTCGAAGAGACCGGCCTCGCGCCGAAGGAAATCTGGTGCAACGAGAGCCAGGAGCGTTACGTGATGGCGATAGCAAACGAGGCGCTGCCGATCTTCCGCGCGATGTGCGAGCGCGAGCGCTGCCCGTTCGCGGTCGTCGGCGTCACGACGGCCGAGAAGGAACTCGTGCTCGAAGACGGCCCCGGCGGGCAGCGCTCGATCGCGATGCCGATGGACGTGCTGCTCGGCAAGCCGCCGAAGATGCTGCGCGACGTGCAGCGCGTCGCACGCGTCGCGCCCGACCTCGACCTGAACGACGTCGCGCTCGAGCGGGTCGCGTTCGACGTGCTGCGCCACCCGACGGTGGCGAGCAAGCGCTTCCTGATCACGATCGGCGATCGCACCGTCGGCGGCCTGAACAGCCGCGACCCGATGGTCGGCCCGTGGCAGGTGCCGGTGGCCGATTGTGCGGTCACGCTGGCCGACTTCAGCGGTTTTCGCGGCGAGGCGATGAGCCTGGGCGAGCGCACTCCGCTGGCCGTGCTGGACGCGCCGGCCGCGGGGCGGATGGCGGTCGGCGAGGCGCTCACGAACCTGCTCGCGGCGCCGATCGAGCTGTCGCGCGTCAAGCTCAGCTGCAACTGGATGGCGGCCTGCGGCGAGCCCGGCGAGGACGCCGCGCTGTACGACACCGTGCGCGCGGTCGGCATGGAGCTGTGCCCGGCGCTGGGCATCGGCGTGCCGGTCGGCAAGGACAGCCTGTCGATGCGCACGCGCTGGTCCGAGGGCGGCGCGGGTTCAAATGTCACGAAACAGGTCACCGCGCCGGTCAGCCTGATCGTCACCGCGTTCGCCACACTCGCCGACGTGCGCGCCACGCTGACGCCGCAGCTGCAACCCGGCGACACGACCCTGATCCTGATCGACCTCGGCCAGGGCAGGAACCGGCTGGCCGGCTCGATGCTCGCGCAGGTGTTGAACCAGTTCGGCTCGGCCTCCAGGGACGGTGTACCCGATCTCGACGAGCCCGCGCAGCTGAAGGCGCTGGTCGCCGCGATCAACCGGCTGCGCGCGCAAGACCGCCTGCTCGCGTACCACGACCGCAGCGACGGCGGCCTCTGGGCCACGGCCTGCGAGATGGCCTTCGCCGGGCACCTGGGCGTGAGTCTGAACCTCGACATGCTCGTCATCGAGGGCGACGGCATCGGCGACAGCCGCGCCGAATTCGGCGACGCGAAGAACTGGGCCGCGCAGGTCGGTGCGCGCCGCCACGAACTGACCCTGCGCGCGCTCTTCAGCGAAGAGCTCGGCGTCGTGATCCAGGTGCCGACCGCGGTGCGCGTCGAGGCAATGCAGACCCTGCGCGAGTTCGGCCTGAGCAAGCACAGCCACTTCATCGGCAAGCCCAACGAGCGCGGCGTGATGGAGGTCTGGCGCGACGCGAAGGCGCAGTTCAGCGCGCCGTTGCGCGCGCTGCATCAGGCCTGGGACGAGGTCAGCTGGCGCATCGCGACCCTGCGCGACAACCCGGCCTGCGCGGCTGCCGAGCATGACGCCGCCGGCCGCGCCGACGACCCGGGCCTGCACGTCGCGCTGAGCTTCGACGCGAGCGTCGACGTGGCCGCGCCGTTCATCGGCAAGGCGCGTCCGAAGCTCGCGATCCTGCGCGAGCAGGGCGTCAACAGCCACCTCGAGATGAGCTACGCGATGGACCGCGCCGGCTTCGAGACCTTCGATGTGCACATGAGCGACCTGCAGACCGGCCGCGCGCGCCTGGACCAGTTCCAGGGCTTCGTCGCCTGCGGCGGCTTCAGCTACGGCGACACGCTCGGGGCCGGCGAGGGCTGGGCGCGCTCGGTGATGTTCAACCCGGCGCTGGCCGAGCAGTTCGCGGCGTTCTTTCAACGCAGCGACAGCTTCGCGCTCGGCGTGTGCAACGGCTGCCAGATGATGGCGGCGCTGTCGCCGATCATCCCGGGCGCGAGCGCGTGGCCGAAGTTCACCCGCAACCGCAGCGAGCAGTTCGAGGCGCGGCTGAGCCTGGTCGAGGTGCTCGCGAGCCCGTCGATCTTCTTCACGGGGATGGCGGGCAGCCGCATCCCGGTCGCGGTCGCGCACGGCGAGGGCTATGCCGACTTTTCCCAGCGCGGCGATGCGACGCGCGTGCAGCGTGCGATGCGCTTCGTCGACCCCACGGGCGTGCCGACCGAGGCCTACCCGTTCAACCCGAACGGCAGCCCCGACGGCCTGACCGCGGTGACCACACCCGACGGCCGCTTCACGGTGCTGATGCCGCACGCCGAACGCGTGTTCCGCAACCTGCAGATGAGCTGGACCCCGGGCGAGCGCAGCGCCGCGAGCCCGTGGATGCGGATGTTCGGCAATGCCCGGGTCTGGGTGGGCTGATCGTGAAAGAGATTTATTTCGGGATGGTTTGAACCGTCCGTGCGCGCCAGGGAATCAACGCTCCAACGGGAGTAGTGGATGCTTCAGAGTCGAGACGATCGGGGCGGGCCGGCGCCGGTCGACGCAGACGAGCCCGCAGAGAAACGACTGATCGGGCGCATCGCCGCGGGCGACCTGCGCGCCTTCGAGCAGTTCTATCGCGCCTATCACGCGCGGCTGACACGTTTCCTCGATCGCATGACGCGCCGGCGCAGCCTGGGCGAAGAGGTGCTGAACGACACGATGCTGGTGGTCTGGAACCGCGCCGACCGATTCGACGGCAGCAGCAAGGTGTCGACGTGGGTCTTCGCGATCGCGTACCGCAAGGCGCTCAAGGCCTTGCAGCGACTTGACGAGGCGGTCGAAGACGAGACGCTCGAAGAGCGCCCCGCGGCCGGCGCCGGCCCCGAGCAGCAGGCGCAGATGCGGCAGTCGAAGGCGCAACTGGTGCGCGCGCTCGACGCGCTGTCGGTCGATCACCGAGCGGTCGTCGAGCTGACGTATTTCCACGGCATGGGCTACCGGGAGATCGCGCAGATCGTCGACTGCCCGGTCGACACGGTGAAGACGCGCATGTTTCACGCCCGGCGCAGGCTGCGCGGACTGCTCGCCGGAGACGCGGAGGACTGGCTGTGAACGGACGGATCCTGCGACTGGGGGGCGCCGAGCACGACATCGTGCAGTTGCTGTTGCCCTGGTATGACGGCGGCTCGCTGGACGCCGCCGAGGCGGCGCGCGTTGCCGCCCATCTGGGCAGCTGCGCGCGGTGCCAGGCCGACATGGCGTGGCAACGCCGGTTGAGGGAGGCCGCAGCGCAGGCGCAGTCACCGGCCGAGGCCTTCGAGACCTCGGCCGATGCCGACCGCGGCTGGGCCGCGCTGCGAGGCCGGATCGATGCGGACGCCGCGCTCGCGCGCGTGCGGCTCGCCAGGGCGCTGCCGGCGGCGCGTGCCGCATCACCCTGGTGGGGCGCCTGGCGCTGGGTCATGGCGCTGCAATCGGCGGTCATCGTCGGCCTCGCGGCCCTGCTCGTCGCCCCGCTGCCGCGCGACGAGCCCTATCGCGCGCTTGGCAGCGCCAGCCGCGCGAGCGACGCGAGCATCGTCGTCGTGTTCCGGCCGGACGCGAGCGAGCTGCAGATTCGCCAGGCATTGCGCGCCAGCGACGCGCGGCTCGTCGACGGACCGACGGTGACCGGCGCTTACCTGCTCACCACCGCACCGGCCCGGCACGCTGCCGCGATCGAGCGCTTGCGCCGGCAGAGCGCGGTGCTGCGCGTCGAGTCGCTCGAAGCGGGGCCGGCGCGATGATCGCGCTGATGCGCGTCGCCCGGGGTGCGCTGTGCGCAGCGGCCGTCGGCGCGCTGCTCGCCACGGCCACAGCGCGCGCGGCCGACGCAGCGGCGCCGCCGCCCGACGAGCCGGCGTCGCAGCAGGTGCTGGTGCTGCTGAATCTGCCACCGCCGCACTATCGGCCGGACGCCAACTACGCCGGCAGCTACTCCGATGCCGCGGGTCATGCCGCGCGCCGCCGGGTCGCCGCGCGACTCGCGCGCGAGCACGGCCTGTCGATCGGCAGCGACTGGCCGATGCCGCTGCTCGGCGTCGATTGCTTCGTGATGACCGTGCCTGCCGACCAATCGCCCGGCCGGATCGCGCAGGACCTGTCGCGCGATGGCCGGGTGGCGTGGGCGCAGACGATGAACGTCTACCGGGCGCAAGGGCATGACGATCCGCTGTTCTCGATGCAACCGGCGGCGCGTGACTGGCAGCTCGCCGCACTCCACGAAACCGTGACGGGTCGGCATGTGCGCGTCGCGGTGATCGACAGCGGGGTCGAACGCGCGCATCCGGACCTGCTGCGGCAGATCGAGCTGAGCGAAGACTTCGTCGCGGGCCGCTCTGCCCCTGCCGAGGCGCATGGCACCGCGGTGGCGGGCATCATCGCGGCGCAGGCCGACAACGGCATCGGCATCGTCGGTGTCGCGCCGCAGTCGCGTGTGCTGGCGCTGCGTGCCTGCTGGCAGCAGGCGGCCGAGTCCACCCTGTGCAGCAGCCTGAGCCTGGCGCAGGCGCTGCATTTCGCGATCACGCACGATGCGCAGGTGATCAACCTGAGCCTGAGCGGGCCACCCGACCAGCTGCTGGCACGCCTGCTCGACGTCGCGCTCGGGCAGGGCATCGCCGTCGTCGCGGCGGTCGATCGCGGCGCGGCCGGCGGCGGGTTTCCGGCCGCACACCACGGTGTGATCGCGGTCGCCGATGGGCCGGCAGGTCCGGCGACATCGGCCGTCGTGATCGCACCCGGGCGCGACATTCCGACCACCGTGCCCGGTGGGCGCTGGGCCCTGGTCTCGGGCTCCTCGTATGCGGCGGCGCATGTCGCCGGCCTGCTCGCGCTGTTGCGCGAGGCGCGCGCTCGGCGCGGGGTCGCGGCGGCCAACGTCATGGCAGCGCGCGATCTGGTGCTGCTGCCCGATGGTCGGGTCGACGCGTGTGCATCGCTGGGTCGCGTGGCAGGCGCCTGCAGCTGCGACTGCACGGCCGCGAGCGCTGCGCCGACCGTCGCGCGCCAGTGACGTGCGCCGCGCCGCGCTGACGCGATCGACCCTTGCTCGCCAGCTGGTGTGGGCAGGTTCGCTGCTCGTCAGCGCTGCCGCACAGGCGCAGTTCGGCGGCGGCATCGGGGTCGAGTCCGACAACCGGTTTCGCGGCGTCTCGTTGACCGACGGCCGGCCCGATCTGCGACTGAGCCTGAGCTACGACCACGACAGCGGCGCATTCGCCGGAGCGGCTGCGACACGGGTCGAGTTCATGCGCGGCCGGCACGCGCTGCAGTTGCTGGGCTACGCCGGCTATGTCACGCGCTTGACCCCCGGACTCGGTGCCGAGCTCGGTGTCACGAGCTCGACCTTCAGCGGCAACACGCGTTACGACTACAGCGAAGTCTTCGCCGGTGTGTCGAACGAGCGCTGGAGCCTGCGCGGGTATTACGCCCCGAGGTATTTCGGCTTCGATCAGGCCACGGTCTACGTCGAGCTCGGTGCGAACGCAGCGCTGACCCCGCGGCTGCGCGCGTTCGGCCATGCCGGCGCGCTGATGACCCTGGGCGGCATGGCAGGCGAGGATGGGGGTCGGACCCGCAACGACCTGCGCGTCGGGCTCGGGTTCGGCGCCGCGGCCGCGGTCGACGTGCAGCTCGCGTGGGTCACCGCCACGCGCGGCGGGCCGTACGTCGTCGAGTACGGCACGCGGCGCAGCACGCTCGTGCTGAGCGCACTGGCCTCGTTCTGAGTTTGTCGACAGCTCGCATTGAACCTTTTCCCGCGGGAGCGGAATTCACCGGTCACCGAGGTCGATCTCTGTCGATCGACCTCGCTTCATCAACATCGAGGAGCACCGTGATGAACCTGTCCTTCATTGTGCGGCGATGGTTGGCCGTCGGCCTGGGTGTGGCCCTGCTCGCCGCCTGCGGCGGCGGTGGCAATTCGGCGCCGGCGTCCGGCGGCATGGGCACCAGCTACGTCGCCACCAGCCTCGTCAGCGATTTCAGCGCCAGCACCAATCCGTACAACAGCGCCAACGTCGACCCCAAGCTCGTCAACGCCTGGGGCGTCGCGTTCAATCCGGTCGGCTTCGTGTGGGTTGCGAACGCGGGCACGTCGACCTCGACGCTGTACGACGGCAACGGCATGCCCCAATCGCTGGTCGTCTCGATCCCGGCCGGCACGGCGGGCGCCGCGCGCCCGACCGGCATCGTCTACAACGGCACGACCGACTTCGTCGTCAGCCAGGCAGGCGTGAGCGGCGCGAGCCCCTTCATCTTCGTCGGCGAAGCCGGCACCGTGTCCGGCTGGTCGCCGGGCGTGAACCTCACCAGTGCGATCAAGGTGTTCGACGGCGCCGCGGCCGGCGCGGTCTACAAGGGCCTGGCGCTGGCCAGCAGCGGCGGTGCGAACTTCCTGTACGCGACCGACTTTCACAACGCCCGGGTCGACGTCTTCGACGCCACGTTCACGAAGGTGGTCGCGGCCGGTGGCTTCGTGGACCCGGCGCCGCGGGCGGGCTATGCGCCGTTCGGCATCCAGGCGATCGGGGGCTCGATCTACGTCACGTTCGCGAAGCAGGACGTGGCGGCGCACGCCAACGTCGACGGGGCCGGCCTCGGCATCGTCGACGTGTTCGACACAACGGGCCACTTCGTCAAGCGACTCGTCGACGCGGGCGGCCCGCTGAACGCGCCCTGGGGCGTGGCGCTGGCGCCGGCGAACTTCGGGCCGTTCAGCAACGCGCTGCTCGTCGGCAATTTCGGCGACGGCAAGATCAACGCGTTCGACGTCACCACCGGCGCGTTGCTGGGCACGCTGAGCAATGCCGGCGCCAGCCCGATCGCCATCGACGGCCTGTGGGGACTCGCGTTCGGCAACGGCATCAACGGGCAGCCGACGAACACCTTGTTCTTCAGCGGTGGGCCGTCTGGCGAAACCCACGGCGTCTACGGGCGCATCGATCTGCATTGAGTCGAGGTCATCATGAGAATCACATTTCGAATGCTGGCGGTCCCGCTGGCGATCTGTCTGGGCTGCGCGGCATCGCCGGGGTGGAGCGCTGGCGGCGCTGGCGGCGGTGGCGGCGGTGGGGGCGGAGGGGACAGCACTGCCGACGTCGCCAACGCCGATTCCGACTATCAGGCCGGCCTGGCGGCCGCGAAGGCGAAGGACTGGCGCCAGGTCGTCGCGCGCATGGGCGTGGTGACGCAGCGCAGTCCGAAGAGCGCCGACGCATGGAACGAACTCGGCCACGCCTATCGCCAGCTCGGCGACATGGACAACTCGTTCAGGAACTACGCGCGCGCGCTGCAGATCGATCCGCGCCACAAGGGCGCACACGAGTACCTCGGCGAGGCCTACTTGCAGGTCGGCAAGCTCGACATGGCCGAGCAGGAATTGCAGGCGCTCGACAAAATCTGCTTCATCACCTGCGAGGAGTACCGCGATCTGAAGGAGCAGATCGGGCGCTACAAGCGCGAGCACCCGAAGACCGCGTCGCTGCTCTAGGACACGGGGCTACGGGCTCCGGGCGAGGCGTAGTCGCGCGCAGCAGGGCCGCGGTCGCGGCGTCGGCCGGGAAGAAGGTTTCGAGCGCGAGCTCCGACCGCGTGATGTCCACCGGCGTGCCGAACACGGTGGTCGTGCCGAGGAGCGACAGCGTGCCGGCCGGGGTGGCCAGCCGCAGCGGCACGACCACCGCGGCCTCGCTCACGTCCGCGTGCGCGTCGGCCGGCGCCGGGCAGGCACGCAGTTCATCGGCGAGCGCGGCCAAGTTCGCGCCGGCGCTGCACGGGCTGCTCGGCCTGCCCGCGGCGCTGCTGCTGATCGCCGGCGCCGCGCCGCTGTCATACGCGGCCTACCTCGTCTGGCTGGCGACGCGCCCGCGCGTGCCGCGCGCCGCGGTCTGGGTGCCGATCGTGCTGAACCTGGTCTGGGCAGCCGAATGCGGCCTCGTGCGGTTCGGCCGCGGCGCCAGCCGACCGCACTCGGCGACGCTTTCATCGCGCCGCAGGTGGTCACGGTGCTGGTGTTCGTCGAACTCGAGTTCGCCGGCCTGCGGCGCGCATGCGCTATCGTCCCCGCTTGACCGACACGCCTCTCTCTCACGCCGCCGAGCGCCAGCGCTTCGACCGCCTCGATGCGCTGCGCGCGCTCGCGATGATCTGGATGGCGCTGTACCACTTCGGGTTCGACCTCGACCACTTCGGCTTCGTCCACCAGAACTTTCACGCCGACCCGGTCTGGACCGTGCAGCGCCGCTGCATCGTCAGCCTGTTCCTCTTCTGCGCCGGCTTCGGGCAGGCGATCGCCCTCGACCAGCACCAGCCCTGGCCGCGCTTCTGGCGCCGCTGGGCGCAGGTGGCGGCGTGTGCGCTGCTGGTGAGCCTGGGCTCGCGGTGGATGTTCCCGCGCAGCTTCATCAGCTTCGGCGTGCTGCACGCCATCGCGGTGTTGCTGATCGTGTTGCGGCTGAGCGCCGGCGCCGGGCGCTGGCTGTGGCTGCTCGGGCTGATCGCGCTCGTGCTGCCGCAGCTCGTGCAACACGCCTGGTTCGACACGCGCTGGACCAACTGGGTCGGCCTGGTCACGCACAAGCCGGTGACGGAGGACTACGTGCCGCTGCTGCCCTGGGCCGGCGTGATGTGGTGGGGCCTCGCGGCCGGCCAATGGGTGCTGTTGCGGCGCCGCGCGTGGCTCACCGGCACGCTGCCGGCGGCGCTCGAACCGCTCGCGGCGCTGGGCCGCTGGAGCCTGAGCTTCTACATGCTGCACCAGCCGGTGCTGATCGGGCTGCTGATGGCCGTGCTCGCGCTGCGCCAGGCCTGATCAGCCGCGCAGGCGCTGCGCCGCAGCGTCGATCGCGGTCGTCAGTTCGGCGTAGCTGCGCGTCACCGGGAATTGCGGGAACTGCTCGACGATGGCTTGCGGCGGGTGGATGAAGAAGCCGGCGTGCGCCGCGCCGAGCATGCCGGTGTCGTTGTACGAATCGCCGGCCGCGATGACCTGGAAGTTGAGCGAGCGCAGCGCGTTGACCGTGTGGCGTTTCTGGTCGGGCTGGCGCAACACGTGACGCTGCACGAAGCCGTCGGCGTCGACCTCGAGTTGGTGGCACAGCAGTGTCGGCCACACCAGCTGGCGCATCAGCGGCTGCGCGAACTCGTAGAAGGTGTCCGACAGGATCAGCACCTGGTAGCGGCTGCGCAGATCGTCGAGGAAGGCCTTCGCACCGTCCAGCGGGCCCATGCCGGCGATCACGGCCTGGATGTCGGTAAGCTTGAGCCGGTGTTGCGCGAGCAGGCCGATGCGGAAGTCCATCAGCTTGTCGTAGTCCGGCTCGTCGCGCGTGGTGCGCGCGAGCTCGGGAATGCCGCTTCGCTTGGCGAACTCGATCCAGATCTCGGGCACGAGCACGCCTTCGAGGTCGAGGCAGATCATTTGCATGGGGTTCTCCGGCGCACGGGTGGCAAGGCGGCGCGGATCGTACCCGACGCCGCGCTCAGCCCTTGCGCGGGTGCGGCGCGGTCAGCACGCGTTCGGGTCGCACGCCGATGCCGACCAGCCGCGCCGGCAGCCGGCGCAGCACCGCAAAGCGCTGCAGCAGCTTCAGCGGCAACGGCAGACCGGCCGGCGCGGTGCTGCCGGCGAGCACCGGCGCCAGCACCTCGTTCTGCACCGCGATCTGCGCGCGCTGCGTCACGCGTGCCGGCCACTCGCGGCGGCGCTGCACCGCCGCGAGGTCGGAGGTGGTCAGGCGTTTCTCGCGCAGCGCTTCGGCCAGCAGGTTCGACGCGGCCACGGCATCCGGGATCGCCAAGTTGATGCCCACACCACCGACCGGCGACATCGCGTGTGCCGCGTCGCCGATGCACAGCAGCCGGTCGCGGTACCAGCGCGGCATGCGGCTGATCTGCACGCTGAGCAGCCTGACATCGTCCCAGCTCGTCAGCGTCGCCGCGGCCGCGGCGAGGAAGGGCGCGATCGCGCACAGCCGCGCGCGAAACGCCTCGATCCCCTGCGCTTGCAGCGCCTCCTGCCGGCCCTTCGGGATGACGAACGCGCACTGCCAGTAGTCGTCGCGGTTCAAGGTGACCAGCATCGCGCCGGGCCGGATGGTGCCGCCGGTGCGCGACGGATCGCGCGCGGCGTCGCGCGGCACGCGGAACCAGAGCACGTCGATCGGCGCGCCCAGATCTTCGCTCGCGAGGCCGGCGCTGCCGCGCAAGGTGGTGTGGCGGCCGTCGGCGGCGACCACGAGGTCGGCGCGGATCGCGAAGCCGCCCTGCGCGGTCTGCACGTTCACGCCGACCACGCGGGCCCCTTCCTCGATCACGCCGAGCGCCTTCGCGCCCATGCGCAGCGAGAAGTTCGGCAACGCGCGCGCCCGATCGGCGATGAAGTCCAGAAAGTCCCATTGCGGGATCAGCACCATGAACGGCCGCGGGGAGGGCAGGTGGGTGAAGTCGGCGATCGTCACGGTCTCGCCGTAGACGTCGCCAGTGAGTTCGCGCACCTCCTGGTGCGGCAGCTCGAGAAAGGCGTCGAGCAGGCCCAGGTCCTGCAGTACCGTGAGCGTCGACGGGTGGATCGTGTCGCCGCGGAAGTCGCGCAGGAAGTCGGTGTGTTTCTCGAGCACGACGACCTCGACCCCGGCGCGCGCCAGCAGGTAGCCCAGCATCAGCCCGGCCGGGCCGCCGCCGGCGATGCAGCATTCGGTGCGCTGCGGGCTGCTGTCCATGCCGCCATGGTACTTGGCCGTAACATCGCCGCATGGCAAAGAGCACGCAGGTCCTGTTCGGCTTCCACGCGGTCACGGTGCGGCTGAAGTCGGCGCCGGGCTCGGTGATCGAGGTCCACGTCGATGCGACGCGCCGCGACCAGCGCATGCGCCAGTTCGTCGAGCGCGCCCGCGACGCCGGTACCAAGCTGATCGAGAGCGACGACGAGCGCCTGGGCAAGCTCTGCGGCTCGCAGCGCCACCAGGGCGTGGCGGCGCGGGTCGAGGCGATTGCGCTCAGCCATTCGCTCGACGACACGCTCGACGCCGTCGCCGGCCCCGCGCTGCTGCTGGTGCTCGACGGCATCACCGACCCGCACAACCTGGGCGCGTGCCTGCGCGTGGCCGACGGCGCCGGCGCGCACGCGGTGATCGCGCCGAAGGACCATGCGGTGGGCCTGAACGCGACGGTCGCGAAGGTCGCCAGCGGCGCGGCCGACACGGTGCCGTACTTCATGGTGACGAACCTGGCACGCACCTTGAACGAACTGAAGGAGCGCGACATCCGCGTCATCGGCACCTCCGACGACGCGCAGCGCTCGCTCTACGACCTGGACCTGACCGGCCCGATCGCGCTGGTGCTCGGCGCCGAAGGCAGCGGCATGCGGCAGTTGACCGGCAAGACCTGCGACGAACTCGTGCGCCTGCCGATGGCCGGCGCGGTCGAGAGCCTGAACGTGTCGGTCGCCAGCGGTGTGTGCCTGTACGAAGCGGTGCGCCAGCGCCTGAAGAAGAACTGAACAACCCCGGAGTCCCCCATGCCCGTCATCGACGTCAAGCACCCGCTGGTCAAGCACAAGGTCGGCCTGCTGCGCGACAACGAGATCTCGACCAAGAAGTTCCGCGAGCTGACCAACGAACTCGCGCGGCTGCTGGCCTACGAGGCGACCGCCGATTTCCCGCTCGAGACGACGACGATCCAGTGCTGGAGCGGTCCGACCGAGGTGCAGCGCATCAGCGGCAAGAAGGTCACGGTGGTGCCGATCCTGCGCGCCGGCCTGGGCATGTTGGGGGGTGTGCTCGACATGGTGCCCAACGCCAAGATCAGCGTCGTGGGCCTTTCGCGCAACCATGACACGCTGCAGCCCGAGCATTACTTCGAGAACCTGGTGGGCCATCTCGGCGAGCGCACCGCGCTCATCATCGACCCGATGCTCGCCACCGCCGGCTCGATGATCGCTACCGTGGAACTGCTCGAGCGCAAGGGCTGCCGCGACATCCGCGCTCTGGTGCTGGTGGCCGCGCCCGAGGGCGTGCGGGCCCTGAATGCGGCCCACCCAGAGGTGCGCTGCTGGGCGGCGGCCATCGACAGCCACCTCAACGAGGTCGGCTACATCATTCCCGCCCTCGGCGACGCGGGTGACCGGATCTTCGGAACCCAAAGTACCCGTGAAGGCAACCACCATGAAG
>JANXZN010000088.1 GCA_025355545.1 Rhizobacter sp.
CATCGGCGGCTTCGGGCGCTACTCGGCCGGCGGCATCGGCGTGTCGGCGCCGGTGGGCGGCGGCCAGGTGAACACGGGCTACGCAATGATCGGCCGCGTCACCGATGTCGCGTCGGGCCGGCTGATGTGGACCGCGCGCGCCGTCGCGCCGCCATCGTCGGACGCGAACGCGCAGCTCGCCGAATTGTCGAAGCGCCTGCTCGATGCGGCGGCCGGGCTGTTCTAGGCCGCGATCACTCCGGGCCGCGCCGCCTCGACCACGAAACGCGCCGCGGTCGACACGCCGCTGGCCGGGTCGAGCGCGTTGTCGACGACGCGCAGCTGCGCCTGCAGCCGCTTCGCATCGAGCGTGAAGCGGATGTAGCCGCGCCGGTCGCTGCGCGCGTAGTGCAGGTGCGGGTTGAAGCCGCGCGCCGCATCGAGCCGCGCCTGCGGCAGCGACAGGCTGGTGATCGAGCTGCCGCAGAACTCGCTCGCGATCACCGTGGACGCGGGGTCGTCGTAGTCGGCCTTCAGATCGGCGACGTAGTGGCTGTGCACGTCGCCGCCGAGTGCAACCATGCCGGGCACCTGGCGCTGCGCGACCACATCGAGCAGGCGCTTGCGCGCCGCGGGGTAGCCGTCCTAGCCGTCGGTCCAGTAGGTGCCGGCGCCGCTGCCGGGGGCCCCGGGATCGGTCCATGAGCAGCGCGCCATCAGGGTCTGCTGCGCGAGCAGGTTCCACGGGCGGCTCAGGTCCCAGCCCTGCGCGAGCCACTGCTCCTGCTCGGCGCCGAGCAGCGTGCGCTTCGGGTCGAGCAGGGCCGGGCAATCCTTCAGCGGCACGGTGTTCGAGCCGCCCTTGCCGGGCTTCGGGCAGACCTGCGGGTCGCGGTACTGGCGGTCGTCGATCAGGTGAATGCGCGCGAGGCGCCCCCAGTCGAGCCGGCCGGTGATGCGCATGTTCGCGTCGACCGGGCGCAGCGCCTTCGGGAACGGCATGTGCTCCCAGTAGGCGCGGTAGGCGGCGGCGCGCCGGGCCCTGAAGTCGGGCTCCAGGTCCTGGCCCTGCAGGCTCGCGTAGTCGTTGCCGACCTCGTGGTCGTCCCAGACCAGCAGCCAGGGTGCGGCGGCGTGCGCGGCCTGCAGCGCGGGGTCGCTCTTGTGGGTGGCGTAGCGCGCGCGGTACTGCGCCAGCGTGCGCACGTGGCCGCCTTCGAGCGGGCGCACGGCCTTCGGGCTGGTCGCGTACTCGTAGATGTAGTCGCCGAGGAACATCACGAGGTCGAGCGATTCGGCCGCGGCATGGCGCCAGGCCGCGTAGTGGCCGACGTCGTAGCGCTGGCAGCTCGCGATCACGAAGTTCAGCGCGCCGGCCTCGGCGTCCGGCGCCGGCGTGGTGCGCGTGCGGCCGATGCTGCTCTGCTGGCCGAGCGCGCGAAAGCGGTACCAGTACCAGCGCGCCGGCGCCAGGCCCGCGGGTTCGGCGTGGACGCTGTGGGCCCAGTCCGCCTCGGCCGTTTCCTCGCCGCGCGCGGCGATGTCGGTGAAGGCTTCGTCGCGCGCGATCTCCCACTGCACCGGCGTGCGCTCGGGCAGGTCGGGGCCGGTCAGGCGCGTCCACAGCACCATGCCCTGCGCGTGCGGCTGGCCCGAGGCAATGCCGAGTGCGAAGCGCGGCACATCGGCGGCGCGCGCATGGCGCAACAACCAGGGCGCGAAGGCCAGCGCAGTCGTTCCCCGCAGCAGCACGCGACGATTCATGACCGCACCCCGATTGCCGAGTACGGCAATCGAGCCTCGAAGGGCCGCGCAGGGGCGCCTTCGTGGCCCTGGGTCGGGCCTTGCTTGGGGCGGCCCGGCGCGGCGGCCCCCGAAAGATGCGTCGCTCCCGGTTTCTTCACGGCGCGGGCCTGCTGTCCGGCGTGACGATGTCGACGGTCTTCTCGATCACCTTGCCGGCGACCTTGACGCCGGTGCTGACGACCGCACCGGCGACCGAGATCGCGGCGCCGGCCGCGGCGCCCGCGACCGTCACGACAGCGCAGCCGCCGAGCGCGGACGCGGCCACCAGCGTCGGCGCGAGCAGCGTGGCGCGAGCCCGCTCAGACGCCCACATCGTCGACTTCCCGATAGACATCGCGCAGCCACATCTTGACGCGCTGGCGGTTCATCAGCCCGAGGCCGCCGCTGTTCGGCTCCTGTGGGTTCTTGGCCTTCCAGAAGCTGCTGCTGCCGGCGTCGATCTTCTGGATCACGCCCTCGTGCAGCCGCTTGATCGAGACGATCTTCGCGCCGTGTTCGAGCGCGCGCTGCTGCTGGCCCGATTGTTCGAGCACCGAAAAATCGTTGCCGCGGATCTGGTTGCGCACCAGCACGTACTTCAGGCCGGTGCCGAAGCGGTCGAGCAGGCGCTGCAGCAGGTCGACCGAATCCTTGCCCGAGTCCATCACGTGCCAGTAGTGGATCGCCATGCCCATCTCTTCGGCCATGTCGATCATGCCGACATCGTCCATCCACCGGACCAGCGGCTCGTGCGTCTGCGCCGCGAGGTCGACGAGGATGCGGCGCTCGGGCTGCTCGGACGCGGCCTCGACGATCACGTCGAGCGCCTCGTAGTGGTCCATCACGACCGGCGAGGCGTAGCCGGCATAGAAGCGCATCAGCGCGCCGTGCGAGCGGTCGGTGTCGAAGCCGAGGAACGGGATGTTCTTGTCGATCATGTATTGCGCCAGCACGCGTGCCGTCAGCGACTTGCCGACGCCGCCCTTTTCGCCGCCGATGAAATGGATGTGCGCCATCAGTGAATTCCTTTGCCCCGTCGTTGCCGCATGGTCGGCGTCCAGCAAGTTCCGGACCGAAGGCTGCGTTGTACCACCGCGTGCCGGCGCCGCGGCTCCACGGCGTGGACGCCGGCGCGAGCGGCTTCAGCCGCGGCGATCGTGCGCGGCCCAGCGCGCCAGACAGACCAGCGCGGCGAGCGCGAGCGCCCAGCCGCAGGCCGCCTCGACCCAGCCCAGCAGCCGCAGCGGCGGCGTGCCGATCGCGGCCTCGAGCGCCGGCGCGACCGCGCCGCGCGCGGGCGCCCAGTGGCGCTGCTGCTGCAGGTCGACGAGTGGCAGCAGCAGGTCGAGCGAATAGACGAGCGGCTGGAACGCCGGCAGCGTCGCCGGCAGCCCGGGGCAGTCGGGCCGGCACGCGGCCAGCCGCGGCGCGGCGACCAGCAGCGCGGCACTCGGCGCGAACCCGCCGGCCGCGCCCCAGTACGCCGCCCCGCACAGCAGCCAGACGGCCAGCGCGCTGGCGAGCAGCCGCAGCGGCCGCTGGCCGTAGCCGGCGACCAGGCCGAACGCGGCGTGGCCGAGCCGCACCAGCCAGCGCAGGCCGCGCGGCGCGCCGCGGCCGATCGCGCCGATCTTGCGCAGCTGACGCTCGTGCCCGAGTGCGACCGCGCGTGCGCTCGCGTCGTGGCCCATGTGCCGCAGCACGCCGACGAGCTGACGCCAGGGCTCGGGGCGAAAGTCGGTGGCCAGGTGAGCGGCGCGCTGCCGCAGCAGCCAGTCCAGGCGTGTCGCTGCGTCGGTCGGTGCGCCGCGGCCGAAGCGCTTGTAGCGGAACCCGTCGAGCTCGAGGTGCAGGCCCCAGGTCGATGCGTCGTCGATCAAGCTGCCGACCTGCGCATCGATCAGCGACGCGCCCTGCAGCGGCGTCTGCAGGCGCTGCAGCGACAGGCAGCCGCCGATCTGCGCGCGCGTCAGCACCAGGCCGGCCCCGCCGGCACCCCAGCTCGCGTCGCCGACGGCGTCGAAATCGGCGCCGCTGCAGTCGAGGTTGCCGCGGATCTCGACCTGCTGCAGCCGGACTGCGCCGCCCGCCGAGAAGCCGGCATCGAGCGCGACGCTGCCGTCGACGCACGCGCGGTCGAGGTTCAGTGCCACCCCGCGGGCGCCGGCGGGGTCGATGTCGGCGGTCAGGCGCGCGGCGCTGGCGCGCAGGTCGCCGCCGATGCGCGCGCCGATGAAGCGCATCTCGCCGATCGCCTCGACGCCGCCGCACAGGTTCAGGTCGCCGCCGATCTGCATGGCGTCGGCGACGAACAGGCAGCGCGCGCCGCGCAGCCCCAGACGCTCGCAGTTCAGCTCGCGCCCGACGCGCGTGCGGGTCAGCCGGACTTCGCCCTCGATGTCGCTGCCGGCGCTGAGCGCGAGGTCGCCGTCGATGCGGCAACCCTCGGCGCGCAAGCCGGGCAGCGTGCAGTCGGCGAAGCTCAGGCTGCCCAGCACGTGCGCGCCGTCGAACAGCGGTGCCGCCGCGAAGCCGCAGCGGTACAGCCACAGGCTCAGCGGCACGCTCGCGCCGGCCAAGTCGAGGCGGCCGGTCACCCACGCGCCCATGATCTGCAGCTGGCGTGCCGCCACCGGCGCGCCGGCGCCGCCGCCGCGTGCCAGGAACGCGAGCAGTTCGGCGCGCACGCTCTGGTCGGGCGTCGGCGCGCGCGGGCGGCGGTAGCCGATCTTCGCGATGTCGCTGGCGGCGGCGGCGCGCAACACGATGCGCTCGGCCGGCAGCAGGGGCTCGAAATCGTGCAGCGATGCGCCTGCCGGGAGCGGCGCGGAGCCGCGTGCGCCCGTCACCGCGGCACCCGCACGGGTGGGCGCTTGGACAGGGCGGGCGGCTTCGGCATGGCCGCGATTCTGCGGCCGAAGCGGCCTGCGTTACAACCTGACACTGCCGCGCCGGGGCGGCGCGGTTCAGGCGCGCGCTTCGAACACCAGGTTGAACTGTGTCTCGGTGGCGCGCCGGAAGTGCGAGAAGCCGTCCTCGGCGACCACGTCGCGCAGGCGCCGTTCGCCGGCCTGCGCGCCAAGGCACAGTCCGCCGTGCTGCGCGCGCGACGCCGGCGTGCAGATGCAGGTCGACGCGGAACAGAAGATGCGGTCGACCGGGTTCAGGTTTTGCCCGGGAAGTCCTGTGCGCTGGCGACCTCGAAGGTGACCCGGTCGGACACGCCGGCCTCGGCGGCGGCGCGGGCGCGCTGGATCGACGGCTCGTGATAGCCGCAGCCGACGTCGGCCACGCCGGCGAGCGCCTTGTACAGCCCGAACTGATCGCCGAGCACCAGCGTCGCCGCGTGCGCCACGGCCCCCAGGTCGCGCACGAAGTTGCCCATGAACTCGTTGAGTCGTTCCTCGTTGATCGCCATTGCGCTTCTCCCGGCCTCGCGTGAAAGGGGACGCGAGGCGTGCGGTTCGGTGCGCCGGATCGCGCCTCTCAAGCGACCGGGCCGACCAACCTCAGCGCAAGCGCCGGCGCAAATCCAGGCGTCGCACCACGCCCGATTCAGCCCCGGCCGACGAACGGCATCTTGGTCGCCATCACCGTCATGAACTGGACATTCGCCTCCAGCGGCAGGCTCGCCATGTGGACCACCGCCTCGGCGACGTGCTTCACGTCCATGCGCGGCTCGACCAGCATCGATCCGTTGGCCTGCGGCACGCCGGTCGTCATGCGCTGCGTCATCTCGCTGGCGGCGTTGCCGATGTCGATCTGGCCACAGGCGATGTCGTGCGCGCGACCGTCGAGCGAGGTCGCCTTGGTCAGGCCGGTGATCGCGTGCTTGGTCGCGGTGTAGGGCGCGCTGAACGGGCGCGGCGCGTGGGCCGAGATCGAGCCGTTGTTGATGATGCGGCCACCGCGCGGGCTCTGGCTCTTCATCAGCCTGAACGCCTGCTGGGTGCACAGGAACACGCCGGTCAGGTTGACGTCGACGACCGCCTTCCATTGCTCGACCGTGAGCTCGTCCATCGGGATCGCCGGGGCGCCGGTGCCGGCGTTGTTGAACAGCAGGTCCAGGCGCCCGAAGCGCGCGCGCGTGGTCTCGAACAGGGCCTGCACCGCGGCCGGGTCGGTCGCGTCGGTCGGCACCGCCAGCGCGTGCTCGGCGAGCGCGCCGGCCAGCGCCTTCGTCTGATCCAGCGCGTCGGCGCGCCGGCCCGCGAGCACGACCTTGTAGCCGGCGGCGAGCAGTGCGAGCGCAGTGGCGCGGCCGATGCCGCTGCCGGCGCCGGTGACCATGGCAATCTTCATGAGGGCTTCCTCCGTGGGGTGGCGAGCGGGGGCCGGCGGCGCATCAGGCCGCATCGCCGACGGGCGCGGCGATCGCGTCGCCATCGCCGGCGACGAAGCAATCGGCGAACGTGAAATACAGCGAGACGTAGAACACCGTCGCGAGCATCAGCGACATCGGCACCGCGGCGAACGCGAACAGCTGCGGCTCGCCGAGCAGTCCGAACAACAGGCTGCCGACCATGCCGAACGCGATGATCACGGCCAACCACAGCAGGCTGTAGACCGCGAACGCGCCGCGGTTGCGCCAGCAGGCCAGCGTGCTCGAGAACAGCGCCTTCGCGCAGCCGTGGCCGTCCCAGTGCACCAGCGCTGGCGCATGCCAGAACGGCACCGACAGCAGCCCCGCCAGGCCGAAGCGCAGCAGCAGCCCGAGGCCGAGGCCGGGGGCGGCGAGCTTGGTGGCGACGGCGTCGGGCGAGGTCTGGGCCATCGGCATCGTGTCCATCAGCGCCTCGAACGCGCCGCGGTCGACGAGGTCGCTGAGCCACATCACGACGAAGGTCGCCACCGCGTAGACCAGACCGAGCTGGATCATCGCGTTGCGGCGCGGCGCGGGGTCGCGCAGCGGGTCGACGAACACGCGCGCGCTCGGGAAGCCGCCGTCGACCGCGACGCGGGTCGCGATCATGAAGCCGAGCGTCACCAGCGGCAGCAGCGCCAGCATGATCAGCGCGCCGACATAGGGCAGCAGTGCGAGCACGAACACCGTGAACATGAAGGTCGCGAACAGCGCGGCGAAGGCAAGTGGCCGCTTGAAGAACGCCTTGAAGCCCTGGCGCACCCACAGCGCGCCCTGGCGGGCCGGAACGGTTTGAAGTCTCATGCAGTCTCGAAGTCGGGATCGGGCGCGCCCGGGTGCCACGGCGCGGCGACGCGCTCGCGCAGCACGCGCTCGAAGTGCGCCGGGTCGTGGGCGGTGAGCAGGCTGGCGTCGCGCGGCAGGTGCAGGTCCCACAGGCGCGAGAGCCAGAAGCGCAGCGCCGCGCCGCGCATCACGGCCGGCAGCAGGCGGCGCTCGCTGCCGCTCAGCGCGCGCTCGGCGGCGTAGGCCGCGACCAGCGCGGCCGCGCGTGCCTCTTCGAGCCGGCCGGATTCGAGGTCGATGCACCAGTCGTTCAGGCACACCGCGATGTCGAACAGGTAGGTGTCGACACCGGCGAAGTAGAAGTCGAACAGGCCGGTGAGCCGGTCGCCGGTCCCGGTCGCGTCGAACATCACGTTGTCGCGGAACAGGTCGGCGTGGATCGCGCCGCGCGGCAGCGCCGCATACGCGGCCGACGCCGCGAGCTGCTGCTGGAACGCGAGTTCGGCGTCGATCAGCGTGCGCTGATCCGCCGTCAGGAACGGCCGCACCACCGGCACGGTTTCGCTCCACCAGGCCAGCCCCCGCAGGTTCGGTTGCTGCATGGCGAAGTCGGCGCCGGCGCGGTGCATGCGCGCCAGCATCGAGCCCAGGCTGGCACAGTGCGCGGCGTCGGGCGCGAGGTGGTGGCGGCCGCCCAGGCGGTCGACGAGCGCGGCCGGCTTGCCGTGCAGCGTGTGCAGGATCGCGCCGCTCGCGTCGGCCTTCGGCCCGGGCACCGGGATGCCGCGCCCGGCCAGGTGCTTCATCAGTTCTAGGTAGAACGGCAGCTGCTCAAAACTCAGCCGCTCGAACAGCGTCAGCACGTAGCGGCCGCGCGTGGCGTCGGCGAAGTAGTTGGTGTTTTCGATGCCGCTGCGAATGCCCTGCAGCGCGGTCAGTTCACCCAGGCCAAGGCGGGCGACGAGCGAGGCGGCGTCGTCGAACGAGACTTCGGTGTACACCGCCATGGACCGTGAGCGCCGAGCCGGTGCTCAGGCCAGCGCCGGGCAGCCATGGGCCACGAAGGGGCCCACTGCGTGGCCGTGTGCGGCCTGAGTTCCCCTCGGCGGACGGGGCCGCAGGCACCTGGGGGCCGTCATCTCAGAAGGCGAGCACGTTCCAGACGCGCTTGCCGACCGCGCTGTTCGCGCCGCCAGTGCCGTCGACGGGGTCGCGCCCGCTGCGCCCGACGATGATCTCGTAGCTCTTCTTCGGGCCGACCTTGGGCGTCACGACGACGCGCTGGACCTGGCCGCGCACGCGCAACTCGTCGATCCTGGAGCCGTTGTCCTCGATCACCGTGTGCTTCACGTTCGGCTCGCCGCGCTCGGACAGCGTCGCTGTTTCGGCGGCCGGTGGCAGCGCCGCCGGCGCCGTCTGCGACCAGCAGGGCGCACACACGGCGAGCAGGGCCAGCGCGGGTTTCGGGTTCATGCGGGCATTCTAGGGCGCGCGCGGAAAAGCGCGCCGCCGGCCTGCTTCACAATGACGCCATGAGTGACAAGACCTTGTTGCTGGTGGACGGCTCCAGCTACCTGTACCGCGCGTACCACGCGCTGCCCGACCTGCGCGGCCCGGGCAACGTGCCGACCGGCGCGCTGCGCGGCGTCGTCTCGATGCTGAAGCTGCTGCGCGAGCAGCACCCGGTGGCGGCTTTCGGCGCCTGCGTGTTCGATGCCAAGGGCAAGACCTTCCGCGACGACTGGTACGCCGAGTACAAGGCGAACCGCGCCGCGATGCCCGACGACCTGGCGTTGCAGATCGAGCCGATCCACGCGGCCGTCAGGCTGCTCGGCTGGCCGGTGCTGTCGGTGCCCGGGATCGAGGCCGACGACGCGATCGGCACCTTGTGCAAACGCGCCTCCGCGGCCGGCTACCAGGTCATCGTCTCGACCGGCGACAAGGACCTGGCGCAGCTCGTCGACGAACGCGTCACGCTGGTCAACACGATGAGCAACGAGCGGCTCGACCCGGCCGGCGTGCGCGCCAAGTTCGGCGTTGCCCCACGGCATATCGTGGATTACTTCGCACTGGTCGGCGACACGGTCGACAACGTGCCCGGCGTCGACAAGGTCGGCCCGAAGACCGCGGCCAAATGGATCGCGGAATACGGCTCGCTGGAGGGCGTGATGGCCGCCGCGCCGACGATGAAGGGCGCCGCCGGCGAGAACCTGCGCCAGGCACTCGACTGGCTGCCGCAGGGCCGCCGCCTCGTCACCGTGGCGACGGATTGCGACCTCGCCGGCCATGTGTCGGGCTGGCCGGCGTTCGATTCGCTCGCGTTCGCGACCATCGACGCGCCGGCGCTCGCGGCGTTCTACGATCGCTACGGCTTCAAGAGCATGAAGCGCGAGCTCGAGCCGCCGGCAGGCGGCGCCGGCGTGGGTGCGGCGCTGGCGGCTGCGCCGGCCGCGGCCACGCCCGCCGTCGAGAAGCGCTACGAGACGGTGCTGACCGAATCGGCGCTGCAGGCCTGGATCGCGAAGATCGAGGCCGCGCCGCTGACCGCCATCGACACCGAGACCGATTCGCTCGACGGCATGCGCGCGCAGATCGTCGGCATCTCGCTGTCGGTGGCCATCGGCGAGGCCGCCTACATCCCGCTGCGCCACAGCTACGCCGGCGCGCCCGACCAGCTGCCGGTCGACGCGGTGCTGGCCGCGCTGCGGCCCTGGCTCGAGAACCCGGCCGCGCCCAAGCTCGGCCAGAACATCAAGTACGACACCCATGTGTTCGCGAATGCCGGCATCGCGATCCAGGGCTACGTGCACGACACGATGCTGCAGAGCTACGTGCTCGAGGCGCACAAGCCGCACAGCCTCGAAAGCCTGGCCGAGCGCCACCTCGGCCGCAAGGGCCTGAGCTACGAAGACCTGTGCGGCAAGGGCGTGCACCAGATCTCGTTCGCACAGGTCGCGATCGAGATGGCCGCCGAATATTCGTGCGAAGACAGCGAGATGACGCTGCACGTGCACCACCAGCTCTGGCCGCAGATCGAGGCGCAACCCGGCCTGCTCGATGTGTACCGGCGCATCGAGATGCCGACCAGCGCGATCCTCGGCCGCATCGAACGCACCGGCGTGCTGATCGACGCCGCGAAGCTGGCCGCGCAAAGCCAGCAGCTCGCCGAGCGCATGGTCGCGCTCGAGCAGGAGGCGTATGCGCTCGCCGGGCAACCCTTCAACATGGGCAGCCCGAAGCAGATCGGCGAGATCCTGTTCACGAAGCTGGGCCTGCCGGCGAAGAAGAAGACCGCGAGCGGCGCGCCCAGCACCGACGAAGAGGTGCTGGCCGAACTCGCTGCCGACTACCCGCTGCCGGCCAAGCTGCTCGAGCACCGCGGCCTGGCCAAGCTGAAGGGCACCTATACCGACAAGCTGCCGCTGATGGTGAACCTGGCGACCGGCCGCGTGCACACCAACTACGCGCAGGCGGTGGCGGTGACGGGGCGCTTGTCGAGCAACGACCCGAACCTGCAGAACATCCCGATCCGAACGCCGGAGGGCCGGCGAGTGCGCGAGGCCTTCATCCCGCCGCCCGGCCACTCGATCCTGTCGGCCGACTACTCGCAGATCGAACTGCGCATCATGGCGCACATGTCGGGCGACCCGGGCCTGCTGAAGGCATTCGCCGAAGGCCTGGACGTGCACCGCGCGACCGCCAGCGAGGTCTTCGGCGCGGCGCTGGCAGAGGTCAGCAGCGAGCAGCGCCGCTATGCGAAAACCATCAACTTCGGGCTGATCTACGGCATGGGTGCGTTCGGGCTGGCGCAGAGCCTGGGCATCGAGCGCAGCGCGGCCACCGCCTACATCGAGCGCTACTTCCAGCGCTTCGCCGGCGTGCGCCGCTACATGGACGAGACCAAGGCCTCGGCGCGCGCGAAGGGCTATGTCGAGACGCTGTTCGGCCGGCGCATCTACCTGCCCGAGATCAACGGCGGCAATGGCCCGCGCAAGAGCGCCGCCGAGCGCCAGGCGATCAACGCGCCGATGCAGGGCACGGCGGCCGACCTGATCAAGCTCGCAATGATCGCGGTGCAGGGCGTGCTCGACCGCGAGCGGCGCGCGACCCGGATGATCATGCAGGTGCACGACGAGCTCGTGTTCGACGTGCCGGCCGCCGAGCTCGACTGGGCGCGCGTGCAGGTGCCGCGCATCATGGCCTCGGTCGCGGACCTGAAGGTGCCGCTGCTGGCCGAAGTCGGCGTCGGGGCGAACTGGGACCAGGCGCACTGAAAGAATTTCGCCGGCGCGCAGCGCACCTGTCGATTCCGGCCGCGCTCGTTCGTCGTCTCCATGCAGGCCCGCCCGAATCGATCCTGCGACCCGTCGCAACCGGATGAACCCAAATGACGCAAGCCATCGCCTACCTCGCATTCAACGGTAACTGCGCCGAAGCCATGCGCTTCTACGAGCGCGCCCTCGGCGGCAAGCTCGAAATCCTGATGAGCGGTGCCGACTCGCCGATGGCCGCGCAGATCCCGAAGGCATCCGCCCACCGCATCCTGCATGCGCGGCTCGCGCTGCCCGGCGGCGGCACGCTGTTCGCGGGCGACGCCCCGGAACAGGTGCCCTACGACGGGATCAAGGGCGTGTCGATCACGGTCGACTACCCGAGCATCCCCGAAGGCGAGAAGATCTTCGCGGCGCTGGCCGAGGGCGGCCAGGTGACGATGCCGATGCAGCCGGCCTTCTGGGCCAAGCGCTGGGGCATGCTGGTCGACAGGTTCGGCACGCCCTGGATCGTCAACGCCGAGCCGATACCGCTCTGACCGCTGCCAGCGCGCGTGGCGCCGTCGGCGCCGCGCCCGATCTACCCGACTCGAGGAGAACGTTCATGGACTACGTCGATGGATTCGTGGCCGCCGTGCCCAGCGCCAGGCGCGAGGCCTATCGCCAGCACGCCGAGGCCGCCGCGGCGGTCTTCAGGGAACACGGTGCGCTCAGGGTGGTGGAGTGCTGGGGCGACGACGTGCCCGAAGGCAGGCTCACGTCCTTCCCGATGGCGGTCAAGCGCGAGGCGGACGAGACCGTGGTCTTCTCGTGGATCGTCTGGCCTTCGCGCGCGGCGCGCGATGCCGGCATGAAGAAGGTCATGGCCGATCCGCGCGTGCAGCCCGATGTCAACCCGATGCCCTTCGATGGCAAGCGCCTGATCTACGGCGGCTTCGAGATCATCGTCGACGCCTGAACCCGGGCCCGCGATCCCGGTCGCTTTCGAAGGAGCCTCACGCCATGGCATTGCAGCTGTACTTTCATCCGTTCTCGTCCTACTGCCAGAAGGCACTGGTCGCGCTGTACGAAAACGCGATCCCGTTCGAGCCGCAGCTTCTCGAGGGGCCGGACAGCCCTGCGTCGCGACGACTGGCAACGCTGTGGCCGATGAAGCGCTTCCCGGTGCTGGTGGACGGCGAGCGCAGCGTCGTCGAGGCGAGCTGCATCGTCGAGTACCTCGGCCTGCGCATGCCGGGGCCGGTGCGCCTGATCCCCGACGACACACAGGCCGCGCTCGAGGTGCGGATGATGGACCGCTTCTTCGACAACTATGTGGCCACGCCGCAGCAGAAGATCGTGTCCGACACGTTTCGGCCGGAAGCGGCGCGTGACGCCCACGGCGTGCGGCAGGCGCGCGAGATGCTCGATACCGCGTACGGCTGGCTCGATTCGGTGATGGCACGCCGCGAATGGGCGGCCGGCGACGACTTCAGCCTGGCCGATTGCGGCGCCGCGCCGTTCCTGTTCTACGCCGACTGGACGCATCCGATCGGCCAGGCTCATCCCAACGTGGCCGCCTACCGGCGCCGATTGCTCGCTCGCCCGTCGTTCGCCCGGGCCGTGGATGAAGCGAAACCGTACCGCGGCCTGTTCCCGCTCGGAGCGCCGGACCGCGACTGACGCCGGGCCGCATTACCCGTCCGTCGACAGCGCCTCGACCCGGTGGTAGGGCACGACCACACGCCCGTCGGCGCCGGCGACCGCCTCGATCCCGATTATCGGCGCGGCGGTCTGGACCGCGCCGAAGATCGTCGCGAAGGCCACGTCGGCGGCGTCGCGCCCGGTGCCCAAGCGCACGAAGCCCATCGGGATCGCGGTGCCCGACGGGTCGAACATGTACCAGCGGTCGCCGAGGTAGGCCTCGACGTAGGCGTGGAAGTCGGTCGGCCCGAGCGCGGGGTCGGCGCCGTAGTCGACACCGGTCGCGAAGCGCGCCGGGATGTTGACGGCGCGGCACAGCGCGATCATCAAATGCGCGAAGTCGCGGCACACGCCGACCTGCTCCAGCAAGGTGTCGAGCGCCGAGGTCTGCGAGTTGCTCGTGTTCGACGAGAAGGTGGTGCGCTCGAGCACCCAGTCGCGAATGCCCTGGACGCGGCTGTAGCCCTGCCAGCGCGAGCCGAACTCGCGCATCGCGAACTTGTGCAGCCGGTCGGACTGGCAGTAGCGGCTCGGGTAGATGTAGCCCAGCACTGCGGCCGGCAGGCGCGCGACCGGCACCTCGCCGATCGTCGCTGGCAACTGGATGTGGTGGTCGATCTCGACGCTGGCGCGATACCGCACCTGCAGCGGCCCGGGCTGCGCGGTCAGGCGCAGGTAGCGGTTGCCGGTGGCGGGCTCGGTCTCGACGCGCGACGGCAGGTGCTGGCTCAGCGTCAGCGCCTCGTCGAGCACGCGCTGGCGCGCGGTGGCCGCGGCATGGATGTTGAAAACGAAATCGCAGCCGGGCGCGAACACCTCGTAGTCGAGCTGAAGCGACAGCTGCAGCCGGATCATGGCGTGGGG
>JANXZN010000099.1 GCA_025355545.1 Rhizobacter sp.
CAACGTCAATTTCTTCGCTACAGTTTGGTTTCGGCATTGCCCGCTCGTTCATCAAGATTCGACACCTCGATAAACGGGCATCCAAAGGGCAATGCCGTCCTCGTTTCTACGGGGGAGCGTGAAATATCCGGGCTAGCAGCGCGGATCCGGGTATCGCCGCTGCGCCGCGTGGGCCCCGCGCGCCGCGACCTCGGCCCGATCGCGTGGCGGCGCGTGGGTTTCGAGCGCTGCCAGCAGCGTGCCCGAGGCTTGCGCGATCGCGTCGATCGCGCGCTCGAACACGGCCTCGTTCGCCTTCGACGGCTTGTGAAAACCGCTCAGCTTGCGCACGAACTGCAGCGCCGCGGCGCGGATCTCGTCCGGCGTCACCGGCGGCTCGAAGTTGTGCAGGGTCTTGATGCTTCGGCACATCGTCAGTCCTCCGTTCGCGTCGGTCGTCAGTGCGCCTTGTTGCGCGGCTTGGTCGACACCCCGGGCGTGTGGAACACCACCTGCTCTGGGTGCAGCTCGGCCTCGCCGTCCGCCAGCAGCTCCTTGCGCATCATCACCGCGACCACCGCCGGGTTGACCTTGCCGTCGGGGTGCGCCGCGGCCTCGACCATCGCGCGATAGATCGCGCTGGGCAGCACCATCGCGAGCTCCAGGCTCAGCTCGTTCGCCATGTCGTAGTCGTCGGGCGCGGAATTCTTGTCGAGCGTGCCGGCCAGCACCAGATAGCGCGCGACCTTCTCGGTCAGGTCGAGCTTCTCGCGGGCGGGAAAGTCTTTCATCGCAGTCTCCTGGGCGTTCAAGGCGCCGAGAGTACAGGAGACACCGGCCCCATCGCTGCGAACACCCGCGCCGCCGCCCAGGCGTCGTTGGCGGCGTAGAGCAGCTGGCTCTCGCTGAGTTGCCGGGCGGCCCAGTTCGATGTGCTGGCCTTGCCCGACTTGAGGAAGCGCCGCTCGAACAGGATCGCCACCGCGGTCTTGACACCGATGTCCTTGCGGTAGCCACGGGCGCGGAACAGGTGGTTCAGGTCGACCGCGCCGAAGGCCTCGACGCCGAGCTTGCTGCGGATGCGCCGCAGGTCGTCGCCCAGGCCGAAGCCGACCTTCCTGGCCGGGTGCGAGGCGAGCAGTTCGGCCAGCGCCGCGCGGCAGGCGGCATCGTGCAGCTGGAACACCCAGGCCTTGTCGAGCGTGGCGAGCTGCACGATGTGCGGGCCGTCCGAGACCTCGCCCTTCGCGAAGGTCGGCTTCGATTCGGTGTCGAAGCCGAGCACCGCCGCGCCGGCCAGTTCCGCGATCGCACGTTCGGCCTGTGCGCCGGTCGCGACCAGGTCGATCCGGCCCAGCGGCAGGCGCTCGAACGGCTCGAGCGCCGCGATGTGCTCCTTGCCCGGCGTGAACGGTGCGTCGTTCATGCGTGGCCCCGTCAGGCCGGCGCCGCCGCGGCGCCGCGCTGCAGCGTCACGACCCGCACCGGGGCGGCACGCGCGCGCGCGCGCAGCTGCCCGCAACCGCCCTCCACGTCCTGCCCGGCCGACTGGCGCAGCTTGGTCAGCACGCCGCGCCGCAGCAGCGTGCGCGCGATCGCCTCGGAACGCTGGTGCGACGGGCGCTCGAAGGCCAGCCCCTCGACGGTGTTGTACGGGATCATGTTCAGCAGTGCGTACTTGCCGCGCAGCAGTTTGACGATGCCGTCGAGCTCGTCGTCGCCGTCGTTGATGCCGGCCAGCAGCGTCCACTGGTACTGGATCGGGTAACCGGTGGCACGCGCATAGCGTTCGCCGTGCGCGACCAGCTCGGCCGGCGCGATGCGCGGCGCGCGCGGCATCAGGCGCGCGCGCAATTCGGCCTTGGTCGAGTGCAGCGACAGCGCCAGCGCCGGCTTCACGGTGGCGCGCGGCAGCTGCTCGAACACGCGCAGGTCGCCCACCGTCGAGAACACCAGATTCTTGTGGCCGATGCCGCCGCCCGTGCCGAGCAGCTCGATCGCCTCGATCACGTTGTCCAGGTTGTGGGCCGGCTCGCCCATGCCCATGAACACGACCTTGCGCACCGCACGCTGCCGGCGCGCGAGCACGACCTGCGCGACGATCTCGGCGCTGCCCAGCTGGCGCAACAGGCCGTCGCGCCCGGTCATGCAGAACACGCAGCCGACCGCGCAGCCGAGCTGCGTCGACACGCACAGGCCGCCGCGCGGCAGCAGCACGCTCTCGACCGCCTGGCCGTCGGCAAGCTCGACCAGCAAGCGCGACGACCCGTCGGCGGCCGGGTGCTCGGAGCGCAGCCGGGCCAGGCCGGCCAGCTCGTCGACCAGCGCCGGCAGCATCGCGCGCACGGCTTGCGGCAAAAAATCTTCGGGCTTGCGCTTGCCGCTGTGCTGCGACAGCGCACACGCCCACAGCCGCAGCACGCGCTGCTCGTGGCCGGCTTTGGCGCCGTGTTCGCGAAGGCGTTGCCGGATGGTTTCGATGCGCATGAGCGCGCGAGTTTAGGCGCTCCCGGCAACGCCGGGCGTTCGTCGCTTGCCCGCAGAGCGCACCGGCCGGTGTCTCGAAACTTGACGTTTCAGTTTGTGTATCGCAGCGATGTACCCTCGGCCCTCGTTTCACGGAACCACGCCCTGCGCATGTTCGGACGCTCCCGACCCGTCTTGTTCGAGCCCCACGGTCGCCGCCGGCGCGCCGGCCCGCCGCGCTGGCTGGTGCTGCTGCTGGCCGGCATCGCCGTCGGCGCGGCCGCGGTCGTCGTCGTTCAGGAACGCTACCTGCCGCCGCGGCTCTCGGCCGATGTCGGCGCGCAGTTGCGCGGCGCATTCGAGCGCGCCAGCACCGAGCGCGCGTCGCTGCAGCGCGAGCTCGACCAGACCGGTCAGCGGCTCACGGCGGCGCTTGCCGAACGTCAACGGCTGGCCGGCGAACTCGCCGCGAGCCGCACCGCGACCGCGGGACTTCAGCAGGATTTGGCCGCAGCGGTCGACGCGCTGCCTGCCGACCCGCGCGGCGCTGCGGTTCAGGTGCGGGCCGCGCGCTTCACGACGACGCGCGACGGCCGGCTCGCCTACGAGGTCGTGCTGACGCGCGAGCACGCCGCCGGCAAGCCGTTCACGGGCCAGATGCAACTGGTGGTCGCCGGCGAGGCGGCGCGCGGCCCCGACCCCAGCGTCACCCTGACGCCGATTGCGTTCACGATGGGACGCCAGGTGGTGCTGCGCGGCAGCGCGCCGCTGCCCGCGGGATTCCGGCCGCGCCAGTCGACGATCCAGGTCCTCGATCGCAGCGGCGGCAGGACGCTCGGCATGCGGGTTCTGCGGGTCGAGCGCGGCGCGCCGGATTGAGACCGCGAGCGGCGCCGCGACCTCAATCGCCGAGCGCGTAGCGCACGCCGACCCAGGCGGCGCGCGCTGCGCCCGGCGCCAGGACGGGTCTGCATCTCGTTGATGCTGACGCCGCGCAGCATGCGGTTCAGGTGGCTGGCCAAGTCGAGCGGATGGCGGCGCTCGAGGTCGGCAGCGACGGCGGTCTGCACGTTCGCCGGCACCTAGTGTAATGATGCAATCTCGATGGAACTTAACCCAACCCCGCCACACCAATGATCTACTACGGACTGGTGTGGAGAACGAGAGTGCGAGTTGCCCCTGAGATTGTGCTGTCGGACGAAGAGCGCGAGGTGCTCGACGA
>JANXZN010000115.1 GCA_025355545.1 Rhizobacter sp.
CGAACTCGACGCGCTGGTTTTCCAGCAGCGTCTTGAAGCCATTGCCCTGGATGTCACGGAAGTGGGCGAACAGATCGGCGCCGCCCGTGTCTTGAGCGATGAAGCCGAAGCCCTTGCTCTCGTTGAACCACTTCACGGTACCGGTTTGGGTCGTCATGGAAAACTATCCTATCTATTTTCAAATAATGCGCGGCACATGCAGCGCATGCAGCGACACTCAAGAGCGAATCGGGGGGATTTCTAACGACGCCCGCCGCGAGGACCGCGACAGGCCGGGGGAAGAATCTCGAACAACCACTGTCTTGCGTATAACTGTGGAGCGAATGTACACGAAAAGCGCAGCGCCCGTGCGGCGGCCCGATCTCCCTGCGTCCGCACGGGTGCGGGCTGTGGTTCAGAATCTGCACAAACCACCGCAGGAGCGTGCATGTCGCAGCACTGGAAGCACGATGGCGTGGGCGTGATCGGCGCCGATACGCTCGACCCGAACACCGCGCAGACGCCGGGCATGGACCGCAAGGCGGCGATCAGCTTCGCGCGCGTCGGCGCGAACAAGCTGTGGGCCGGCACCGTGCACATCCACCCCGACGCGAAGACCGGCGCCCATCACCACGGCCCGCTCGAGAGCGTGATCTACGTCGTCAAGGGTCGCGCCCGCATGCGCTGGGGCGACGCACTCGAGTTCACCGCCGAGGCCGGCCCCGGCGACTTCATCTACGTGCCGCCGTTCGTGCCGCACCAGGAGATCAACGCCAGCGCGACCGAGGTGCTCGAATGCGTGCTGGTGCGCAGCGACGGCGAAGCCGTCGCGGTGAACCTCGACATCGCGCCGGTCGAGAAGCCGGAGCAGGTGCGCTGGATCGATCCCATCCACCGCGCCTGACGCGGGCGACGGCTCGCGCTGTTTCGACGGCTCACTTGAACGTGATGCGTGCGGCTTGCAGCCGGGTTCCATCCGGCGTCAGCGTGCCCTTCGCTTCGACGCTCGCGCCCGGCACCAAACCCGCCGCGGTGCCGTCGCGGAACTCGGTCATCTCGCTCGAATAGCTGACGGTCACGCCGCGCAGCACGAAGCGCAGCTGCGCCGCGTCGACCGAGGTGACGAGGCCGTGCAGTTCGAACTCCTGGTCGGCGACGTCGCTTGCGGTCTCGATCTTCACCTGGCTGGCCACGAGCACGCTGCCCTGGGCAGCGCCCTCCACCTCGACGCGAACCCCGAGCGCCAGCCCGGCGGGCGGAGCAGCGCCGCTGGCGTCGACGATGACGCCATTGACGCTGAACCGGGCCGCGCTGGTGAAGGCGCTGACCAGCCCTTGGAGTCGCACCTCGTCGGCGTCGCCGGGTTCGCTCACGGCGCCGTTCAGCGTGGTGGCCTGCCACACGCCGCCGACCTGCGCGATCTGCAAGTGCACGCGCACGTAATTGCCGTTGGCGAGCGCCGCCGGCACAGCGCCGGGAACTCCCGCATACGAGATGCGCTCGCTGCCGATGCCGAACGCCTTGGCCGCCGCATCGAGCGCACTCACGATGCCGCGCAGCCGATAGGTCGTCACGCCGTTCTTGCGTTCGATGCGGGTGGCCGTGTAGTGGCCGTTTGCGGCATCGATCAAGGCATAGACCTCGATCAGGTCGCCGCTCGCGAGTGCGGGCAGCCCGCCGCTCACGCTCGCGTCGTCGAACACCGTGGTCGAGTTGATGTCCACGTTCTGCCCGAGCGCGACGAGCCGGCCGCCGGCCACGTCGATGCTGTCGATCGGGCCGAGGATGGCGCTGCCGAAGAGGATGCTGTTCGCGGTTCCGACCTTCGCGCCGCCGGCATCGGTGGTGATCGCAGACCCATGGACGTCGGTCGTCATGCCCAGGCGCAGATCGTTCGGGCTGCGCACGACGCCGTCGGCGTCGGTGACGGTGGCGCTGCTGTCGTCGAAGCGCACGCCATTGACAACGACCGAGCCGAAACCGGTGATCGGCCCGCTCGAGAACGACGCCCGGCCGGTGCCACCGCTCTCGACGCCACCACCACATCCCGTCAGTGCCAGGACGAGCCACAGCGCGCGTGCCCAGTTGAGCGGCGAGCGGCTGCCGCGGCGGCGGTCGGAGCTGTGAGTTGTCATGTGGGCTTCCGCTTCGTCGCGGCCTTGGTGGCGGCCGGCGCTGCGCTTTCGCGCATTGCGGCCACGGTTTCGTGGTAGGTGTAGAGGCCGACGCGCACACGGTGGTCCGGTGAGCGGCCTGCCGCTCGGTCGACGTCGATCATGCGTTGCAAGGCCGGCACCGTGGCCGCCAGCAGCGCCTTCCACTGTGTACGCATCAGTTCGCGAAAGTCATCCATCGACGCGTGCGAGAGTTCATCGGTGAAGATCGCCTGTTCGAGATGCGGTGTGATGTCCGACAGCACGTTCGTCACCGCGGCCCGCAGGTGATCGCCAACGTTGTGCCCGAGAAGCCGCAGCATGCGTTCGACGTCGCCCTGGGGCACGAAGCTGTCGTGCAGCAGGTACACCTTGTCGTTCTCAACGCGCGCCATGCCGAGCCGGCACAGTTCGTCGAGCAGGCTGCGCGGATGCACGTCGCGCGTGATCGATTGCGCCAGCGCCTCGAAGCTCGGTGCGGGCCCCTGGCGCGGCAGCGCCACCACGTCGCCGCGGCGCGTCTTCAGCGCCGGGTCGGTGAGCCAGGTCGTGAACAGCCGGGCGGCGGGCGAGCGGCGCGTCGGCACGGTTTCGCTGCGCGCCCGGGTGATCCGCGACACCTCGCGCCGGTTGATGCCGGTCGTGGTGCTGATGCGGCTCACCGCGCGATGGCCCGGCAGATCCGGGTGCGCGGCGCGAGCCGCGTCGACGAAGGCGCTCTTCAGCATCTCATCCAGTGTGGCGAACGGCACGCCGCGTGCGATCGACAGCGCCGCCAGCGGCTCCAGCAACTGGCGCATCGCCTGCGTCAATGCGTCGGAGTCGAGCGCTGCCGCCGCGGTGGGCGCGAGCGTCTTCGAAGGGCGTGCGCGCTTGGGCTTGGGGTCGGTCACGGGCGCAGTCTACGTTCGGGCGGCGCGCTCACGCTTACAAGGGCCGACCCCTTGGGTCGGCCCTTGGCAAGGCCGTGGCTTCAGTTCTCGAAGCTGATGCGGGTCGCCGTTAGCGTCGTACCGTCGGCGGACCGGGCACCCTTGACCTCGACCTGCCGGCCGTTGGCGAGGTCGGCGGCGCTGCCGTTCTTGAACTCCACATTCCTGCCGCCGAAGTTGACCGTCATGCCGCGCAGCACGAAGGTTTGTGCGGCGCTGTCCAGGGACGAGATTGCACCGTGCAGCTCGAAGCCTTCGGCCTCGCGCTGCTGCTCGGTCTCGACATCGACGCGCGTCGCGACGACCACGCCGCCGACGATGCTGCCGTGCACCTCGACGCGCGCGCCGAGCACGATGCCGTCGGTGCCGTTGGGGAAGGCGGCGTTGACCGCATTCACCGCAATGCCGTTGACGCTGAACATCTTGTCAGTCGCGAAGCTGCTGGCGGTGATCGTGCCCTCGATTTCGGCTTCATCGTGGTCGTCGACCTTGTGCACCGCTGGAGTCACGAGCGTCGCAATCCACTGGCCAGCGACTTCCGTGGTCTGCAGCTTGACGCGCACGAGTAGGTCGTTGTCGAGCGTGCTCGGCACGGTGGCGGCGATCGCGGCGTACGAGATCGTCTCGGTGCCGGTTCCGATCTTGAAGGTGTGCGCTGTCTTGTCGATGCCGCTGACCGCGCCGCGCAGCTTGTAGAAGCTCGGGGCGGTCCTGAGTTCGATGCGCGTGGCGGTGTAGAGGCCGCTGGCCACGTCGAGCAGGCCGTGGACCTCGACCACGCTGGTGCCCGGAACCAGCGCTGCCAGGCCGCCGACCAGGTGCTCGTCGAACAGCGTGGTCGGGGTGACCTGCACCGTTTCGCCGAGTACGACCAGCGAGCTGCCGTCGCCCGCGACCGAGAACACCGGGCCGACGATCTCGCTTCCGAAGCGGATCTCGCTGGCCTTGGCGTGCGAACCGCTGCTGTCGCTGGTGATGCCGGCGCTTTCGATCTCGGCCATCATGCCCAGCTTCAGGTCGGCGCTGTTGCGCGCGCTGCCATCGTCGTCGGTCACCCGGGCCGACGAGTCGTCGAAGCGCACGCCGCGCACGATGATGGAACCGAAGCCGGTGATCGGCCCGGCGGCGAAGGCAGTGGCGGTCGTGCCGCCGCTGCTGCTGCCAGTTCCGCCGCCGCCGCCGCAGCCGGTCAGCACGAGCACCGCGCAGAGCAATTTCAGCAGTCCCTGCGCCGGGTGGCGGGGGTTCAAGAGGGTCGGCATGTCAGTCTCCTTGCAACGGATGAGGGGCGATGACCGGTTTTCAGGCCACGAGCGAACTCTAAATGTGCAATCTGCACATATCAAGCGATCTTGCAATCAGACACGAGTTGACGCATCTGATCAGCGCCGCGCGGCCGCCGGCGCCTCGACCAACCGGGCATGCCCACCACCGTTACCATGTGTCATGACTTGCATCGCCGATCCCCGGGCCAGACCGAGACCATGAGACTCTCCGTGCTCGACCAATCCGTTTCCGTCGCCGGCAGCACCGAAGGCGCCGCGATCCGCGACACGCTCGACCTGGCGCAGCATTGCGAGCGCCTGGGCTACGCGCGCTTCTGGGTCAGCGAGCACCACGGCTTGCCGACCATCGTCGGCAGCGCCCCCGAGATGCTGATGGCCGCGATCGCGGCGCGCACCACGCGCATCCGCATCGGCAGCGCCGGCGTGATGCTGCCGCACTACAGCGCACTGAAGGTGGCCGAGCAGTTCCGCGTGCTGGAGGCGCTCGCGCCGGGGCGCATCGACCTCGGCGTCGGCCGCGCGCCCGGCGGCGACATGCGCACCGCGCGCGCGCTGAACCCGAACGCGCATGCGGCCGCCGACGCGTTCCCCGAGCAGGTGCGCGACCTGCAGGCCTGGACCGCGCTGCCCTCGCACCTGGGCATCGCCGCGCACCCGCTGGGCGAGCACGCGCCCGAGGTCTGGATTCTCGGCAGCTCGAACTACGGCGCGCAGCTCGCGGCGCATTTCGGCCTGCCCTATGCCTATGCGTATTTCTTCGTCGACGGCCACGGTGCCGACGAGGCGCTGGCGCTGTACCGGCGCCTGTACCGGCCCAGCGAACGTCACCCCGAGCCGCAGGCCACGGTCTGCGTCTGGGCGCTGGTGGCGGACACGGCAGAGGAGGCGACGCACCACGCGCTCGGCCGCGAACGCTGGCGCCTGGACCGCGAGCGCGGCATCCTCGGCCCGCTGCAGGCGCCCGACGCGATCGCCGCGCGCGGCTTCACGAGCGCCGAATGGCTGACCGTCGAGGCGATGCGCCGCAAGGCCTTCGTCGGCGACGCGGCGCAGGTCGGCGCCAGGTTGCGCGCGCTCGCGAGCGAACTGCAGCTCGACGAGATCGTCGTCAACACCTGGGCCCACGAACCGCAGGTGCGGCGCCATTCGTACGCGCTGCTCGCGACCGAGTTCGGCCTCGACGCGGCATGCAACTGATCGACTTCGAACTGCGCGGCGAGCACATCACGCTCGATGCGTTGCTGAAAGCCACCGGCCTGGCGCCCAGCGGCGGCATCGCGAAGATGATGGTGGCCGACGGGCGCGTGCAGGTCGACGGCCGCGACGAGTCGCGCAAGACCTGCAAGATCCGCGCGGGCCAGGTCGTGAGCCTGGCCGGCGCGCGGGTGCGCGTGCTCGCCGGCGAGTCGAGCACCTCCTGCGCGCTGCGGTCGAGCTTGTAGCCGGTGCCGGAGCGGCCGGTCGAGAGACCGCCGATCGGGTCGCCGCGATCGACCGAGCCGCCGATGTTCTGCGAGCGAGTCGCAACGCCGCCTGAAGCGCTGCCTGCTAAGGTTTCGCGGCCGGCCGCCGCTGCAACTCGAAGCCCGCCGCGGCGTGCTCGATACTGCTCGTGATGCCCTGCGCGCGCGCGTTCTCGAACGCCTCGCGCGCCGCCTCGGGCGGCTTCGCGCTCAGCCGGTACTCGCCGATATGGAACCAGCCTTCGGCGAGCGCGAGTTCGCGCTCGTCACCGGTCTTGCGCCCGATCAGCTCGAGCAGCTGTTCGGGCGTCAGCCGGCCGGCGAACAGCGCCAGCACCGGGCGCGGCCAGGCGCCGCCGGGCTCGGCGGTCGCGACCGCCTGCACTTCGGCCGGCAGCGGCAGGCCCAGCCGTTGCAGCGCCTGGGCCTGCCACAGCTGCGCGCGGGCCTTGTCGCTCGGGTCAGGCCGATCGGCCGCCGCCTTCGCGAAATCGTCGGCCGCCTGCTCCAATTTGCCCTCGAAGAAGCGTGCCTGACCGCGGCGGTAGAAGGTGTCGGCGGCGCTGTGACCGAGCGCGAGCGCGCGGCCGTAGTCGCTCACCGCGGCCGCGAATGCGCCGCGCGACCAGTTCGCGTTGGCCTGGCAGAACCACGCGGCGCCCAGCGACGGCGCCTGGCGCACCGCTTCCTGCGCATCCTGCAGCGCATCCGCGGTGCGGCCCAGTTCGGCCTGCGCCTCGGCACGGATGCACAGCGCTTGCGCCAGGTCGTCGCCGCTGAGCTGGCTGCCCGCGATCGCCTTGCTGCTGCGCTCGACGAGCGCCTCGGCCCGCGCACGCAGCTTGTCCTGCATCGTCTTGCGGCCGATGCCTAGAAAGCCGCCGTCCTTGACCTGGTTGCGTGCGACCACCATCACGCCGCCGATCGCGTGCTCCATCGTCTTCACGTCGGCGAGCATCGAAGGCACGTCCTTCGCGGCCACGCCGCCGGTCAGCGGTTCGAAGCGCAGCGAGGCCTTCGAGACATTGCCGCGGAAGCTGCGCGTCACCTCGGCGTTGAAGGCGACGTTGCCGATGCGCTGCGTGCTCGGTTCGAGCACCGCACTGACGCTTTCCGGCCATTGCAGCTCGGCGCTGTAGACGATGCTGACGGGGAAGGCCGGCAGCGTGAGCGCGAACCGGCGCGTCGGCGACGGCGGCACGGCGATCGTGCCCTGCATGTTGGCGGGCACGAAGCGCATGACCCAGTTGCCGTCGATCGAAGTCGCCAGCTTCGGCACCTTGAAGCGGGCGCTGATCGTGATGCGGTTCTGCTCCGTGTCGTCGTGCACCGTCGGCGTGCCGACGATCGTGATGCCCGGATAGCGGCGCTCCAGGCCGGTCAGCAGCGCGCGCTGCAGGCGCTGGGCGTCGAGGCGCGCGACCGACAGCCGCAGCGCCTCGGCCGCCAGCCCGCTGAACTGCTGGGTTGACTCGAGTTCGGCGTCGTCGCCGAAGGCATCGAGGCGGAATTTCTCGCTCAACTCGTTGCTGAAGATCTCGCGCCGGTTCGGCGAGTGCACCACGCTGAGCGCGCCGGTCTCGCGGCCGTCGACGACGAGCACGCTCGCCTCTTCGAGCCCCTGGCCCATGCGCGCCAGCAGGCCGCGCTGGCCCAGGCGCGTCGGGTCCAGGTAGAAGTCGCGGCCGTCGATGCGCGCCTGCACGACCGCATGATCGAACGCGAGCGGCGAGGCCAGCTGCCGGCCCGGCCCTTGCGGCGCGCCGAGCGAGGCCAGCACCGCGCGCGCCGGAATGCCCAGCGACTGCAGGATGCGCATCAGCAGGAAGGACTTGTCCTTGCAGTCGCCGTATCGGTTGCGCAGCACCTCGGCCGGCGCATGCGGCCGGTGCGAGCTCTCGCCGAGCGCGACCGAGTAGTAGCGGATCTCGGTCTGCACCCATTGCAAGGCCTGCGACGCCTGCTCGGCGGGCGAGGGCAGCTGCTGCAGCCGCTGCATCAGCGGTGCGAGCTCGGGCGGCAGCGCTTCGTCGCCCGGAAACAAGCCGTCGGCCCAGCGCGCGACCTCGGCCCAGTCGGCGAACTCGCTGAACTGCAGCCAGCGCAGCGGCACGGCGCCGCGCGGCAGCATCGGTTCGAGCTCGACGGCGGGCAGGTCGCGCTCCTCGAAGCGCAGGCGGCGCATGCCGCCCTGCGTCGTGATCGTCGGCGTCAGCGACGACGGCGTGCCGTCGCCGACCCACTTCCAATTGATTGCGCGCGCCTCCGGCGTGTTCAGCGTGACCCGGCGCAGCTGCACCGGCACCGGCCGCTGCCACGGCACGCCCTGCACGTAGCGGCTGCCGAAGATCGGGTTCGCGCCCGCTATCGAATACTGCAGCAGCAGCGTGTCGCCGACGCGCACGTCCGGCAGCAGCAGGCTGGCGGTGATCACGCCGCTGTAGACGCCTTGCTCCAGCCCCGACTCGCGCTGCAGGAAACGCACCGGCGCGCTCGCCGTGTGATCGATGACCTGCTCGCCGCGCAGGATCGCGACCTTGTGCAGCAGCAGCCGCTGGTACTGCGGGATGAAGCGCAGCGAGATCTGCCCGATCTGGCCGAGCGCGGCGCTGTCGTTGACCTGCTGCGCGACGTTGACCAGCGCCACCGGCGTGTCGGCCACCAGCAGGTGCGTGTCTTCGAGCCGCACCGTGATCGGCAGCGGCGTGGTCGTCGTGGCCGCGCGCAGCGGCGGCAGCGGCAGCAGCTCGGCCCAGTCCGGCACCGGCGCGCCGCGCACGAACGAGGTGGCGGCGACCGAGGTCTCCTTCAGCCCGCTGTCGACAGGGGTCGGTGCGATCGGCGCAATCGGGTTCTGGGCGACCGCATGCGCCGCCACGGTGGCGGTCAGCACGCAGGCGAGATGCCGGAGGAAGGAGCGGATCGAGGGCAAGTGTGAGCTTCGGTCGGGCAGGCGCTGCCGGGATTGAAGCACAAGACCCGCACCGCACCGCGCACAGGCCGGGCACAAGTCACGGCATCATAGAGGGCATGACGACCTTGCTGAACCCCTCGCTGACCGCGCCGACGCAACTCGACGCCGCGCTGCGCGGGCGCGGCCACGCGGTGCTGAGTGCCGCGAGCCTGTGCGAGTTGCTGCATGCGGCTGCCGACGAACTCGATGCGCTGCGCCCGTCGTGGAACGATCTGCCGCCCGACGGTCACCTGCGCGACGGCGGGCGCTACCGGCGCCGCCGCCTCTCGTGCTTCGTCGTCGATGGCGGCGCGGTCACGCGGGTGCCGCACCGCGCGCACTGGCAGCCGGTCGAATACAACGCGCTGCACGGCGGCCTGGAGCGCTGGTTCGAGCCGATCCGCGACGACGTGATCGCGCAGCCGGTGTGGGCGCGGCTGCTCGCGGCGCTGGGCGCGCATTGCAGCGTGCTGAAGGGCGTGCAGCCCTGGTACCTGGAGGCGCACCAGTTCCGCATCGACACCACCGACGGTATCGGCCGGCCCACGCCCGAGGGCGCGCACCGCGACGGTGTCGACCTGGTCGCGGTGCTGCTGGTCGAGCGCGCCGGCATCAAGGGCGGCGAGACGCGCGTGTTCGAGGCCGACGGCCCGGTGGGTCTGCGCTTCACGATGAGCGAGCCCTGGACCACCTTGCTGCTCGACGACGCGCGCGTGATCCACGAAAGCACGCCGATCCAGCCACTCGCCGAAGGCGGCCACCGCGACACGCTGGTGCTGACCTTGCGCGCCGGCGGCTTCCAGGGACCGCCGGCAAGCTGAGCGCTTGTCACTTCCGGCTCATCCCGCTGCACTGCAGTTCGAGCGCTCGCAGGCGCAACTCGTCGCAAGCGGCTGGCGACGCGCGCCGGCCTTGCCGATACTGCCCTTCATCGACACCGGCAGCACCGGTTCCCAACCGAAGTTGGAGCCCACCATGAGCACGATCGAACGCCACCTGACCCGCATCACGATGATCGCCGCCGCGCTCGCCGCCGCGTTCACGGTGCAGCCCGCCCATGCGGCGACGCGTGAAGTGTGCGTGGCGCAGATGCCGACGGTGGTCGTGGTTGCCAGGCGCGTTCCGATCGTGCAGCGCGAGCGCGTGGTCGTGGTCGGCAAGCGGCTTGCGCCGGCTGCCACGGTGGTCGCGCAGCGCGGCGCGCGCAGCGAGCGCGTCTGATGCAGGCGGCCGAGTCGCGCGTTCGGGCCGCCGCGCCGGGCCGCCCCAGGCAAGGCCCGACCGCCCGGCGGGTGGTGACGCTACACCGTCGCCGGGTGCGCTACATCAGTCGCGCACGTCGGCCGTCACGTTCGCGCCGAAGTCGGCGCGCGCCAGGTAGCCCAGCACGCGGGCCGCCGCGTCGCTCGCCGACGTGAGCTGGCCCTGCTCCTTCAGGCTGATGAAATTGGCCTTCTCCGGAAACCCCGCTGCATCGCCGGCACGCAGATGCCGCTGCATGTCGGTGTCGATCACGCCGGGCGCGAGCGACACGATCTTCGCGCCGTTCGGCCGCATCGCCTCGTCGAGCGCCATCGCACGCGACAGGTGATCGATGCCGGCCTTGGTCGCGCAGTACAAGGCCTGGCCCGCCATTGCGCGCCGGCCCAGGCCCGACGCGATGTTCAGCACGCGCCTCCCGGCGCCCCAGGCCCGCGTGCCGCGCAGGAACGCGGCGCTCAGCAGCAGCGGCGCTTCGAGCCCGACGCGCAGCGCGCTGGCGAGTTCGGCACTGCTGCATTCGTCGATCGGGCCGATGCGCGTCAGCGCCGCGGCGTTGTTGATCAGGGTCGCGGCATCGAACGACGCGGCGTCTAGCGCGGCCAGCCATGCGTCGAGCCGGTCGGCGGCTTCGACGGGCCGGGCGAGGTCGAGCGCCCATTGCTCGCAGCGCGCGCCGCTGGCCTGGGCCTGGGCCGCGAGCGCGTCGTTGCGGTGGCGCGCGAGGCACAGCAGCACGTGGCCGGGTGCGAGCAGTTGCTCGGCGATCGCGGCGCCCATGCCGCGCGAGGTGCCGGTCAGGATGAAAAGCTTGTCGGCCACCGGCTCAGGCCGCTTGCGATTGCTGGATGCCGGCGATCGCCCACTCACGGCTGCCGTCGGCCGGCTTCACCAGGTGCCAGACCTCGTCGAAGGGCGCGGCCGCGCCGTCCTTCTCTTCGCGGATCAGGCCGTGGAAGCGCACGCTGACGAGCTGGCGCTGCGGTTCGCTTGTCACGTCGAGCACCTCGGCGTCGATGCGCACGACGTCGGTGGTCTGCACGGCGCTGCCGCGCTCCTGCAGCTCGAGCTTGACGGTGGCGAACATCTCGGGCGTCGTGAACGCGCGCAGGTCGTCGAGGTCGGCGCTGTCGTTGGCGGTCTGCATGCGGATGAAGATCATCTTCGCGATGCGTTCGAACGCGGCGGCATCGAAGCCGGCCGGCAGGGATGACGCGCTGGTCGCTGCCGGCGCCAGCGCCGCGGCCGGTGCGGCCTGGGCCCACGACGCGGTGTCGGCGGGTGGCGGCGTTCCCCCGGCGAACTGCAGGCCGTTCGGCGTCGCCAGTGCGCCCGGCGCGGCACTGCGGCCGAAGCGGTTCATCAACAGGCGGATCGCGACAAATGCAACGAAGCCCAGCAGCGCCAGCATGATGATGTTGCCGAACTCGGCGCCCAGGCCGAGGTGACTCATCAGCGCGGCCAGCCCGAGGCCGGCCGCGAGGCCCGCGATCGGGCCCAGCCACGAGCGCTTCGGTGCGGCGGCCGGCGCGGCACCGGCGGTCGCCGGTACGGTCGGCGCGGCCTGCGCCGGCTGGGCCGGCGCCGCGGCCGGCGGCGTGCGTGCCGGCAGGCTGCGCTGCATTCCTGCCGACGAGCCGCCGCCCAGGCGCCGGGCTTCGGCGTCGAACGGCGCGAGGCCGGCAAGCAACACGGCGAACGACAGGGCCAGGATCAGTGATTTCATCGAGCGTTCCTTCGGTTGGGAGATCGGGCCCGCGCGGCGCGCGGGCCGGTCGGCGGCGCGATCATACGAGCCGCCAATGACCCTTCTGGGCGCTACCGCGGCCAGCATTGCACCTGCGGCCGCGTTGCGAAAACGCAAGCGCTGCGTCGTCGACGTTGACGTGGGGGCCGACCGCGGGCAGACTGCGCGCCTCGTGATGCAACCCGCACTCGCGCCTGATTCGCAGGAGGTGCCCCATGATGAATCCCCTGGCCATTGCCCTCTCGTCGGCCGCTGCCTGACCTGCGCTGATCCGCATTCTTCTCGTCCCGAGCCTTCTTCGTTGATCGCCGCCTGAGCGCGGCACCCGCGGCCAGGCGCACGCCCGGCCCGCCCCTCGGACCTGACCCGCGCACCGCAGCGCGCCCGACGTTTCCACCCCAAGCCGACCCGTGCGCGTTCGCTCGCGCCGGGCCGATCTGTGCGCGCGCCGAAAAAACGCCGCGCGCTGGCGAGAAACGAAAGTTCAGACCCGACCATGATCGACATCGATTTCGAGCGCCTGCGCCGCCTGGGCCTGACGCCCGCGCTGGCCCACCGTGCCGCCGCCGTCGCCGCCGAGTGCGACGCCGCGGATTCCGATTCACCGAACCTCGACCTGCTGCGCCTGACCGAGGTGCACCGCGACGCCGTGCGCCTGCACGACGGCGCCGACGAACTGAGCGCACGCGCGCTGCCGCGCCTGACGCGCGCGCTCGCCAACGATGCCACCGCGCTGGCCGTCGGCGACTGGGTGCTGGCCGCGACCGACGCGCACGGCCAGCTCTGGGTGCGCGCGCGCGTGCCGCCGCTGTCGCACATCAACCGGCGCGATGCCGACGGCCGGCGCCACCCGGTCGTCAGCAACGTCGACACCGCGCTGCTGGTGATGGGCCTGGACGACGACTTCAACCCGCGCCGGCTCGAGCGCTACCTCGCGCTGGTCCATGCGAGCGGCTCCGATGCTGGCAGCGTGGTGCCGGCCGTGGTGCTGACCAAGGCTGACGTGATCGCGGCCGTGCCGGGGCTGCTGGCCGAGCGCATCGAGGCGCTGCGCGGCCGCGTGCCGGCAAGCATCGACCTGTTCGCGATCGACGGCACCGATCCGTACACCGTGCAGCAACTGCAGGCGTATCTCGGTGCCGGGCAGACGCTGGTCGTGCTCGGCTCGTCGGGCGCCGGCAAATCGACGCTGACCAACACCTTGCTCGGCCAGCAGGTGCAGGACACCGGCGCGGTGCGCGAACACGACAGCCGTGGCAGGCACACGACCACCTCGCGCTCGCTGCATCGACTGCCCGGCGGCGCCTGCGTGATCGACACGCCGGGGCTGCGCGCGCTGCGGCCGGATGTCGACGAGAGCACGCTCGCGGCGGCGTTCGGCGACATCGAGTCGCTCGCGGCGCAGTGCCGCTTCCGAGATTGCCGCCACCTCGACGAACCCGGCTGCGCAGTGCGCGAAGGCGTGCCGGCCGACCGCGTGCGCAACTATCACAAGCTGCTGCGCGAGGCGCGGCGCGACACGATGAGCGTGCTCGAGCGCCAGCAGCAGCTGGCGATGTGGAAGGCGCGCGGCCGCGCGGGTGGCGAGCGCCTGAAGGCCAAGCGCGGCGAAGGCTGAGCGAGGCTTGCCGATCAGAACGGCGGCGCCGATTCGAACTGCAGCGGCGCACCGCTCGCCGGATGCGCGAAGCCCAGGCGGCTGGCGTGAAGCAGCAGCCGGTCGGCGCACGCGCAGACCTCGGGCGGCGCGTAGAGCGCGTCGCCGAGGATCGGGTGGCCGATCGCGAGCAGGTGCACGCGCAGCTGGTGCGCGCGGCCCGTGACCGGCTCGAGTTCGAGCCGTGTCGTCGCGCGCGCCGCATCGACGCCGAGCACCCGCCAGCGTGTCAGCGCGGGCTTGCCGTGGGCGCGGTCGACCTGCTGGCGCGGCCGGTTCGGCCAGTCGGCGCCGAGCGGCAGGTCGATCTCGCCGGCTTCGGCAGGCAGGCGCCCGGCGACGATCGCGACATAGCGCTTGTGCACCGCGCGCGCCGCGAACGCGTGGCTCAGCGCGCGCTGCGCCTCGAGGCCGCGCGCGAACAGCATCAGCCCCGAAGTCGCCATGTCGAGCCGGTGCACGACCAGCGCGTCGGCGTGCACGGCCTGCACGCGCGCGGCCAGGCAGTTCCGCCCGTGTTCACCGCGGCCGGGCACCGACAGCAGCCCGCTGTCCTTCAGCGCGACGATGCAGTGCGCATCGGCGTGCAGCAGGTCCGGTGCGGGCGCCGCGGCCATCAGCGCCGGCTTACCAACGCGTCCCGGTTCGCGAGCGCCGGGAACAGCCGCAACCACAGTCCCGCGACCAGCAAGGTGCCCAGCCCGCCGAGCAGCACCGAGCCGACCGCCCCGATCAGCGCCGCGGTCACGCCCGATTCGAACTCGCCGAGTTGGTTCGAGGCGCCGATGAAGACCGAGTTGACCGCGCTGACGCGGCCGCGCATCGCGTCGGGCGTGTCGAGCTGCACCAGCGACTGGCGCACGACGACGCTGACCATGTCGCCGGCGCCGGCGACGACGAGCGCGGCCAGCGACAGCACGAACGAGGTCGACAGCCCGAACACGATGGTCGCGGCGCCGTAGATCGCGACCGCGCCGAGCAGCACGCGGCCGGCATGGCGCGTGATCGGGAAGCGGCTCAGCAGCAGCGCCAGCGTGAACGCGCCGGCGGCCGGTGCGGCGCGCAGCAGGCCCAGGCCCCAGGGGCCGGTGTGCAGGATGTCCTTCGCGAAGATCGGCAGCAGCGCGGTCGCACCGCCGAGCAGCACCGCGAACAGGTCGAGCGAGATCGCGCCCAGCACGACCGGCTTGTGGCGCACGAAGCGCACGCCGGCGAGCAGCGTGTCGAAGCTCATGTTGCGGATCGGCGCGGGCGCGCGCGCATAGTGCACGCCTGCGACCAGCGCGCTGGTCAGTGCGAACAGCAGCGCGCACACCGCATACACGGCCTGTGCGCCGGCCACGTAGACGAAGCCGCCGAGCGCCGGGCCGGCGACGATCGCGCCCTGCGAGCCCATCGAACTGAACGCGAGCGCGCGCGGCAGCACCTCGATCGGCACCAGCAGCGGCGTCAGCGCCTGCTGCGCCGGCATCTGGAAGGCCTTGACGGTGCCGAGCAGCACGGAAGTCGCCAGCAGCAGTTCGCGGCTGGACGCATGCCGGTACGCGCTCGCCGCGGGCACCAGCGCGATCGTGGTCTGCGCGATCTGGCACAGCGCGACGATGCGCGCACGGTCGAAGCGGTCGACCACATGGCCGGCGATCAGCACCAGCAGCAGCGCCGGCAGGAACTGCAGCAGGCCGACCAGGCCCAGGTCCCAGGCGCTGCCGGTCAGCTCGTACATCTGCCAGCCGATCGCGACCATCAGCATCTGGCTCGCGCCGGTGCTGGCCAGGCGCGAGAACCACAGGCGCATAAACGCCGGAAAACTGCCCAGCGGCGCGCCACTCACTGCTGCATGTCGCCCGAGCCGAGGATGCGCACGCCGGGCTGCGCGGCCAGCGTGGCGGCGAGCAGCGCGGCCGCGACGGCACTGGCCTTGATCGGCCGCACGCCGCGCGGCACCAGCCCCCTCCAGGGCTTCAGGACGCGATTGATCCAGACCTCGCCGGCGCGCGTCGGCTGGCCGAGCGCGCTGCGGTCGCCGATCAGCAGCGAGGGCTGTGCGATCACGACCGACTCGTAGCCGAGTTCGGCGATCGCGGCCTGCATCTCGCCCTTGACGCGGTTATAGAACACGCTCGAATTCGGGTCGGCGCCGAGCGCCGAGACGACCGCGAGCCGCCGTGCGCCGGCCGCGCGCGCCGCGCGTGCGGTGGCGACCACGTGGTCGAAATCGACGCGCCGGAACGCCGCTTGCGAGCCGGCGACCTTGATCGTCGTGCCCAGCGCGATGAACACATCGTCGACCGCCGGCAGCGGCGCGGCACGCGGGTTTGACAATTGCGCGAAGTCGACCACGTGCGGCGTCACGCGCGCGTCGGCCGCATCGGTTGCCGGGCCGGGCAGCGCGCGGCGCAGCAGCAGGTGGGTGTGACCGTAGTCCGCGCTGTGACGCAGCAGCGCAAGCAGCGCGGCGCCGATCAGGCCGGTCGCGCCGGCAAGCAGCGCGGTGCGCGGTCGGGACTGGGAGGCGGCCATGCGGGCACTGTACCCGTACGGCGCGGGTCTTCCGCTTCAGCGCTTCGGCGAACCCAGGCGTGCCGGGGGCCGGCCGCTGCGTTGGCCGTCGGGCCGCGGGCCGCCCGGGCGCGCGGGCGAGCGCGAGTCGTTGCCGCCCCGGCCACCGCCGCCGCCGTGG
>JANXZN010000121.1 GCA_025355545.1 Rhizobacter sp.
GCAACACACGCGACTGGTCGCACATCGGTGCGGTCACTCTCAATCCCGAGCGCGACTCGGTGGTCAACATGGCTGCCGGCGCTCAACATACTCAGCAGAAAGCTGCGTGACTCAGGCGACAACTACCTTGACGCGCGCCGCTTGGCCTGATGGTCAGCTTGCTTTTCCGAAAGTTGTACTTTCGCACGATGAAAATCAAGAGCGCGACCGCAACTATGTTCCACATGATCACCGGTCCGGCCGAAAACTCATTCCTCATTGAGCGGTGGTCGGTAAGGGCGTACACCACCGGAAAAGTTACGGCGCAAGACACTGGCAGCATTGCAAAAACCAAAATGCTGGCGAGACCGGCCCCTGAGTGCGCGCCGATTTTCTGGGCCGTGAACTTCAGGTCCACGGAACCATCGGCGTTAACGGTTCTGTCATAGGCTTTTTTGAAGCTGCTTTCCATATGTGCTCCGCTTGGTTGCTGATCAAAGGACGTAAGGGCCGGCCCGGCGCTTCTTCTCTGCGGCTAGCTGCAGCGCCTTCCATTGTTCGTAGCGGATGACGCTTTCCCGGTCGCCGCTCAAGTGAGCCGCGGCAGCACTGTTCTTGCTCTCTACAGCCACGCCATAGAGGTTCGGCGGCCACGAAGGCAGCGGCGACGGGAGGACCGCATCGGCGCTTGTTGACTTAAACCCGTACCGCTCAAAGAGCTCAAGCTGTTCAACAATCCTCGGCGCATTTCGGAACACCGCACGTGCCGGAACAGTGAGATTTCCCACCATGTTGCCCGGCTGCGTGAAGGGCATTCCGCCAGCCAGGAAAAGTTCAATGACCCGCAAGTCGCCCCGGTCGGTGGCGGCTAGGAAGCTTGGGGTATCCCAAGCGACACCAAGATTGCGTAGCTCAACTCTCGGGTCGGGGCTCTTCCCTGAGCGTATTGCGGCGAGCACGGCGGTCTGCCGGTCGAGCTTCTCGGTCATGGCCGTGTTCTGCTCCTTGATACCGAGTAGCGATGACTGCACATCTCGGAAGGCCTCGTTCTTGGACGCAAGGAAGCCGCCCGGATAGCCCGTGCTGGCGACCGCAGACAGAGCGAACAAGGCAGTGCATATGCCGACTGTCGTGACCAGCGCCTTAGAGATCGCCTCGGGTCTCGGCTTCCCCAGCCCCTTGAGGACGAGCAACGTCAGGAAAAACAGGACGGCGGCCGCAGTCGCATAGGCAAGAAGAAAGGTCCGCGGACGCAGGAGATCCAAGGCAGGAATGAGTATTCCTGTTGCGAAAAAGAAGAGCGTGTTGACCGGGCTGAGAAAGTCAACCACGAAGGTCCGGCCGTTCTTGATCGCTTCCATCTCCACTCCCTGTCCCCGCCGTCGCAAGGCACTTAAATCATAGCGCGCATGGGAGCTATATCCCGGGGATTCATATCCCGTGGAGTCCGATCCCGTGGTGTTCCGGCTCCCCTCACCGGAGCATTGGAGCCATGCCCGCACTTTCGGCAAGCAAGAAGGTTCCGGCCTTGGTCGCCTTCGGCAAAGCCGTACGCAAGCGGCGTACGGAGCTGGGCTATTCGCAGGAGGCGTTCGGAGATGCCTGCGAGATGGACAGGTCTTACATGGGCGGGATTGAGCGTGGTGCGCACAACCCCGCCCTGCTCAACATCTTGCGGATCGTTGAAGCTTTGGACCTTCAGCCGTCGGAGTTTTTTCGGGCGTTAGACAGGGGCGCGAAGAACCGTCAGAGCGATGCGCTCAAGTGACATATGCCCGTCAATGAACGCTCAACGCCTTCAGATCAATCGGCCACACCAGACCGTCAAGCACCTGTTTTAAATCCGGCAGTTCGCGCACATAACCAAGGTGGACGTCGTCCGATTTTGTTGACTTGTGCCCGACGATTTGCATGACCTGCGGCGTGTTTGCACCGTTGTTCGCAAGCTGGGTTATGACATTCACTCTGAAGCTGTGAAAGCTCTTGCAGTCGCCGGTTTTCTTGATCTTCCGTTCAATCAAGTAGTCCTTCATGCGTTCTGACAGCTTCTTGGAGTACGAATAGTTGATGAGCAAACGGTCCGGAAACAGGCGGTCATAACCTTTGGAGCGCTGTTCTGCCACGAAGTCCAAAAAGCCGAGTTCAACTAGTGCCGAGGAGACAGGAACGTTGCGAACGCCCGCAGTCGTCTTTGATTTCGGCACAAAGATGAAGTGCACGCCGTTTTCCGAGAGCTTGACATCGCTGCAACGGATCGCGGTCGCCTCGCTGATACGCATCCCGGTGTACAGCCCGAGCAACGGACACCAGTAGAAATCCGGCTCGGCCATTCCTGCCTTGTATGCAGCCGGGTCAAAGAACGCGCGAAGGTCCGCAGGAGTAAACGGCTGGTACCGCTCGCTTCTCTCGTTCCGCTCTGTCTTCGTCAGAATGAACAAGCCGGCGACAGGGTTTGCGTTTGAGGCGGTGTAGTGACCATTCCTGAGTGCGAACTTGAACAGGTCATGGAGGGTCATGAGCTTGTTGTCCAGCGTCTTGGCCTCCTGTTTGGCCATGAGTAACGCAGACTTGTAGCCGACGACCGTTGCCTGTGTGATGGCATTGATTTCCACATCCCTGGCGATGCGGCTTGCGAAGTCCTCAAAATGGCGACTCTTGGCATACAAGGTCCGTGGCGCGTTCTTTTTAGCGCGCTCTGCAAGCCACATTTTCGCTACTTCATCCAGAGGGAGCGATTTAAGAACCGCAACAGGGGGCACCGGGGCCGGAACGGGCTTGGGCGACCAGCCACCGGGAATGATGCCGATGCGGTCTAACGCGTCCATCATTCGGCCATGGTCAGCTTCGTCGGTAGCTTTGAACACGCCCCTGCCGACGTCAATTTCATAGCGACGCAGCGAGTCCAAGTCAATGTTCAGGTCCGACAGCTTCGGGTTCTTTGACGTCATCCCGTTTCCCTTTACCGAATCAATCGCCGCATTGATTCGCCGGGCCAGTATATGAGCCGTCAGTTCGCACTTCGTACGCAGGCTGAGCCGGCTGTCCTGGGCCCCCGACCTCAGCCTGAAGCACCAAACGCCGCAACGGTTGCGATAGAGCCGGGGAACATCAATCTGCGGCATGGTGGCGCACTCGGTGGCGCACCGGCCCAGAAAGCGAAAAACCGTTGCAAGCTAAGCTTGGCAACGGTTTGCGCGCCTTTCGGCTTGATTGGTTGCGAGGGCAGGATTTGAACCTGCGACCTTTGGGTTATGAGCCCAACGAGCTACCAGACTGCTCCACCTCGCGACTGAGTCTGCGACTATAGCACAACCTGGAATTTGCCGGCGTGGTCACAAGCCGGCGGTCTGCAGGGTCTGCAGGAACCGCGCGCTGTCCTGGAAGCCGGCGATGCGTGCGGCCGGTATTTCGCGCCCGCTGGCGTTGAAGAAGATCGTGCCCGGCGGCCCGAACAGCCGGAAGCGCTTCAGCAGTTCGCGGTCGTCCGCATTGTTCGCGGTCACGTCTGCCTTCAGCAGCAGCGCACCGCTCATCTTCTTCTGCACCGCCGGGTCGATGAACGTGAAGCGCTCCATCTCTTTGCACGAGACGCACCAGTCGGCGTAGAAGTCCAGCATCACCGGCCGGCCGGCGCCGCGCAGCGCCGCGTCGAGATCCGCGCCACTGCGCACCGTGGTGAACACCGGGCCATGCGCAGCCGCTTCGGCGCCTGGGCCCGCGCGCAGATGCATGAGCGGTTGCAGCGGGTTCGATCCGCCCGACGCGGCCCCCACGAGCTGCAGCAGCCCGCCGGCGGCGAACACCGCGGCGGCGACGCGGCGCCACAGGCTGCGCGTCCAGCCGGATCGCTGCCCGACGCGCTGCGAGGCCAGCATCACCGCGGCGCCGATCGCCAGCGTGCCCCAGAGCCCAAGCGCCAGTGGCGCCGGCAGCACCGACTGGACGGTCCAGAGTGCCACGCCGAGCAGCATCAGGCCGAAGAATCGCTTGACATCCTCCATCCATCCGCCGGCGCGCGGCAGCAGGGCACCGGCCGACGCGCCCATCAGCAACAACGGCACGCTCATGCCGGCGGCGAGCGAGAACAGCGCTGTGCCGCCGAGCCAGACGTCGCGTGTCTGGCTCAGGTAAACCAGCGCGCCCGCCAGCGGCGCCGCCACACAGGGGCTCACGATCAAGGCCGATACGCCGCCCATCGCGAACACGCCGGCGAAGCGCCCCGCCGGAAGACGCTGCGACGCGTTTGACAGGCGCCCCGTGAATGCCGCGGGCAGCTGCAGTTCGTAGACACCGAACATCGACAGCGACAACCCGACCAGCCCCGCCGCGAACAGCGCCAGCACCCAGGGTTTCTGCAACGCTGCGGCCAGGCCTTCCCCGGCCAGCCCCGCGGCCACGCCGAGCGCGGTGTAGACCAGCGCCATGCCGAGCGAGTAGCTTGCCGCGAGCGCGAGCCCGCGGCCGCGCGAGACCTGCGTACCGTGGCCGACGATGATGGACGACAGGATCGGCAGCATCGGCAGCACGCATGGCGTCAGCGCCAGCAGCATGCCGCCGAGGAAAAATACGCCGATGACCGGCCACAGCTTGCCACTGCGCAGCGCGCTGTCGATGCCGGCATCGTCGGCGGCATAGGCGGTCGCCGCCGGTGTTGCGCCGGGCGCTGCCGCAGCCGCAACGATCGGGTTTTCGTTGGCCGCCATCAGGCGCGCCGAGCCGTCCCCGCCGAAGCCGACCAGCTTGAACTCGACGCCGCGCTGCTGCGGTGGGTAGCACAAGCCCTTGTCGGCGCAGCCCTGATTGGTGGCCAGCAACCGGAACCCGGGCGACGCCTGCTGCACCGGGATCGTGATGCGCACGACGTCGCGGTAGGTCTCGACGTTCTTCTGGAACGTTTCATCGAACTTGGTCTTGCCAACCGGCAACACCGCCGCGCCCAGGGTCGCGCCAGTCGCCGCGAACTTGAACTGCTCGCGGTAGAGGTAGTAGCCCGGTGCGATCGTGTAGGTCAGCTCGACGGTGCGCTCGTCGGCGGCACGTGCGGCGAGCTTGAACGCGACCTCCGGGTCGAGGAAGTCTTCCTCGGCGCGCGCCTGCGCGCCCGCGAGCAGCAGCAAGGCCGCGCACAGCTGCAGGCAAAAGTTCAACAGGTGTCGGGTGTGCATCGGGCGGGCATTGAAGACGTTGGCTTGGCTGACCTCAGTCGGTGGCCGAGGTTCCCCGGTGCCTGCAGAACCAGCGACGCACCACAGCGTGGAATGTTAGCCACTTGTGCGCCGCGGCGCCTCGAACGGAAAAGAGGCCAGCAAATGCCGGCCCCTTTTGTCGTGTCGTGTCGCGATGCCTTACTCGTCGGCCTTCGCGTCGGCTCCCACGGGCTCCGGGCGATCGACCAGTTCGACAAAGGCCATCGGCGCGTTGTCGCCGACGCGAAAACCCATCTTCAGGATGCGCGTGTAGCCGCCCGGGCGCGCCTTGTAGCGCGGGCCCAACTCGTTGAACAACTTGGTGACGATGTCGCGATCGCGCAGGCGGTCGAACGCGAGGCGTCGGTTCGCCAGCGTCGCATCCTTGGCGAGCGTGATCAGCGGCTCGACGACGCGACGCAGTTCCTTGGCCTTGGGGACCGTGGTCTTGATCGCCTCATGCTGCAGCAGCGAATTGCACATGTTGCGCAGCATCGCCAGGCGATGCTCGCTGGTGCGGTTGAGTTTTCGGAGGCCGTGACGGTGACGCATGGTGCTGTTCCTTTCTTGACTATGAATACCGGCAGCCGTATCAGGTACTGCCGGGTGCACCGGGCTGGTTGGAAGCCCTAGTTCTCTCTCTTAACGCTTGTCCAGCCCCTGGGGCGGCCAGTTCTCGAGCCTCGCACCGAGCGTGAGCCCGCGCGACGCCAGCACTTCCTTGATCTCGTTGAGCGACTTGCGACCCAGGTTCGGCGTCTTCAGCAGCTCGGTCTCGGTGCGCTGGATCAGGTCGCCGATGTAGTAGATGTTCTCGGCCTTCAGGCAGTTCGCCGAACGCACCGTCAGCTCGAGCTCGTCGACCGGGCGCAGCAGGATCGGGTCGAACTGCGTGTTGCGCGCCACCGGCGCGTCGGCGAACGAGCTGATCTCGCCTTCGAGCTGCGCGAACACCATCAGCTGCTCGACCAGGATCTTGGCCGAATTGCGAATCGCTTCCTCGGGCGTGATCGCGCCGTTGGTGTTGATCTCCATCACCAGCTTGTCGAGATCGGTGCGTTGCTCGACGCGCGCGCTTTCGACGGTGTAGCTCACGCGCGCCACCGGCGAGAACGACGCGTCGAGGACGATGCGGCCGATCGACTTGGTCGGCTCGTCGCCATAGCGGCGCATCGTGCCCGGCACATAGCCGCGGCCCTTCTCGACCTTGATCTGCATGTCGAGCTTGCCGCCGTGCGACAGATGCGCAATGACGTGCTCGGGGTTGATGATTTCCACGTCGTGCGGCGTCTGGATGTCGCCGGCGGTAACCGGGCCTTCGCCTTCCTTGCGCAGCACCAGCGTCACTTCATCGCGGTTGTGCAGGCGAAACACCACGCCTTTGAGGTTCAGCATGATGTGAACCACGTCTTCCTGCACGCCGTCGATGGCCGAGTACTCGTGCAGCACACCGGCGATCGTCACCTCGGTGGGCGCGTAGCCGACCATCGACGACAGCAGCACGCGGCGCAGCGCGTTGCCCAGCGTGTGGCCGTAGCCGCGCTCGAACGGCTCGAGCGTGACCTTGGCGCGATTGCCGCCGAGCGGCTCCACATTGATGGCTTTGGGTTTCAGCAGATTGGTTTGCATTGAAGTCCTGTTCGTCTCAATACCCTCGGCTCGTTACACCGATAAGGCTGATGGACACAGCGCCGGGCCAGAAATGTCTCGC
>JANXZN010000225.1 GCA_025355545.1 Rhizobacter sp.
AGATGGTCATGCCCGGCGACAACGTCAGCATCACCGTGAAGCTGATCAACCCGATCGCGATGGAAGAGGGCCTGCGCTTCGCCATCCGCGAGGGCGGCAGAACCGTCGGCGCGGGGGTGGTTGCCAAGATCATCGAGTAAACGCGTGACGACCGGCGCGCGCTCAAGCGCTCGCCGGCCTTTACAAAACACCGCGGCCTGGAGGCTCTCCGAGCCGGCCGCAACGCTCTTTAAGGAACCGTCATGCAAAAGCAAAAGATCCGCATCCGCCTGAAGGCATTCGACTACAAGCTGATCGACCAATCGGCGCTCGAAATCGTCGACACCGCCAAGCGCACCGGCGCGATCGTCAAGGGCCCGGTACCGCTGCCGACGCGCATGCAGCGCTTCGACATCCTGCGTTCGCCGCACGTCAACAAGACCTCGCGCGACCAGTTCGAGATTCGCACGCACCAACGGCTGATGGACATCGTCGACCCGACCGACAAGACCGTGGACGCGCTGATGAAGCTCGACCTGCCGGCCGGCGTGGACGTCGAAATCAAGCTGCAGTAAACGCCGCCGCGAGGCGTGGCAGTTGTGGCTTCTTGCGCAACTGCTACAATCGCAGGCTTTTCCGCACTTGGGCACGCCCTGGTGACGGATTCAATCAACCCGACCAATCGATGTCGGGCTCGTGAACAAAGGCTGCCGTGGCTGCAAAGCCATGGAGCTGGAGAAGAACCATGACGACAGTCAATCCAGGCCACCGCCTCGGTTTGCTGGGCCGCAAGGTGGGCATGATGCGCATCTTTACGGACGATGGCGACGCCATTCCCGTGACCGTGCTCGATGTGTCGAACAACCGCGTCGCCCAGATCAAGACCGAACAGACCGACGGCTACAGCGCCATCCAGGTCGCGTTCGGCGAGCGCAAGGCGTCTCGTGTTTCAAAACCCGAAGCGGGCCACTTCGCCAAGGCGGGTGTGGAGGCCGGCGAGATCCTTCAAGAATTTCGCGTTGCCGCCGAAGTGGCGGCCGAATACAAGCCCGGCGCGCACGTGGTGGCGACCGGGGTGTTCGCCGTGGGGCAACTGGTGGACGTGCAGGGCACCTCGCTCGGCAAGGGCTTCTCCGGCACGATCAAGCGCCACAATTTCAAATCGCAGCGCGCGTCGCACGGCAACAGCCGTTCGCACAACGTGCCGGGCTCGATCTCGATGGCGCAGGATCCGGGCCGCGTGTTTCCGGGCAAGAAGATGTCCGGTCAGCGCGGCAACGTGACCAAGACCACCCAGAACCTGGACATCGTACGAATCGACGAGGCCCGCCAGCTGCTGCTGGTGCGCGGCGCGGTGCCTGGGCACAAGAACGGCCATGTGGTCGTGAGCCCGGCGATCAAGGTCAAGGTCACACGCGGTGGCGCAGCCGCCGCGAAGCCTGTGAAGGGAGCGAACTGAGATGCAGCTCGAACTCCTCAACGAACAAGGTCAGGCGACGTCCAAGGTCGACGCGCCGGACACACTGTTCGGCCGTGACTACAACGAAGCGCTGGTGCACCAGATCGTCGTGGCCTTCCAGGCCAACGCGCGCCAAGGTACCCGCGCGCAACTCGACCGAGCGATGGTCAAGCACTCGACGAAGAAGCCTTGGCGCCAGAAGGGCACCGGCCGCGCTCGCGCCGGCATGACCTCGTCGCCGCTGTGGCGTGGGGGCGGTCGAATTTTCCCGAACAGTCCTGACGAGAACTTCACCCAGAAGGTCAACAAGAAGATGTACCGCGCCGGCATGGCCGCGATCTTCTCGCAGCTGGCTCGTGAAGGTCGTCTGTCGGTCGTCGATTCCCTGACCGTCGATTCACCCAAGACCAAGGCGCTCGCCGCCAAGTTCAAGGCGATGGGTCTGGATTCGGTTCTGGTCATCACCGACCAGCTCGACGACAACCTGCTGCTGGCTTCGCGCAACCTGGTCAACGTGCTGATCGTCGAGCCGCGTCACGCCGACCCGCTGGCGCTCGTGCACTACAAGAAGGTGCTCGTGACCAAAGCAGCGGTCGAGCAACTCAAGGAGATGCTGGCATGAGCACCGCAACTCAAACACCCAAGCCGAAGCACGCTGCCGACCGCCTGGCTCAGGTGCTGATCGCGCCGATCGTGAGCGAAAAGGCCACGATGACCGCCGAGAAGCACAACCAGGTGCTGTTCAAGGTGATGCGCGACGCGACCAAGCCCGAGATCAAGGCCGCGGTCGAGCTGATGTTCAAGGTCGAAGTCGAGTCGGTGTCGACCGTGATCCAGAAGGGCAAGGTCAAGCGCTTCGGCAAGTCGATCGGCCGCCGTGACCACGTCAAGAAGGCGTACGTGTCGCTCAAGAAGGGCCAAGAGCTCAACTTCTCCGGGGAGGGCGCGTAATGCCCGTCATCAAGATCAAACCGACCTCGCCGGGCCGTCGTGGCGTCGTGAAGGTGGTGCACCCGCATCTGTACAAGGGCAAGCCGGAAGCTTCGTTGCTCGAGCCGCAAATGCAGAACGCGGGCCGCAACAACAACGGTCACATCACGATTCGCCATCGCGGCGGTGGTCACAAGCATCACTATCGCATCGTCGATTTCGTGCGCAACAAGGACGCGATCCCGGCGAAGGTCGAGCGCATCGAGTACGACCCGAACCGCACCGCGCACATCGCGCTGGTCTGCTACGCCGATGGCGAGCGCCGCTACGTGATCGCCCCGCGCGGTCTCGAAGTGGGCGCGACCATCCTGAGCGGCGCCGATGCACCGATCAAGGCGGGCAACACCTTGCCGATCAAGAACATCCCGGTGGGCTCGATCATCCACGCGATCGAGATGCTTCCAGGCAAGGGTGCGCAGATCGCGCGCTCGGCCGGAACCTCGGCGACGCTGCTGGCGCGCGAAGGCGTCTACGCGCAGGTTCGCCTGCGTTCGGGCGAAGTCCGCAAGATCCACGTCGACTGCCGCGCGACGATCGGCGAGGTCTCCAACGAAGAGCATCAGCTGCGCCAGTACGGCAAGGCCGGTGCGATCCGCTGGAAGGGCATCCGCCCGACCGTTCGTGGTGTCGCGATGAACCCGGTCGATCACCCGCACGGTGGTGGTGAAGGCCGTACCGGTGAGGGCCAGGCGCCTGTGTCGCCGTGGAACACGCTGACCAAGGGCTACCGCACTCGCAACAACAAGCGTACGCAGACGATGATCGTCGCGCGTCGCAAGAAGTAAGGGGAACGGCATGACTCGTTCACTCAAGAAGGGCCCGTTCGTCGACCATCACCTTCAGGCGAAGGTCGAAAAGGCGGTGGCCACCAAAGACAAGAAGCCGATCAAGACCTGGTCGCGCCGCTCGACGATCCTGCCCGATTTCATCGGCATCACGATCGCCGTGCACAACGGCAAGCAGCACGTGCCGGTCTACATCAGCGACCAGATGGTCGGCCACAAGCTCGGTGAATTTGCGCTGACGCGCACGTTCAAGGGCCACCCGGCCGACAAGAAGGCCAACAAGAAATAAGGATGGCGACGATGGAAACCCGTTCAATCGTCCGCGGCGTTCGCCTGTCGGCAGACAAGGGTCGGCTGGTGGCCGACCTGGTCCGCGGCAAGAAGGTCGATCAGGCGCTCAACATCCTGACGTTCACGCCGAAGCGCGCCGCCGGCATCATCAAGAAGTGTCTCGAGTCCGCGATTGCGAACGCCGAGCACAACGATGGCGCCGACATCGACGAACTCACGGTCAAGACGATCTTTGTCGAGCAAGGTGCCACGCTGAAGCGCTTCTCCGCCCGGGCCAAGGGCCGCGGCAACCGCATCAGCAAGCCGACCGCGCACATCTACATCACCGTCGGCAACTGAGGCTCAAGAAACACCATGGGACAAAAGATTCACCCGACCGGTTTCCGGCTGCCGGTCACGCGCAACTGGGCGTCGCGCTGGTACGCGTCGAACAAGAACTTCGCGACCATGCTCGCCGAAGACCTGAAGGTGCGCGAGTACCTGAAGACCAAGCTGAAGAGCGCCGCCGTGTCGCGCATCCTGATCGAGCGCCCCGCCAAGAACGCGCGCATCACCATCTACTCGGCACGCCCGGGTGTGGTGATAGGCAAGAAGGGCGAGGACATCGAAGCGCTAAAGGCCGAACTGACGCGCCGCCTCGGTGTGCCGGTGGCTGTGAACATCGAAGAAGTGCGCAAGCCCGAAGTCGACGCCCAACTGATCGCCGACAGCATCACGCAGCAGCTCGAAAAGCGCATCATGTTTCGCCGCGCAATGAAGCGCGCAATGCAGAACGCGATGCGCCTGGGTGCTCAAGGCATCAAGCTGATGTCGTCGGGCCGCCTGAACGGCATCGAAATCGCGCGTTGCGAGTGGTACCGCGAAGGCCGCGTGCCGCTTCATACCCTGAAGGCCGATATCGACTATGGCTTCTCCGAAGCCAAGACGACCTACGGCATCATCGGCGTGAAGTGCTGGGTCTACCGTGGTGACCGCCTCGCCAATGGCGAATCGCCTGGCATCGTGACGCCTCCCGGCGCCGAGGATGACCGCCGTGGTCCGCGTCGTGGTCCGCCCCGGGGTCCGGGCGGCGCGCCGGGCGGCCGTGGTGGCCGTCCGGGCGGTGGCGGCGCAGGTGGCAATTTCGACCGTGGCGCGCCGCGCCAGGATCGCCCGGCCGACGCTGGCGCTGCTGCGGTGGCCCCCACCGCCGTACCGGCCGGCGACGCGCCGAAGGCGCCGGCCGTCAAACGTGTGCGCAAGGCGCCCGCGCCTGACGCCAAAGGAGAATAAAAGATGCTGCAACCTGCACGCAGAAAATACCGCAAGGAACAGAAGGGCCGCAACACCGGCGTCGCCACCCGTGGCGCGGCAGTGTCGTTCGGCGACTTCGGCCTGAAGGCCACCGAGCGCGGCCGTTTGACCGCGCGCCAGATCGAAGCGGCTCGACGCGCGATTTCGCGCCACGTGAAGCGCGGTGGCCGCATCTGGATCCGCATCTTCCCGGACAAGCCGATCTCGCAGAAGCCGGCCGAAGTCCGCATGGGCAACGGCAAGGGCAACCCGGAGTACTACGTGGCTGAGATTCAGCCGGGCAAGGTGCTCTACGAAATCAACGGCGTCGCTGAAGAACTGGCCCGCGAAGCGTTCACCCTGGCCGCAGCGAAGCTGCCGCTGAAGTGCACCTTCGTCGCGCGCCAGGTCGGCGCCTGAGGAGCTGAATGAATGAAAGCATCTGAACTCCGCGCCAAGGATGTCGACGGTCTCCAGAAGGAGATCGGCGATCTGCTGAAGGCCCATTTCGGCCTGCGCATGCAGAAGGCGACGCAGAACCTGAGCAACCACACCCAGCTGGGCAATACGCGCCGCGACATTGCGCGTGCCAAGACCATCCTGGCGCAAAAGAAGAAGGAGGCCGCGAAATGAGCGAGCAGCAAGTCAGCGCGGCTCCGGTCGAGCCGAAGGCCAGGAACACCCGCACGCTGGTCGGCAAGGTCGTCAGCGACAAGCGTTCGAAGACCATCACGGTGTTGATCGAGCGCCGTACCAAGCATGAGCTGTACGGCAAGATCGTCGCCCGTTCCAGCAAGTACCACGCTCACGACGAAAAGGGCGAGTACAAGATGGGCGACGTGGTCGAGATCGCCGAAACGCGCCCGATCTCGAAGACCAAGTCGTGGGTCGTGACCCGTCTGGTCCAGAAGGCGATCGTGGTCTAAGGCAAGCCGCCTCGCATCGAACGGTCGGAACGCTGATACTGGCGCCCGGCCGTTTCTCGTTTTCAGCCCCACCTGTGGGGCGCTCATCAGGAGACTGACATGTTGAAAGTTGGCGACAAGCTGCCTGCGGGCAGCCTCTCGGAGTTCGTCGAGGTCGAGGGCAATGGCTGCTCGATCGGCCCGAACACCTTCGATATCGAGAAGGCCACTGCCGGCAAGAATGTCGCCATGTTCGCGCTGCCCGGCGCCTACACGCCGACCTGCTCGGCCAAGCACGTGCCCGGCTACGTCGAGAAGGCCGACGCGCTGAAGGCTGCCGGCGTCGACGAGATCTGGTGCGTTTCGGTCAACGACCCGTTCGTGATGGGCGCCTGGGGCCGCGACCAGCACAGCGCCGGCAAGATCCGCATGCTGGCCGACGGCAGCGCCGACTTCGCGAAGGCGACCGGCCTGACGCTGGACCTGACCACGCGCGGCATGGGTCTGCGCTCGAACCGCTACTCGATGCTGGTCGTCGACGGCGTCGTGAAGACGCTGAACGTCGAGGGCCCGGGCAAGTTCGAGGTCAGCGACGCCGACACGATGCTGGTGCAGGCCAAGCAGGTGCTCGCCTGAACCGGCGGGTGGGCCGCTTTTGGGCGGCCCGTGTCGCGCTGCGGCAAAGCCATTGACGCAGCGGCTCGCCATGCTGCATAATCCAAAGCTTCGCCGAAATTGCATCTGACCCGCTCGGGCCAGCGCGCGTTTCGGATCTGACGATTTCTTTGCTTTCACTGCCCACACGCGGGCCCAAGACTGATCGCTGCCACCGGGCAACCGGGCAACCGGCAGGCGGTCAAGTTGGGGACAGGACAACATGATTCAAATGCAATCGCGGCTTGATGTCGCGGACAACACTGGCGCGAAATCCGTCATGTGCATCAAGGTGCTGGGCGGCTCCAGGCGCCGCTACGCCTCGATCGGCGACGTGATCAAGGTCAGCGTCAAGGAAGCCGCGCCGCGTGGCCGGGTGAAGAAGGGCGAGGTCTACAGCGCCGTAGTCGTTCGCACCCCCAAGGGCGTGCGCCGCCAGGACGGTTCGCTTGTCAAGTTCGACGGCAACGCCGCCGTGCTGCTGAACGCCAAGCTCGAGCCGATCGGCACGCGCATCTTCGGGCCCGTGACGCGCGAACTGCGCACCGAGCGCTTCATGAAGATCGTCTCGCTCGCACCTGAAGTGCTTTGAGCGGCGGCGAATCCTAGAGATACAGGACAGGCCATGAACAAGATTCGCAAGGGCGACCAGGTCATCGTGTTGACCGGCCGCGACAAGGGCAGGCGCGGTGCCGTGCTGCAACGCGTCGACGAAGAGCGCGTTCTCGTCGAAGGCGTGAACGTGGTGAAGAAGCACGTCAAGCCGAACCCGATGAAGGGCACGACCGGCGGCGTCGTCGACAAGACGCTGTCGATCCACCAATCGAACGTCGCGATCTTCAATGCCGCAACCGGCAAGGCCGATCGCGTCGGCATCAAGCTCCTCGCCGACCCGAAGACGAACAAGACCACGCGCGTGCGTGTCTTCAAGTCCAGCGGCGCCGAGATCAAGGCCTAAGAGGTAGATCATGGCTAAACAACAAGCAGCCGCATCCGGCCCCAGTTCCGCTGCCCCGAAAGTGGCGCGTCTCCAGGCCATCTTCCGCGACAAGATTTCGCCCGAACTGATCGAGAAGTTCAGCTACAAGTCGCCGATGCAGGTGCCGCGCATCACCAAGATCACGCTCAACATGGGTGTGAGCGAGGCGGTTTCGGACAAGAAGGTCATGGACCACGCCGTCAGCGACCTGACCAAGATCGCCGGTCAGAAGCCGGTGGTCACCAAGTCGAAGAAGGCGATCGCAGGCTTCAAGATTCGCGATGGCGTGCCCATCGGCTGCATGGTCACCTTGCGTGGCGTGCAGATGTACGAATTCCTCGATCGCTTCGTGACGATCGCGCTGCCCCGCGTGCGCGACTTCCGCGGCATCTCGGGTCGCGCCTTCGATGGCCGCGGCAACTACAACATCGGCGTGAAAGAGCAGATCATCTTCCCCGAAGTTGACTACGACAAGATCGACGTGCTGCGCGGCCTGAACATCAGCATCACGACGACCGCCAAGAACGACGAAGAAGCAAGGGCGCTTCTGACCGCGTTCAAGTTCCCGTTCAAGAACTGAAGGACGACAGCCCGTGGCAAAAACCTCCCTCATTCAGCGCGAGCTCAAGCGCGCCCAGCTTGTCGCCAAGTACGCGAAGAAGTATGCGGAGCTCAAGGGCACCGCCAATGACGCGAAGAAGTCCGACGAAGAGCGCTACGCCGCGCGCCTCGAGTTGCAGAAGCTCCCGCGCAACGCCTACCCCACGCGTCAGCGCAACCGCTGCGAGCTGACCGGTCGCCCGCGCGGCACCTTCCGCAAGTTCGGTCTCGGCCGCAACAAGATTCGCGAACTGGCGTTCAAGGGTGACATCCCTGGCGTCGTCAAGGCCAGCTGGTAATTCGGCCCGCCTGATCAGGAGATATCCCAATGAGCATGAGTGATCCTATCGCCGACATGCTGACCCGCATCCGCAACGCGCAGATGGTTCAGAAGGTCAGTGTGGCGATGCCGGCGTCGAAGCTGAAGACCGCGATCGCCGAGGTCCTGAAGGCCGAAGGCTACATTGACGGTTTCGCGGTCAAGGGCGAGGCGACCAAGCCGCAGCTCGAGATCGCGCTGAAGTATTACGCCGGCAAGCCGGTGATCGAACACATCGAGCGCGTCAGCCGCCCGGGGCTGCGCGTCTACAAGGGTCGGCACGACATCCCGAACGTGATGAACGGTCTGGGTGTGGCCATCGTGACCACGCCGAAGGGCGTGATGACGGATCGCAAGGCGCGCCAGGCCGGTATCGGCGGCGAAGTGCTTTGCTACGTGGCTTGATCTTTTCAAATTAGGGAGAGATTGCAATGTCTCGCGTAGGAAAAATGCCGCTGCCGCTGCCCAAGGGCGTGGACGTGTCGGTTACCGCTGAGCAGATCAGCGTCAAGGGAACGCTGGGCACTTTGGTGCGCCCGGTGAACGCGCTGGTCACGATCAAGAGCGAAGACGGCAAGCTGATGTTCGCTCCGGCGAACGAATCGGTAGAAGCCGATGCGATGTCGGGCACGATGCGCGCGCTGGTTTCGAACATGGTCAACGGCGTCAGCAAGGGCTTCGAGAAGAAACTGGCACTGGTCGGCGTGGGCTTCCGCGCGGCCGCGACCGGCTCGAAGCTGAACCTTCAGATCGGCTTCTCGCACCCGGTCGCGAAAGACATGCCCGCCGGCGTGAAGGTCGAGTGCCCGACGCAGACCGAGATCACGATCAAGGGCGCCGACCGTCAGGTGGTAGGCCAGATCGCCGCGGAAGTGCGCGCGATCCGCCCGCCCGAGCCCTACAAGGGCAAAGGCATTCGCTACCTCGGCGAAAAGGTCGTCATCAAAGAGACCAAGAAGAAGTAAGGAGCGAATGACATGTCACTGAACAAAAAAGATCAGCGCGTTCGTCGCTCACGCCAGACCCGTGCACGCATCGCCGTGCAGCGCGTCGCTCGCCTGTCGGTGTACCGCACCAACCTGCACATCTACGCCAGCGTCATCTCCGACGACGGCGCCAAGGTGCTGGCCAGCGCCTCGACCGCCGAAGCCGACATCCGCAAGGAACTCGCCGGTGATTCGAAAACAGCGGGCAAGGGCGGCAACGTCGCTGCCGCTGCGATCATCGGCAAGCGCATCGCCGAAAAGGCGAAGGCCGCCGGCATCGACAAGGTGGCGTTCGACCGCGCAGGTTTTGCGTACCACGGCCGCGTCAAGGCGCTCGCCGAAGCCGCTCGCGAAGCCGGCCTGCAATTCTAAGAATCAGGCCCCTTAAGGAATCAAGATGGCAAAGTTTCAACCCCGCGTGCAGGACGAAGGTCGTGACGACGGTCTGAAGGAAAAGATGATCGCGGTGAACCGCGTCACCAAGGTGGTGAAGGGCGGTCGCACGCTGAGCTTCGCCGCACTGACCGTGGTCGGCGACGGCGATGGCCGCATCGGCATGGGCAAGGGCAAGGCCAAGGAAGTGCCGGTCGCAGTGACCAAGGCGATGGATTCGGCGCGCCGCAACATGATCAAGGTGTCGCTGAAGAACGGCACGATCCAGCACAAGGTGATCGGCGAGCACGGCGCGTCGCGCGTGCTGATGGCACCGGCCAAGCCGGGTGACGGCATCATCGCCGGCGGCCCGATGCGCGCGGTCTTCGAAGTGATGGGCGTGACCGACATCGTCTGCAAGAGCCTGGGCTCGTCGAACCCGTACAACCTGGTTCGCGCCACGCTCGACGCGCTGAAGCACACCAGCACCCCGGCCGAGATTGCTGCGAAGCGCGGGCTGACGGTGGAAGAGCTGTTCGGCTGATCGGCGGAGAAACATCATGGCGACCAAAGAAGCTACCGCTACCAAGAGCACCGTCAGCATCAAGCTGGTGCGCAGCATCAACGGCACCCGCGAGTCGCACCGTGCGACCGTGCGCGGCCTGGGCCTGCGCAAGCTGAACAGCGAATCGACGCTCGAAGACACGCCCGCCGTGCGCGGCATGATCAACAAGGTCTCGTACCTGGTCAAGGTGCTCTGAAGCACCCCGAGGACAAGCACATGGTACTCTA
>JANXZN010000242.1 GCA_025355545.1 Rhizobacter sp.
TACACGGTCCGCGCGAAGGTCTCTGAAGTGGTGCTGGCTGCCTCTGCGGGCAAGACCACCATTGCGGAAGCGGCTGGCACCTACGGCTTCATGCCGACGACCGCGTCGGGCGCCATCAACAACCAGCAGACCAAGAACGTATCGGCCACCGCATACGCTGATACCGATGCCACGACGGGCATCATCACGGCCACCGCCACCGGCGACTCGAACATCGACGCCAGCACGATCACGCTTACCGGCACGTACACTGCCTCGACCGGGCAAGTGGACTGGGTTTGCAGTGGCAGCATCTTGGCCAAATACCGGCCCTCCAGCTGCAAGTAAACTTTCCGCTGCAACAAAAAGGGTCTCTCCGGAGACCCTTTTTGTTGCCTCAGCTGAAGCGCTTCACGAAACCCGTCGCGATGGCAATCAGGGAAACGACGATCGGCCTTACAAGTATGGGCAGCGAGGTGCCGACAGCGCTCATCCTCGCGCTGGTCGTCGTCTCGGCGTTGTTTGCATGGACGACACCGAACCACTATCCGCCCTGGCTGTCGTTTCACAGCGAATTTGCGATGGCGATCTCCACGGCGCTGGCCGGCGCCTTGGTCTTGTGGAGTGCTCGCCGGGACCGCCTTCTCGTACCGGCAATCACGCTGCTGACCCTCGCAGCCGCAGTGCTCCCCATCGCACAATTGCTGGGCGGTGTGATCGCTTTCGCCGGCGACGCGTGGCTGGTATCCCTGTATCTGGTGGGCTTCGCACTGGCGCAGCTGACCGGCTATCGCGCCACTGAGTTTTGGACGATGGCCCGCGTCGTCGGGCTGTTCGAGTGGGTCGTACTGACCGGCTCGCTGGTCTCAGTCTGGATTGCGCTTTACCAGTGGCAAGGGCTGCAATACCTCGGGATCCTGGCGATCGACATCGCCGGCGGTACGCGGCCCTACGCCAACCTAATTCAACCCAACCAGTTCGCCACCTTGCTCGTGCTGGGCGTGGTTGCCACGGCCTTTCTCTACGACCGTGGACGCCTGGGCGCGGCAAGCTCGCTGCTGCTTGTCGCGACCCTCGGCTTCGGTCTGGCGATGACGCAGTCTCGTGCCGGCCTGCTCGAAGTCCTCGTAATTGGGGCCCTTCTCGTTGCCAGCCGTCGGACGCTGGATCAGCAATTGAAGTGGCCTCATGTGCTGCTCGGCGCGGCGTTGCTGCTGGCGTTGCCATTCGCATGGGAAGCGGTTCGGGGCTTGTCGGCGCTCACGACCGGCGGGCGCGACACGGCGGAACTGGCCACGATCGGTGTGCGTCGCATCCACTGGGAATCGATGCTCGACGCGATCGGCCGCAGGCCCTGGATCGGCTACGGCTGGGACCAGGTCGGCGCAGCGCAGTTTGCGGTGGCACCGGATCACGCGATGACCGGCGAAACGCTGGCCCAAAGCCACAATCTGGTGCTGGATCTGCTGGTCTGGAACGGCATCCCCCTCGGGCTCGCGTTGACAGCAGGCCTTGCCTGGTGGTTCTGGGCAGCTTGGCGCGGTGCGCGCGATTCAACGACGCTGCTGACGCTGGCCTCCGTCGTCGCCGTATTCGTGCATGCGATGCTGGAGTACCCGCTTTACTACGCGTACTTTCTGCTGCCAGTCGGCATGCTGATGGGTGCGATCTCTGCGGGCACGATGCCGCGCGCGGCGTTCACCGCCCCCAAATGGCTGGCGCCATTGTTGTTAGTGGCAGCCTGCGCCGCCGTGTTCGCGACGGCGAGAGAGTATTTCAGGTTGGAGGAGGACGTGCGCCGATGGAGATTCGAACAGGCGCGCCTCGGCATGGCCGCCGCACCGCGCCGACCTTCCGAGGTCGTGTTGCTGACGCAGCTCGCGCACTTCCTGGACTTTGCACGCACGCCGGAACGGGACGGGATGACTGCGGAGGAGCTGGATGGCATGGCCGCGGTGGTGCGGCGCTTTGCGTCCAAGGAAAACATCCTGCGGTACGCGGCCGCGCTCGCCATCAACGGCAGGCCAAAGGATGCGTCGGAGGTGCTTCGCCGCGTCTGCAAGATCAACCCGGTGAGCGCGTGCGACGCCATGAAGTCTCTCTGGGGTGCACTGGGTAAGCGCAAGCCGGCCATTGCCCAGGTGCCCTGGCCCGCCGAGTGATTGCGGGCCCGCAAGGCCCGCCCATCCTCAGCGTTTGATGACCAGCCCCTGCCCGGTCGGCAACGGCATAACGCGGTAATGTCTCGCGTCGAACCATTGATCTTCCGCCAGCTTCTGTGGCCGGTAGATTCCGGACCACTCGTAGTCGTCAAGGATCAGGATGCCGCCTGGAACGATCCGGTCGAACAGGTGTTCGAGTGCGGCAATCTCGGCCGGCGCCTGATTCAGATCGATGTGCAGATAGGCGATGCGATCGGGGCAGTTGTCGGCGAAGACGTCGGGGATCAGGCCCTTAATCAACCTAACTTGCGGGTATGCCGAAAACTTGCTCTGAACCCTTGCGTACAGCCCTTCGCCGTGCTCCGGCATCGGGTGATTGAGCATTGAAGCGTCGTGCTCGAAGATGTCGTAGCCCCAGAAGGTCTTCGGGAACCCGGTGCCGCCGATGTAGTCGATCACCGTCTTCATGCCCACGCCCGTGTAGGCGCCGCACTCGACAAAATCGCCGCCGAGCTGGATGCAGTGGTAGGCGGCACACGCCAGGACGTATCGTCGCCAGACGATCGCCTGGTCGGATGGACTCTCGATGTTCGACTCCCATGCCTGTACGAATGGGCGATCGTCCAGCATCGACATGTTCCGGCCCCAGGTCAGGAAGTTGTCGGCAAAGTGGTGGCCGCCGCTCGCGACGTTGACAATCTCCTTGGCTGCTGCGGTCACCGCCTCGGGATTCGAGGTCCCCCAGAACGTCGGCATGAAAAAGTTGAAAACCCGGTCGTGCGGCGGCGTGGTCAGCTTGGGCAGCACGTTCGCAATGTCGTCACTGTCGATGCCTGTTGGAGACAGTCTGGCGAGGGCAGGATTGGTGGGCGAATCGCCGCGGAGAATTCGCCGGAGCATGCGAGTCAGAATCATTCGATACCTCGGGTTGGGTTCAGGACAACAGACTATCAAGCGGGCACTCGAACCGCGAGCTTCGTGCGGCGATCGTCGCGGCTAAGACAGCGGACGTTCGGCGCTCTGCATTAACCTTGCGTCACCGTCCGCGCTCATATTGCGCATCTGCGGACGCGCCAGGTGTGCCGTCTCCAGACCGACCGGCCTGGCGGGCTTGAACCGCAAAGCGCGCTTCTCGATCAGGTGCCACGAAGCGAGCGCCAGGGCGAATGTCATCAATATCGAGTAAGTCATCAACTCAAACACGGGCGTCTGCTTGCCGAGCTTCCAGATCAAGTACTGCTGGACCGGCCAAGCGTACAGGTAGACCCCATACGACAAATCTCCCCATCGACCGGCGTCCCTCAGGGCCGGCCATGAGCGCGTGCCGACATACACGACCATCACCGGAACTAACACCGCCAGACCTGCGGTCAACTCACCGGCAGCGACGATGAGAACGCCGAGCAGCACAGGAATGATCGGTCTGCGCACCATCCTGTCATCGAAGCCCAGCAGGCAGCCCACGAGAAAGAAAGCTCCCAATTGCCCGACAGGCCATCGCAGCCATGGAAATCCCGCGATTGAAGTGATCGTCTGAACTGCAAGCAGTCCAACCGCGATCGCGGCGACGGTTCGAAGTTTGTCTCTGAAGATCAGCGCAACGAACAACAGGAGCATGTAGCACTCGACCTCCAGCGGGATCGTCCACAGTGATCCGTACAGTTCTGGGTATCTGTTGCCGGGGAAGAACTGGCCGCGATCGCAGCCGAGGCAAACGAGGTTGGACATGTAGGTTACGATCCTGATCCATTCCCGCGAGACCAAGGCGGCAATGATCACCGACGAAGTGATCAGGGCAACTGCCATGCCTGGCCATATTCGAAGGAACCGGCGGAGCGTGAAGCGATAGGGGTCGGGGTCGGAGAGCCAACTTCTGCAGACCAGAAAACCGCTGATCGAGAAAAAGATGGAGACGCCAAGGCTTTCCAATGTCAGGGACGGCGGCCAAATATGCGGCTCCGGGCGATCAGACAGTGGGAACTGATGGCCGAGCAGGACCAGTAGCGCGCCCAGCAAGCGAAGCGCGTCGAAGTTGTTTTGATGTCGCATGGGTTGAGCGAGGTCGGTGGTCATGTGGAATCGCTTCTCGCCCCTTTGTGGACCAGCATGAAGAGAGGTCAACCTGCCAATCCATGCCAGACGCGGCGGTGCTCAATCAAGGCGTCGCGGGACTGCTAAGTGCGTATTTCGGAAGAGCGTGACCGGCCGTTTCGGCATCGTGACCGCCGAATTCGGGAACGTGACCGACCATTTCGGTGACGTGACCGATGGGCATTTGATGGCCGCATAGAAGCGGTTGCCGACCTGTCAAGGGGTCG
>JANXZN010000264.1 GCA_025355545.1 Rhizobacter sp.
GCGCCACACGCAACTGGTCGCCCATCGGCCCAGTGACCCTCAACCCCGAACGCGACTCGATCGTTCAAACGCATTCGGGAGCTTCAGAAATACAGCCGCTGGCTGCATGAAAGAGGCGACAACTACCTTGACGCGCGCCGGGACGAACTGCGCCGGCGCATGCCCGCGCTGCGCCAGCGCGAGATGCGTCTGAAGGCGGAATTGGAATCCCTGCGCGACCAGTTGGCCGATCAGAGCGCTTGCTTGCGGCTCGCCCATACGTTGAATGAATTCCTCGAGCGACTGCGAACTCAGGCCCAAAACCTGGACGTGCTCACTCGCCAGCGCATCGTCAGGTTGATCGTCAAGGAGATCGTCGTCGGCAACGACAGCATCGCCATCCGGCACTCCATACCGAATTCGCCTCGTAATTCCGGTGGTCCTACTCACGATGCCGAGTCCGGAACGACCGCGCCAGGAAGTGGTGCGACGACAAGTTCGCTTTTGTGTACGTGGCGTGATCACCGCGCCTTGCGGCGTACCTACCGTCACATCGGCCCTCTTCCCATTCTCGACAACACCAGCGGTGAGCCACTTGCGTATCAAGCGCAAGACCCGCCTGTCGGCGATTCGGTGCTCGAGAAATCGCAGCATCCAGTCGTGATCGACGGTGTCGAAGAACGCCTTGATGTCTGCGTCGAGCACCCAGTTCACCCTTTTCCAGTGAAGTCCCACCCACAGGGCGTCCAACGCTTGATGTTGGTTGCGCCCCGGGCGGAACCCATAGGAGAAGCCGAGGAAGTCGGTCTCGTAGATCGGCGTCAGCACCGTCACCACCGCTTGCTGGACGATTTTGTCTTCCACTGCGGCGATGCCCAGCGGACGCTGTTTGCCGTCCGTCTTGGGGATGTAGACCCGCCTCGATGGCAGGGCACGGTAGCGGCCGGACTGCACCGCCTCCCACAGTTTGCCGATCCGCTCCACCAAGCCTTCCTCATAGTCGCGCCACGTCACCCCATCGACCCCGGCCGCCGCCGACTTCTTCAATTGCTTGAAGCTGTCGCTCAGTAGTTGCGGGGTGATGTGGTGCATCAGCGCGGTGAGCCGCACCTTCTTGCCCGCAGCCTTGGGGGCCCGGGCTGCTTCACGTACGCCGTCCAATCCCATCGACACGCGGGTCCGGCGCTGTGTCCGGGGCGTGGGAGATCGTTCGACGTTTCTCTTGGCTGCTCGCCTTCCCTCCGGACCCTCCGCCAACGCCGGCTTGGAGGCGGCGTCGTTGTTCGGGTCCTTCATCGGTACTACGCAAGCATCCGACTTCTCGTCAGCGTCAATGTCGGGCGTATGGCCATTGACCTTCCCCGACCTGCCCGCCGCCAACTTCTCGGCGCGCACTGACGAGATATCCCAGTTCCCGTGCAGAGAGTTTCCGTGCATGCTCAGGGTCTGCGACCGCGCAGGGCCCTTCGAGGGCTCGCGTGTTGCGCCCTCGTCGGTGTGGCCTTCCGCTTCGCTTAACAGCGTCGGCGCCCCAGACTGCTTTATTTCGCGGCTCAATGGCTGGCCTGCACTTTCCCCTGTCAACGCTTCGATGGCGCCCTCGCGGGCGCCACCGCATGACTCGGGGTCAGGGTGGTTCGCTATACCTTTCCTGTATCGAACTTTCATCGACTACTCTCTGCCAGTCTCCTGGCGCACTAAGCGTCCGGCGACGGCATCTTGAGAATTGGCGTCCTGAGGTCGACGATGGTGTCCGCCAACGTCGATGCCCACCACCACTGAGGTAACAGACATGGTCTTCAGATCCCTTGCTTGTGAATGCGCACTCGGACGAGCCGGGACGCGTAACCGTTCGGGCTTCAGGAAGACCAGCACGGTGCCGCGCGCAATGTATTCAAAGACGGCCTTCAAAGCCCCAGCCGTTATCAGGCTGCACGGACCGGTCTGGCCGCTTTAACGGCGGCAAAACTCTACCGCGCTGGTCTGGTCCGAAACATACAAGCGGGCCGAACGTCCGCTTGCACCTTGATGCGACTGCTGACAGTTGGCCGTTCGCGCGCGCGTTAGCGTTGGCGACCCACAAAGTCGATGGGAAGGAACGGGGAAGCAACGCAATGAAGTCGTCGTGGCGCACCGCCTGGCAGGGGCAGGACATCGTGGTCTTCCGCAACGAGGCCGAGGTCGACCGGTTGCATGCGCCCGCCATCGAGCGCGTCGTGCTGGTGCACCGCGGCTCGGGCGATTCGCCCGGCGACCTGGTGCAGGCGGTGGTCGAGTTCGGCGATTCGTGCCTGATCTTCCCGGCCGACACCGGCTTCGCCGGCCGCGTCAATTTCGAGCGCCAGGCCTTCTGGGCCGACAAGGCCTGCGTCTACTGGGTCAACGAGGCGCGTGCGCCGCTGCCGATGCGGCTGCGGCGTGGCCGCTGGTTCCTGGGCCTGACACACCCGGTGTTCACGCGCGTGCCGCGCGCCGAACTCGCCGCGCTGATCGAGCGCTGGCCGGTGCAGGGGCCGCAGACCTGGGAACAGCGCAAATGGCGCCGGATCGAGCTCAGCCGGCCGTTCGCGCCGGAGGCGACCCAGGCGCGCCAGCGCGCATGATCGCGGGTTTCATGGCCCTGGAATGAACAAACCCGGCCGAGGCCGGGTTTGTCGTCAGTGCGGGGTCGCTCAGGCGGCCGGCTTCGCAGCAGCCTTTTTCTTCCCGTGCTTCTTGACGGCATGGGCCTTCTTGGCCGGCATTTCCTTCTTCATTTCTTCCTTCTTGGCCATCGGCGCGGCCGGGGCGGCAACCGCAGCGGGCGCCGCGGCTTGGGCGAACGCGCCCATCGAGAAGGCGGAGGCGATCAGAACGGCGATCAGTTTCTTCATGGGGTGTGTTCCTGCAGGGAATATCGGAAAAAGAGCGATTGCTCGGCAGTCACAACGTAACCTGCGGCCGGCCGGTTGACACGGTGCTCGATAAAAGTCGGCGGTGCGGGCCTGGTCCGGGCGCAGCGCCCGGCGCAACGCGGGCATTCACCTTGCCGGGGGCAGATCGACCGCGGTAAACCCCGTAACAAGGCGCGGCGCCCATGGGAAGGGGCCGCACTGGGAGTTGCGGCCCTGGCGTTCAGACGAACGGCCCCTCGCGTACCCACTTGGTCGCGACCCACTTCTCGCCCTCGACCACCGGCGCGCCGCCATGCAGCGTCTTGGTCACCGGGTGCGCGCGGTCGTAGCTGAAGAAGACCGCGTTGCCGCGCACCGGTGTCACTTCGAACTGCAGGTCGGGGAACACGGTGGCGCCGCCCTGCGTGGGCGTGTTCAGGTAGCACACCAGCGAAGCGACGCGCTGGCCGCCGCGCTTCAGGATCGTCGGCGTGCCGGAGTGCGCCGGGTCGAAGTAGTCGTAGTGCGGCTTGTACTCGGCCCCGGGGCCGTAGCGCAGCACCTGCAGGCCCTCGCCGTTCTCGACCGGCCACGCCAGCAGCGCGGCCATGCGCGCCTCGATGCGCGTGACGACCGGGTGTTCGCCGCGGTCGAAGAACATGCCCTGGCTGGTGCGCGCCTCGTTGACCTCGCTCGCGCCGGTCTCGGTCTGCACGGTCTCGGAGCGCGCGAGCCGGGTGCGCGCGAGCCCGATCATCTCGTCGCACTCCTGCGCCGACAGCAGGTCGCCGAACACGACGACGCGCGGCGCCTGCAGGTTCACCAGCACCTTGACCTCGCGGTCGAACGCCCAGACGGTCGTGCGCGTGCCCTGCGGCAGCGGCTCGGGCACCTTCACCGGCGGCGGCAGCACCGCCTGCTTGGCCTTGTCGTCGAGGTAGCCGGTCAGCACTTCTTCGAGCGCGGCGATCGCCGAATCCTCGTTCCAGCCGCTGGCGAGCATCGACTTCAGCACGACCTCGGGCTGCTGGCCGGCGCTGGCCTGTTCGATGATCCACGCGCGCAGATCGGGCGTGATGGGCTGCTTCTCGCTCATGCGCGAATTCTGCCGGATAACGCCTGCGCCACCATCAATCGGCGCGCCGGCAAAACTTCAGCCGGTCGCGCTGCGGCGCGGCGGCGTCGAAGCGGCAGCCCGCGGCATCGACGCTTCTCAACGCGCCGCGGTGACGATACGCAGGCCGATCGCATGGCGCGCCATCAGCCCGGGCGCACGCGTGGAGAAGAGGCCGATGACCTGGTAGCGGCTCGGTGGCGAGCCTGGCGACGGCCTTCGGCGTCGGGTTGGTGTAGTCGAGCGGCTTGGCGGGCGACAGCAGATACGGCATGGCCGCGATTGTCGCGGCCGCGGCGCGACGCCGCTGACCGCGCTATTTCTTCGCGTTGTCGATCGCGTCTTTGGCCTTCTCGGCGGCCTTGTCGACCTCGTTGCCAACCTTTTTCGCGGCGTTGTCGATGCTCTTGCCGGCGCGTTCGGCCGGGCCTTCCGCGGGCTGGCAGGCGGCCACCGCAAGCGCGCAGGTGGCGACGAACACGTAGAGGGCGTTGCGGGGGTTGAGCATGGTGGCGATCTCCTGAAGAGAGGGTGCTTGTCGTTCTGGGTTGCAGCGCGTGGACGGCTGCATGTTCGGCTTCATGTACGGTGACTCTAGGGATGCCGGGCCGCGCCGTCATTCGGAAGCGCGCGTGAGACGCTGTGAGCCATTTCCTACAGGGTGCCCCAAGGACGCGGCCTTGCGGCGCCCGCCCCCGCGGGATCAAGCAAAGTGGCAAAGCCACATTTGCTCGAGAGCGGCGCTCAACGAAAGTCGCGGCTGCGGCTGACCAGCCCCTGCAGCAGATCGGAGTGGTCGATCGCCTTCATCACGACCAGGTGCATCACCGCGTCGTCGCCCTCGCCCTCCTGGCGCTGCCAGCGACCGAACAGCGTCAACAGCCGCGCCGCGAGCAGCGGCTTACGCTGCGATTCAACCACCGCCGGCCAGACGATCGCGTTGACGGTGCCGGTGTCGTCCTCGAGCGTGATGAACATCGTGCCCTTCGCGGTCTCGGGCCGCTGGCGGTGCGTGACCAGGCCGCTGGCGCGCGCCAGGCGCCCGTTCGGGTAGCCGCGCAGCACCGCGGCAGGCTGCACCCGGAAGCGCGCAAGCTCATCGCGCAGCAGCGCGAGCGGATGCCGCTTCAGCGTCAGGCCCAGCGCCCGGTAGTCGGCGAGCGTCTCGTCGGCCTCGGCCGGCGCCGGCAGCACCACCGCGTCTTCGCTGACGCGGGTCGCGCGCAGCATCGGCGTGGGCCGCGTGTCGATGCCGGCCACCGCCCACGCCGCCTGGTGGCGGTGGCCGGTCAGCGCATGCAGCGCATCGGCCTGGGCCAGACACTGCAGCTCGTGGGCGTTCAGCGCGGCGCGGCGCGTCAGGTCTTCGGTGTCGATGAACGCAGCGTGCGTGCGCGCCTCGACGATGCGTTTCGCGGCGCCCACCGACAGGCCGGCGATGCGGTCGAGGCCGAGACGCACGGCGTGCCATGAGCCGCCCTGCAATGGCAGCGGCAACGCGCGTGCCGCTTCACGCGCCGGGATTGGCAGCGCCTCCAGCGTGCTCTCGCAGGCACTCAGCATCACATCCACGGGCCGTACCTCGACGCCGTGCGCGCGTGCATCGCGCACCAGCTGCGCGGGCGCGTAGAAGCCCATCGGCTGGCTGTTGAGCAGCGCGGCGAGAAAGGCGTCGGGGTGGTGGCACTTGAGCCAGCAGCTCGCATAGGCGAGCTGCGCGAAGCCGGCAGCGTGGCTCTCGGGAAAGCCGTACTCGCCGAAGCCCTGGATCTGCTTGAAGATGCGCTCGGCAAACTCCTTGTCGTAGCCCTTCTCGACCATGCGGCCGACCAGACGCTCGTGGTAGTGGCCCAGCCCGCCCTTGCGTTTCCAGGCGGCCATCGAGCGGCGCAGCGCGTCGGCCTCGCCAGGCGTGAAGTCGGCGGCGATCATCGCGATCTGCATCACCTGCTCCTGGAAGATCGGCACGCCTTTCGTGCGCTGCAGCGCGGGCCGCAGCGCGACGGGGTAGTCGATCTCATCGTCGTTCAGCAGCCGGTTCTTCAGGTACGGGTGCACCATGCCGCCCTGGATCGGCCCGGGCCGCACGATCGCGACCTCGACCACGAGGTCGTAGTAGCAGCGCGGCTGCAGGCGCGGCAGCATGCTCATCTGCGCACGACTCTCGATCTGGAAAGCGCCGACTGTGTCGGCCTTGCAGATCATGTCGTAGGTGAGCTTGTCGTTGTGAGCAATGTCCTGCATTCGAAAGCTCCGCCCGAGCTTCTCGCCGACGAACTCGAACGCGCGCCGCAGCGCGCTCAGCATGCCGAGCGCGAGCACGTCGACCTTGATCAGGCGAAGCTCGTCGAGGTCGTCCTTGTCCCACTGCACGACGCTGCGGCCTTCCATCGCGGCCATCTCGACCGGCACCAGCTGCTCGATCTGCTCGCGCGCGATCACGAAGCCGCCCGGGTGCTGGCTCAGGTGGCGCGGGGCGCCGATCAGCTGTCGCGTGAGTGCGATCCACAGCATCGTCAGCGGCGCCTCAGGGTCGAGGCCGGCTTCGCGCAGGCGCGCGGGGTCGATGTGCCGCCCGTCGAACCTGGCGTCGGGCCGCCCCAAGCCGGGTTCGCCCCCCTCGGGGGGCGGCGCCGCAGGTGCCTGGGGGCGGTCGTCCCACCAGTGCAGGCTCTTCGTCAGCAGCTCGATGCGCTGCAGATCCATGCCGAGCGCCCGGCCGACATCGCGCAGTGCCGAACGCGGCCGATAGCAGATCACCACCGCGGTCAGCGCGGTGCGGTGGCGGCCGTACTTGCCGTAGATGTACTGGATCACCTCCTCGCGGCGCTGGTGTTCGAAGTCGACGTCGATGTCGGGCGGCTCGTTGCGCTCGGCGCTGATGAAGCGCTCGAATAGCAGCTTGCCCTCATCGGGGTTCACTTCGGTAATGCCCAGGCAATAGCAGACCACCGAATTGGCGGCGCTGCCACGGCCCTGGCACAGGATCTTCTGCTCGCGGGCCCAGCGCACGATGTCGGCCACGGTCAGGAAGTAGGCTTCGTACTGGAGCTGCTCGATCAGCGCGAGCTCCGTCTCGATCTGCGGCATCCACCGAATCGCCGCCTGATCGGGGAAACGCCCGGCCAGACCGTCGTATGCGAGATGGCGCAGATGGCCGATCGGCGTCTGTCCCTCGGGCACGACCTCGCGCGGGTACTCGTACTTCAGTTCGGCCAGCGAGAAGCTGCAGCGCCCCGCCAGCAGCAGCGTATTCTCGAGCCACTCGGGCTCGTACAGCGCGGCCAGCCGGGCGCGCGAGCGCAGGTGCTGCTCGGCGTTCGATTCGAGCTGCAGGCCGCACTGCGCGACCGGCTGCTTCAACCGGGTGGCAGCGAGCACGTCCAGCAGCGGCTTGCGCGAGCGCAGATGCATCAGCACGTCGCCGGTAGCGACGATGCGCAGCCCGGTGAACTGCGCGACGCGGCGCACCACATCGACGAGCTCCTCGTCGCCCGGCCGGCGCAGCAGCGAGAGGGCGAGCCACGCGCGCTCCTGGAACCAGGTCTTCAGCCACATCGCGTGCGCGAACACGGTCTCGAAGGACTGCGCGGCGTCGGGCACCAGCAGCGCCAGGCATTCGGGCAGGCCGGCGAGCGTGGGTGCGTTCGGCACCTTGCCTTCGAGGTCGCCCGGGTGCGCAAGGTACGCGCCCTTGGCGGCGCGGCGCCGCGCCACGGTGATCCAGTGCGAGAGGTTGCCGTAGCCGCGCCGCGACTGCGCGAGCAGCACGAGGCGCGCATGCGGCGGCGCGGCCACCTCGCCCGTCGCCGCCGCCACCGGCAACGTGAGCCGCATCTCGCTGCCGACGATCAGCGGCAACCCGGCCTCGCGCGCCGCCACGTGCGCACGCACCACGCCGGCGAGCGAGCACTCGTCGGTGATCGCCAGCGCCGCGTAGCCGAGCTGGCGCGCGCGCTCGACCAGTTCGCCCGGGTGCGACGCGCCCGTCAGGAAGCTGAAATTGCTGCGGCAGTGCAGCTCGGCGTAACTCGGTAGCTTGATGACCATGGCAGAGGGTGCGGCGCCATTCGCTCACTGCGGGTGCGCGGCCAGCCCGCCGATGTGGCCATCGAGCTGCCAGCGCTGCACATCCGGCAGCGTTGCACGCAGGGCGTCGAGCGGGCTGCGCACCGCCCCGCCGCCGAGCTTGAGCACGCGGGTGTAGATCATCGTCGTGCTGACGTCGGAATGACCGAGCAGCTCCTGCACGGTGCGGATGTCGTGGCCGCTTTGCAGCAGGTGCGTCGCGAACGAATGGCGCAAGGTGTGCGGCGTCGCCGGCTTGACGATACCGGCGCGCTCGACCGCGCGCTTGAAGTGCCGTTGAAAGGTGCCTCCAGCGCATGGCGCATTCACGGCACGACCCTCGAAGGCTTACGCGGTAGGAGCGCGAGGTCTGTGCCTCTTTGAAGCGCATTCATGAGCCAGTGCATTGTGAGTTCGAGTTCATCTTGGTTGCACCAATAGTCTTCGATGGTTCCGTAAGACGAATAGCGTGAGCGCTTGAACCCTTCCTCGAAGTCTTTGTACCAGACGACGGTCTTGCCGATGAGTCCCACTGCGGTTTGCATGGCCACGTCCTGGCGCAGCGCGCCGTGGTCATTGAGGTCTTCCCACCCCAGCGCCAAACCGTACGCGCGCTGGCGCAGCATGTCGCGCACGCCGTGCTTGATC
>JANXZN010000265.1 GCA_025355545.1 Rhizobacter sp.
GGCCCTTTGTAGCGGCCCGGCGCCCGGCCCGCGTTCGGCGATATCCGATCAGAGCAGATCCTTCATGGCTCGGCGGTACCACTCATGGAACTGCAGCATGCCGTCTTCCATCGGGCTCTGGTAGGGGCCGACCTCGTCGTCGCCGCGCTCCAGCAGCGCGCGCCGGCCGGCGTCCATGCGCAGCGCGATCTCGTCGTCCTCGACGCAAGTCTCCCAGTAGGCGGCCTGCTCGGCCTCGACGAACTCGCGCTCGAACGCGGCGATCTCCTCGGGGTAGTAGAACTCGACCACGTTGAGCGTCTTCTGCGGCCCCTTCGGGTACAGCGTCGAGACCACCAGCACATGCGGGTACCACTCGACCATCACGGTCGGGTAGTAGGTCAGCCAGATCGCGCCGTGTTTCGGCAAAACGTCGACATAGCGGCCGCCGCGGAACTTCAGCACCGCGTCGTGCCACTTGCGGTAGGCCGGCGAGCCCGGCTTCGCGAGCTCGTTCTTCAGGCCCACGGTCTGCACCGAATGCTGGGCGCCGAACTCCCAGCGCAGGTCTTCGCAGGTCACGAACTGGCCCAGGCCGGGATGGAACGGCGCGACGTGATAGTCCTCGAGGTAGACCTCGATGAAGGTCTTCCAGTTGTAGTCGCACTCGTGCATCTGCACGTGGTCGAGCACGTAGCCGTCGAAGTTCAGGTCCGCCAGCGGGCCCAGCCCGGCGAGGTCGGCGCCGACATCGCGGCCGCGCCCTTCGAACACCATGCCGTTCCAGGTCTGGACCGGGTAGTTGTTCAGGTTCAGGCACGGGTCGTCGGCAAAGTGCGGCGCCCCGACGAGCCGGCCCTGCAGGTCGTAGGTCCAGCGGTGCAGCGGGCACACGATGTGGCTGCCGCCGCCGCTGGCGCGCACATTGCCGCGACCGCGCAGCATCAGCGCCTGGCGGTGCCGGCAGACGTTCGAGATCAGCTCGACACCACGGGCGGTGCGCACCAGCGCGCGGCCCTCGCCTTCGTGGGGCAGCGCGTAGAAATCGCCGACTTCGGGCACGGCGAGCGCGTGCCCCAGATAGCGCGGGCGGGCGGCGAAGAGGGTCGCGATTTCGCGGCGGAACAGGCCGTCGTCGAAGTAGCTGCTGACCGAGAGTTGCGAGCGGCTGCGCTCCAGCGCAGCCAGGGTGACGCTCAGGTCGGACATGATCCCGCCCAGTCTCCTTAAGGTTGAACGCCCCGCCCGCGTCCCATCGACGGGTTAGCAAGGGCGCCTGATGCGGGCCCGGCGTGGACCTGCCAGCCTCGGCAGGCCGCGGATTGTACCCGGGGGGTCGGCGCGTCGAGGGGGCCCGGCCTTGCGGACTTGTCACGACTCGTCACCCCTCAGCCCGGCGGTGGATGTCCGGGGCGAACTGCCTGACTACAATTGCGGTTTGACGATTCGGCAATGGCAAAGACAAGCTCCTCCACCGCAACGGCCATCGCGCCCGCCAGCTATGAAGACGCGCTGGGCGAGCTCGACCGCCTCGTTGGCGCGATGGAAGCCGGCCAGCTGCCGCTCGACCGGCTGCTCGAGAGCTACAAGCGCGGGGCCGAGTTGCTGAGTTTCTGCCGTGGCCGCCTCGAGGCGGTGGAGCAGCAGGTCAAGGTGCTCGAAGACGGCCAGTTGAAACCGCTGACGTTCGCGCCTGCGCCAGCCAAATCCGCCGGCGCGCCATGAAGCTCGCCGAGTTCGACACCTGGATGCGCAGCGAGGCCGATGCGGTCGAGTCGGCGCTGCAGGCCTGGGTGCCGGTCGATGCGCCCGCCGGCCTCGGCCTGGCGATGCGCTACGGCATGCTCGACGGCGGCAAGCGTGTGCGCCCGCTGCTGGTGCTCGCCGCCGCGCAGGCCGTGCACGGGCTGCGCGAGGCAGCCATGCGGGCGGCCTGCGCGGTCGAACTGATCCACGCCTATTCGCTGGTGCACGACGACATGCCGTGCATGGACAACGACGTGCTGCGGCGCGGCAAGCCCACCGTCCACGTGCAATACGGCGAGGCCCAGGCCATGCTTGCCGGCGACGCGATGCAGGCGCTCGCGTTCGAGGTGCTCACGCCCGACGACAGCGCCGCGATGCCGTCGGCGTTGCAGGCGCGGCTGTGTTCGCTGCTCGCGCGCTCGGCTGGCCACGCCGGCATGGCCGGCGGCCAGGCGATCGATCTGGCCAGCATCGGCCGGCCGCTCGACGAGCACGCGCTGCGCGACATGCACCACCGCAAGACCGGTGCGCTGCTGCAGGCCAGCGTGCTGATGGGCGCCGCCTGCGGCAACGCGAGCGCCGCGCAATGGGCGGCGCTGGCCGACTACGGCGATGCGCTGGGCCTGGCGTTCCAGGTCGTCGACGACATCCTCGACGTGACCCAGGCCTCGGCCACACTGGGCAAGACCGCCGGCAAGGATCTCGACAACAACAAGCCGACCTACGTCACCGTGCTCGGCCTCGACGCCGCGCGCCGCCACGCCACCGAGCTGCGCGACAAGGCGCAATCGGCGCTGGCGCGCAGCGGCCTGCCCGACGCCGCCTGGCTGAGCCTGCTGGCCGACAAGGTCGTGGAGCGCGAGAGCTGATCATGAAACACACCCTGCTCGAATCCATCGCCGGCCCGGCCGACCTGCGCAAGCTGTCGCGCGCCGAGTTGAAGCAGCTCGCCGCCGAACTGCGCGACTTTGTCGTGCAGAGCGTGTCGCAGACCGGCGGCCACCTGTCGTCGAACCTCGGCACCGTGGAGCTGACGATCGCGCTGCACCACGTCTTCAAGACGCCGTACGACCGGCTGGTCTGGGACGTGGGCCACCAGACCTACCCGCACAAGATCCTGACCGGCCGGCGCGAGCGCATGAACAGCCTGCGCCAGCTCGGCGGCATCTCGGGCTTCCCGCGACGCGACGAGAGCGAGTACGACAGCTTCGGCACCGCGCATTCGTCGACCTCGATCTCGGCCGCGCTGGGCATGGCCGTGGCGGCGCGGCTGAAGGGCGAGGACCGCAAGTCGGTCGCGATCATCGGCGACGGTGCGATGAGCGCCGGCATGGCCTTCGAGGCGATGAACAACGCCGGCGTCTCGCACGCCGACATGCTGGTGGTGCTGAACGACAACGACATGTCGATCTCGCCGCCGGTCGGTGCGCTGAACCGCCACCTCGCGCGGCTGATGAGCGGGCGTTTCTACGCCACGGCACGCGATACCGCAAAGTCGGTGCTGAAGAACGCGCCGCCGCTGTTCGAGCTTGCGAAGCGCTTCGAGGAGCACGCCAAGGGCATGGTCGTGCCGGGCACGATCTTCGAGGAGTTCGGCTTCAACTACGTCGGCCCGATCGACGGCCACGACCTCGATTCGCTGATCCCCACGCTCGAGAACCTGCGCAGCCTGAAGGGGCCGCAGTTCCTGCACGTCGTCACGAAGAAGGGCTACGGCTACAAGCTCGCCGAGGCCGACCCGGTCAACTACCACGGCCCGAGCAAGTTCGACCCCGCGGTCGGAATCGTCAAGCCCAGCACACCGCCCAAGACCACCTTCACGCAGGTGTTCGGCCAATGGCTTTGCGACATGGCCGAGAAAGACGAGCGCCTGATCGGCATCACCCCGGCCATGAGCGGTGGCTCGGGCATGCTCGATTTCGAGAAGCGCTTCCCGAAGCGCTTCTACGATGTCGGCATCGCCGAGCAGCACGCCGTCACCTTCGCGGCCGGCCTGGCCTGCGAAGGCCTGAAGCCGGTGGTCGCGATCTACTCGACCTTCCTGCAGCGCGCCTACGACCAACTGATCCACGACGTCGCGATCCAGAACCTGCCGGTCGTGTTCGCGCTCGACCGTGCCGGGCTGGTCGGGGCCGACGGTGCCACCCACGCCGGCAACTACGACATCGCCTACCTGCGCTGCATCCCGAACATGAGCGTGCTGACGCCGGCCGACGAAGGCGAATGCCGCGCCGCGCTGACGACCGCGTTCCGCCAGAGCCACCCGGTGGCGGTGCGCTACCCGCGCGGCGCCGGCGTCGGCGTAGCGGCGGCGAGCGCCCCGACCGATCTGCCCGAGCTGCCGTTCGGCAAGGGCGAGTTGCGCCGCGAGATCGTGCGCGCGCCGGCACAGGGCGGTTCGCGCGTCGCGATCCTGGCGTTCGGCACCTTGCTCTACCCGGCGCTGGCCGCGGCCGAGAAGATCGACGCGACCGTGGCGAACATGCGCTTCGCCAAGCCGCTCGATGTCGAACTCGTGACCGCGCTCGCGGCCAGTCACCACGCGATCGTGACGATCGAAGACGGCTGCGTGATGGGCGGCGCCGGCAGCGCGGTGCAAGAGGCTCTGGCCGCTGCCGGGCTGCAGATTCCGGTGCTCGCGCTCGGGCTGCCGGACGAATTCATTGAGCATGGCGACCCGGTCAAGCTGATGGCGATGTGCGGTCTCGACGCCGCCGGCATCGAGCAGGCGATCCTGAAGCGCTTCGGCGCACGCCCGGCGCTGGTGCGCACCGCCGTCAACCGTTGAAGCATTGAAGCAGGTCGAACGCCGGCTTCAATTCCGCGCCGGCGCGCGGGCGGCCGATTGCTGGCATGCTCGCGGCTGGTGACCAGATGAAACCCATGAGCAACCTCAAAGACGCGCTCCACATCCCCGACACGCAAAGCGCGCGCGACGAACGCCACCTGGCGATCCAGCGCGTCGGCGTGAAGAGCGTGCGCTACCCGCTGCAGCTGCGCATCGGCGACGCGGTGGCGACGACTGTCGCGCTCTGGGATCTCGACGTCGCGCTGCCCGCCGAAGCGAAGGGCACGCACATGTCGCGCTTCGTCGCATGGCTCGATGCGCTCGACGCGCCGCTCGACGCGGCGCGGCTGCGCAGCGAGCTCGCGGTGATGCTGGACAAGCTGCATGCGACCGAGGGCCGCATCGACGCGCAGTTCCCGTTCTTCCTGCGCAAGCGCGCACCGGTTACGGGCGTGCAGAGCCTGCTCGAGTACCAGGGCCGCTGGATCGCCGAGGCGCGCGCCGGCGCGACCACGCCGGATGACAAGACGGTCGTGACGACGGTCTGGGCCGAGGTCGTCGTGCCGGTCAAGTCGCTGTGCCCGTGCTCGAAGGAGATCTCCGACTACGGTGCCCACAACCAGCGCTCGCACGTGACGATCCGGATCCAACTGCTCGAGGACATCGGCTGGAGCGAACTCGTGCGCTTCGCCGAGGATTCGGCCTCGAGCGAGATCTGGCCGATGCTCAAACGCGCCGACGAGAAGTGGGTGACCGAGCGCGCCTACGAGAACCCGAAGTTCGTCGAGGACCTGGTGCGCGACGTGGCGCTGCGCCTGAACGCCGACGCCCGCGTCGGGCGCTACAGCGTCGACGTCGAGAACTTCGAGTCGATCCACGCGCACAGCGCCTACGCGCGCATCGAGCGCGTCTAGACCCGCCTCGGCTCTGCGCGGCCATCCGCGCCGCCTAGAGCAACTACCGAGTTCAAAAAAAAGCGTCAAGCCGCTGGCTGCTGCCGCAAACCGGCAGGAACGCCGACCAGCTGCGCGAGAACCTGAAGCGCATCAAGATGCCGCCCGGCTCCAAGATCGATCTCTACGCCGTAGTGCCCGACGCGCGCTCGATCGGCGTGGCCCCATCGACGCACATGATGTTCGTCGGCACCCGCAAGACCAACGTCTGGGCCGTCGCGAATCGCAACAGCGGCGATACCGCCACCGAGGTCAGGGAATTCGCACCATCGCTCGAGTTCCGCAACCCGAACGCGGTCTGCCTGGTGGCGCAGCTGAAGGCCTATCGTGGCGGCACGCGCCGGCACGAGGTGATGTCCTTGATGGCGAAGCCGCTGAGCGACACCGAGATCGACGACCTCGCAGCCTGGTACGCCTCTCTGAAGGTCACGGTGCAGCCGGTGCCCTGATGCCGGCGCGTCAGCGGTCGGGCTTGCGCGGCGCGGGCGCAGTGCCCTTGCCGGTCCGTGTGCGCAGATCACACGAGTATTGATCTGCGCTGGCTGTCAAGGCCCTGCGTCAGGCACTCGCTTCGAGGCTGAGGCCGAGCAGCGCGGGGTCGCCGCGCCCGCGGCGGATCAGCGCCGGCGCGTCGCCCGTCAGGTCGACCACGGTGGTCGGCTGCATCGGGCAGGCGCCGGCGTCGACGACCGCCTGCACCAGCTTCTGGAAGCGGTCGCGGATCGCGTGCGGCTCGTTCATCGGCTCGCGCTCGCCGGGCGCGATCAGCGTGGTCGCGAGCAGCGGCTGGCCCAGCAGCTCGAGCAGCGCCTGCGTCACCGCGTGCGCCGGCACGCGCAGCCCGATCGTGCGTCGGGATGGGTGCGAGACGCGCCGCGGCACCTCCTTGGTCGCCTCGAGGATGAAGGTGAACGGGCCCGGCGTGCCGAGCTTCAGCAGCCGGTACTGCTTGTTGTCGACACGCGCGTAGCTGGCGAGTTCGCTCAGGTCGCGGCACAGCAAGGTCAGGTGGTGCTTGTCAACGCTCTTTTCATCAAAGCCGCGGATGCGGCGCAGCCTCTCGGCCGCGGCCTTGTCGTCGAGGTGGCAGACCAGCGCGTAGCTCGAGTCGGTCGGGATCGCCGCAATGCCGCCGCCGTGCAGGATCTGCGCCGCTTGCTTGAGCAGCCGCAGCTGCGGGTTCTCGGGGTGGACCTCGAAGTACTGGGACATGAGTCAATCGTAGATCGTGTCGGCCGCGACGATCGACGCGGGGTTGCGCGCCGTGCCGCCCTGGCGCGCGTTCAGCCACGCGCTGAACCCGCCGCAGGCCGCGATCACGCCTATGCCGACCCAGGCCCAGGCGTCCGGCACGTGGCGGAACACGAGCCAGCCGACGCCCAGCGCCCAGGCGATCTGCACGTAGATGAAGGGCATCAGCGTTGCCATCGGCGCGACGCCGAACGCGAAGATCAGGCACAGGTGGCCGGCGGTCGCGGCCACGCCGATCGCGAGCACGAGCAGCAGCTTCGACCACGGCACGGCCTGCGCCGCCGCCACGTAGTCGCCGGCGTGCAACAGCAGCAGCGGCGTCACCAGCAGCGCGCCGCTGAAGCCGGTGTAGAACTGCGTGACGTACGGGCTTTCGAGCGATGCGAGCCGGCTCGTCAGCACCTGGAAGCCGCCGTAGCACAGCGCCATCAGCAGCGGGAAGACGGCGGCCCAGCCGAACACGCCGCTGCCCGGGCGGATCACGATCAGCGCGCCGGCGAAGCCGCCCCACACCAGCGCCCAGCGCCAGCGCGAAACCGGCTCGTGCAGCACCCATGCGACGAGCATCGTCACGACCACCGGCGTCAGCATGCCCAAAGCGGTGAACTCGGCCACCGGCATCAGCTGCAGGCCGAAGAACGACATGCCGCTGTTGGCCAGCAGCAACGCGCCGCGCAGCCACTGGAACTTCGGGTGCGCCGTGGCGAAGCCGCGCCGGCCCTGGCGCGCCAGCCACAGTGCCATCGTCCCGGCCTGGACGGCGTAGCGCGCCCACAGCAGCAGCAGCACCGGCAGCCAGGCGCCGAGATACTTGATCAGCGTGTCGCTGACCGCGAAGCACGCGCTCATCGCCAGCACCAGCGCGATGCCCAGGCCAGGGCGCGGCTGACTCACGCGCCGCGGGCCAGCGCCGGGCCGCCATGGGCCACGAAGAGGCCCACCGCGTGGCCCTCAGCGGCTCGAGCTCCCCTTTGGGGACAGCGCCGCAGGCGCCCAGGGGCGGTCATTTCACGCCGGGGCGTGGATGCGCTCTTGCAGCGCCGTCCAGACGGGGGTCAGTTTGGCCGGCAGCGCGGGCAGCGCGCCGAGGTCGATGTGGCTCTCGTCGGGGCTGTGGAAATCGCTGCCGCGCGACGCGAGCAGTTCGAACTCGAGCGCGGTCTCGGTGTAGCGCGTCGCGTCGGCCGAACTGTGGCTGCCGGTCACGACCTCGACGCCGCGCCCGCCGTGCGCCTTGAACTCCGTGAACAGCGCGTACTCCTCGTTCGCGCTGAACTTGTAGCGCGCCGGGTGCGCGATCACCGCGAGGCCGCCGGCCTGCACGATCCAGCTCACCGCGTTGCGCAAGGTCGCCCAGCGGTGCGGCACGAAGCCCGGCTTGCCTTCGACGAGGTACTTGCGAAACACCTGCTGCGTGTCGGCGCAGACCTTGCTCTCGACCAGAAAGCGCGCGAAGTGGGTGCGCGAGATCAGCTCGGGGTTGCCGACGTACTGCAGCGCGCCGTCGTAGGCGCCGGCGATGCCGACCTTGGCCAGGCCGTCCGACATTTCCATCGCGCGCTCGCGGCGCCCGCCGCGGGTGGCGCGCAGGCCGGTCGCCAGTGCCGCGTCGTCGGCGTCGAAACCGAGTCCGACGATGTGCACGGTCGTGTCGGCGAAGGTCACCGAGATCTCGGTGCCGGTGAGGTAGGGCAGGCCGAGCGCCGCCGCGGCGGCGAGCGCGCGCCGCTGGCCGCCGATCTCGTCGTGATCGGTCAGCGCCCAGAGTTCCACGCCATTCGCTTTCGCCCGCGCCGCGAGGGCCTCGGGTTCGAGCGTGCCGTCGGAGACGGCGGAATGGCAGTGCAGGTCGGCGTTCAGCGTCTTCAGGGCGTCCACGCTCTGATTGTAGGGAGTGTAGGGAGGCCCGGCGCGTTGCGCCGGATGCGGTCCCGGATCCGCTCAGCGTTCGAGTCGCAGGATGCGACCGTTCGCGCTGTCGGTCAGCACGTAGAGCCAGCCGTCCGGGCCCTGGCGCACGTCGCGGATGCGCTCGCCCAGGACCTGCAGCAGCCGCTCCTCGCGCACGACCTTGCGGCCGTCGAGTTCGAGCCGCACCAGCAGCCGCGCCTTCAGTGCGCCGACGAAGGCGCTGCCCTTCCAGCCCGGGTAACGGTCGCTGGTCAGGAAGGCCAGCCCGCTGGTCGCGATCGACGGCACCCAGTAGGTCAGCGGCTGCTCCATGCCGGCCTTGGCACTGCCTTCGCCGATCTTCGCGCCGGTGACGTATTCGGCGCCATAGGTGATTACCGGCCAGCCGTAGTTGCGGCCAGGCAGCACGAGGTTCAGCTCGTCGCCGCCCTGCGGGCCGTGCTCGTCGGCCCAGAGCTCGCCGGTCACCGGGTGGATCGCGGCGCCCTGCACATTGCGGTGTCCGTAACTCCAGATCTCGGGCAGCGCGCCGGCGCGACCGACGAACGGGTTGTCGGCCGGCACCCGGCCGTCGGACTCGATGCGCACGATCTTGCCGTGGTGGTTGGCCAGCGACTGCGCGTCGTCGCGCCGCAGGAAGCGCTCGCCCAGCGTGACGAACAGGCGGCCGTCGCGCGCGAACACGAGGCGCGAACCGAAGTGCGCGCTGCTCGCGAACTTCGGCGCCTGGCGGAAGATCACGCGCACGTCGGCCAGCCGGTTGCTGTCGAGCCGGCCGCGCGCGACCGCGGTGCTGTTGCCGCGCCCGCCCTGCGGGTCGGCCTCGCTGAAGCTCCAGTAGACGAGACCGTTGGCGCTGAACTTCGGATCGGTCGCGACATCGAGCAGCCCGCCCTGGCCGCCGGCCTCGACCGCAGGCAGGCCCTGCAGCGGCTCGCCGAGCCGGCCGTCGGGCGCGACGACGCGCATGCGCCCCGGCCGCTCGGTCACGAGCATGCGGCCGTCGGGCAGGAACGCGAGGCCCCACGGGTTGACCAGGCCGCGTGCGATCGTGACCGGCTTGAGCGCTTGCGCCGCGGCGAGCCCGTGGGCGAACATCAACGCAGCGCCGGCGAGCGCGGCGACGAGGGCGGGGCGGAATGGGCGCATCGCCGCAGCATGCCCGGACGCGCTAAGCCGCACGCCGCGCCGGGCTTTCAGCCGCCGGCGATCGTGACCGCGACGGTGTTGTCGTCGGGCTTGCGGTCGATCAGCTTGTTCAGCGGGTCGATGCCGGCCTTCGCCGGCTTGCGGTCGACCGTGAACGTGAACGTGCTCTCCTCGCGGTCGATGCGGCGACGCTCCAGCACGATGGGCTCGCCCTTCGCATCGACCACGCCGACATCGATCAGGTCGGCCAGGGCCACGTCCTGCTCCTTGCCGAGCTCGTCGGCGACGCGCTTCTTCGCGATCACCGTCACGCTGACCTCGTACTTGCCGCCGGCGAGCGCCCTTGCGCTCGCGCTGACCGCGTGGTTGTCGTAGATCACGATGCGCTCGAACAGGTCGTCGATCAGATACTGCATCTCGGGCGGTGTGAGCGCGCGGATGTCGGCGACGAGCTCGCTGCTGCTCGGGTAGGGCGGGCCCTTGAACGCATGCGCGTCGCGGAAGCTGCGGATCGCCTGGTTCAGTCGGTCTTCGCCCAGGTAGTCGGCCAGCGCGTACATCACCAGGCTGCCTTTCGCGTAGTGGATGTAGGCCTGGTCCTCGACCCGCGACAGCGGCAGCTCCTTCTTCTGCTCGGTCGCGCGGCCCAGCAGGTAGCGGTTCAGCTCGTAGGCGAGGAACTTGCGCATCTTTGCCGGGCCGACCTTGGCGCGCATCACCATCAGCGCCGAATACTGCGCCAGCGTTTCGACCAGCATGCTGCCGCCCTGCACGCCACCGCTCATCACCTGGTGGCCCCACCACTGGTGCGCGACCTCGTGCGCGGTGACGTAGTACTGGTAGTCGATGTCCTTGGCATCGTCGGGGTCGACGCGCGCGATGAAGCCGATCGCTTCCGAGTAGGGAATGGTGTTCGGGAACGACTGCGCGAAGCTCGCGTAGCGCGGGAACTCGACGATGCGGAACTGGCGGTACTGGTACGGCCCGAAACGCCGGCTGTTGTAGCTCAGCGCGGCCCTGGTCGCGGCCAGCATCGAGTCGAGGTTGAACTCGTGACCCGGCTGGTAGTAGATCTCGATCGGCACGTCGCCCAGGCCCGATCCGTCGTCGCGGTGCCAGACGCCCTTGCGCAGCGCGTAGCGGCCCGACTGGAACGAGAAGAAGTTCGCGATCGGCGCGTCCATCTTGTAGTGGAAATGGCGGCGCCCGCCCTCGATCCACTCGCGCTGCAAATAGCCCGGTGCGATCGCGATCTGGTCGGCCTGCGTCGACAGCGTGGTCTCGAAGCTGACGTAGTCGGCGTCGCGGTCCAGCCCGTTGATCATCAGGCCCTTCGGATCGTCGCGATCCGGCAGGCGCTCCTTCGGCGCGAGGCCGAACTTGCGGCAGTCCTGGTCGCGCTCGAGTTCGGCGTTCGGGTTGTAGCCGATCGCCGGCAGCAGCAGCCGGCCGTTCACGAAGCTGCCGTTGTAGACCACCGCGGTGTTCGAGCCCTCGTTCCTGAAGCCGTGTGTCGGCAGCTCGAGGTCGAAGGTCAGCGTCGTGCTCGCGCCCGGCGCGAGCGGTGTTGCAAGCTTGTACCGACGCACGCCGATGCGCTCGTTCTGGTCGACCAGCCGGCTCGCCCCGCCGAACGCGAGCTGCTTGATCACGAGCGCCTGCCCAGCCTCGAAGTTCAGTTGCACGAGCTCGACCGCGGCTGCGTTCTTGTTGGTCAGCGTGTAGCTGCCCTGCATGCGCACGCGCTGCTCGCGCGGGTAGAGGGCTACATCGACGGTCACGTCGACGATCTTGGGTTGCGGCTCGGCGGCGTAGCGCTTGTAGGTCTTCTCGTAGTCGGCCTGGCGGCGCTGTCCGTCGGTCGCGGTCTCGTAGACGTTCAGCACGTTGGTGTTGTAGAAGATCCAGCCGCCGAGCGCGCCGAACGCGAGCAGGCTCGCCGCAGTGAGCGCCACCACCGGCGCCGACACGCGCGCGCGCGCCTGCACCCAGCGCTCGTGCCCGCTGCTCGTGGTGCCGCGCGACCAGAGCAGGTAGGCCGCGACCAGCAGCAGCAGCGAGGCCGCACCCCAGTAGGCCTGGAACGCGCGCACCCGCGGCATGAAGTGGCCGTAGCCGTTGATGTCGGAGTAGACGGCATCCGGAATGTTGCCGAACTTGTACAGGTTGTGCTCGAGGCCGAGCTGGCTCGCGAACAGCAGCAGCACGTAGTACACGATCATCACGAAATGTGCGACGTACTTCTGGTTCACGATGCTGTGCACCGCGATCGCCAGCGCGCACAGCAGCCAGTAGTTGACCAGGTCGATGCCGAACAGCGCCTGCAGGTAGACGCCGGGTTCGAAGCGGTAGTAGCCCCTGGCCGCCTGCAGCCCCATGCCGCAAAGCATCATCAGCGCCTGTAGCAGCAGCGGTAGCAGCATCAGCGCGAGCAGCTTCGCGGCGAGCGGCAGCCAGGTCGGCGTCGGCGTGGCGTCGACGATCTGATCGAGCCGGTGTTCGCGTTCGCGCCAGACCAGTTCGCCGGCGTAGAACGTGACGATGATCAGCATGAACAGGGCGAAGCTGCCCGATACCAGCCCGGTCATCTGGAACGTCACCGGCCAGGTGTTGGTGCCGAAGGTCGAGCCGACGTTGGTGCTGGCGAAGACCATGAACAGCACGCCGGCGAGCACGAGCACGCCGAAGTAGATGTTCTTGACGGTCTCGCGCAGGTTCAGCCACACCAGGTGCGGCAACAGGCGCAGCGGGTGCGTCGTGTCGAGCGCGATCGGCTTCGTTGCGGTGCCGGCCGGTGCCGCTTCGGCCGGCGTCGGCTTCTCGGCACGCCCGCGCGCCGGCTTCGCGACCCGCTCCTGCGCCGCCGCGGTGAACGAGAAGCGCCAGAAGCACAGCGCGCACAGCGCACCGGCCACGACCAGCCAGAGCGCGCGGTTCCACAGCAGCGCGCCCTCGAACGGGATCAGCCGCGCGTTGCGTTCGGCGATGGTCCAGTACTCGGTGACGTTGCCGAGCGCGCGGCTGCCGGTGATGTCGATCAGCGCCGCGAGCCACTTCTGGTCGAGGTCGGTGAACAGCTGGCGCGACAGCAGCCAGCCGATGATCACCAGCACGCTGCCGACGTAGACCGGCAGCATGCGGCGCGTCAGCGCGGCCAGGCTGAAGAACACGCCACCGATCAGCAGCGCGTTGGGCAGCAACACGTAGAGCAGCGGAAGCGCGTAGGCCGCGAAACGGTTCGGGCCGAGCCGGCTCGCGTCCATGCCGGGCAGCGCGGTCGCGCCCAGCGCGCCCAGCGCGATGCTCGCGAACACCACGAGCACGACGCCGAGCGCGCCGACGAAGCGCCCGCCCAGGTACTGCGCCTTGTGGATCGGCGCAGTGAAGAAGAAGCTCTGCGTGCGGTACTCGAAATCCTGCTGCACCGCGCGGCCCATGATCGCGGCCATCACGACGGTGCCGAACAGGCCGAGCACGCTGGTCGTCGCGGCCAGCGCGAACGGCGAGTTGACCGCGACCTTGCCGCTGCCGAACGAGACGTTGGCACTTTCGAACAGGCCGCCGGCCGCAGCCATCCACAGCATCGTCAGCGCGAAGAAGACGATGAAGTAGACCCAGGTCGAGATCAGCTTCAGGCGCGATCGAAATTCGAAACCGGCGATCGCCAGCAGCGGGCGGGTGAACGTCATCGCGCTTCGCTCAGTGCACCGGCGCGGCCGTGACCGCGCCTGCGGCGATGCCGCCGCGCGAGGCAGCGCGCGCGCCGGCGAGCCAGCCGCCGATCGCCGCGAAGTACGCGTCCTCCAGCGTCGCCTCGACCGGCGCGAAGTCGGCGCCCGGCCGCGCGTCGGCGATCACGTGGATCCGGGTCTGGCCGGTGTACAGCCGGGTCGAGATCACCGCGTGGCGCTCGCGCAGCGCCGCGACCTGGTCGCGCGGCACCGAGGTCGACCAGACGCGCCCGGCGAGCGATGCGACCAGCTGCTGCGGCGTGCCGGTGACGAGCACGCGGCCCTGGTTCATGATCGCCAGGTTCGGGCATAGGTCGCACACGTCGGAGACGATGTGCGTCGACAGCAGCACGATCACCTCTTCGCCGATCTCGACCAGCAGGTTGTGGAAGCGCGTGAGCTCCTCCGGGTCGAGGCCGGCGGTCGGCTCGTCGACGATGATCAGCAAGGGGCGCCCGATCAGCGCCTGCGCGATGCCGAAACGCTGGCGCATGCCGCCCGAGAAGCCGCCGAGCGCCTTCTTGCGGACCTCGTACAGATTCGTCTGGCGCAGCAGCCCCGCGACGATCTCGGCGCGCTCGGCCTTGTTAGACAGGCCCTTCAGCCGCGCCAGGTGATCGAGCATGTCTTCGGCGCTGACCTTCGGGTAGACGCCGAAGTTTTGCGGCAGGTAGCCGAGCACGCGGCGCACCGCGTCCTTGTCGCGCAGGACATTGACGTTGCCGGCTGCGGTGCCGGTCAATTGCGCCGAGCCGTGGTCGGCGTCCTGCAAGGTCGCCAGCGTGCGCATCAGGGTCGACTTGCCGGCGCCGTTCGGCCCGAGCAGGCCGAACATGCCGGTCGGGATCGTCAGCGTGAGGTCGTCGAGCGCACGCACGCCGTTCGCGTAGGTCTTCGACAGGCCGGTGATGTGCAGTTCCATTGGCAGGCAAGGGGGCCGGGATGGTGCGAGTCTGCCGGCAAAGGGCGGCGCGGCCGAGCCCGGCGCGACAGGCTGCACGCCCGGTGGGATGAACTGCGCGCCGGCGAGCGCGCTATGCCGCGATCGAGAACAGCACCGCGTTGTTGACCGCGTAGACCGCGCCGTCGGCGCCGATTGCGGTCGGCGTGTACGACTCGGCGATGCCGCTGGTCAGCTGGATGCGCTGCGAGAACGTGTTGTCGATCATGCTCCAGCGGTACAGCCAGCCGTCTTCGCTGTTGACCAGGATCGACCGCGTCAGCGGGTCGACCGCGGCGGTGTTGATGCACCATTCCTTCACCGGCCCCGACGTGCCCGACTCGAAGGTCGGCCCGAGGATCGTCAACACCTCCTTCATGATGGTCACGGCCGAGATCGGGTCGGCCTGGGTCGCGTTCGGGTCCAGCACCGCGAGGCGGTTAAGTCCGTCGCCGCTGCCGGCGCCCTGGTAGTTATTGTACTTGCTCATCAGCAGGTAGGCGGAGCCGCCGGTGTACGACGCGACCATGCCGGCCGGCACGATGGCCGCGGTGTCGTCCCAGCCGAAACCGCCGGGCGCGTGCTGCAGCGTCAGTGCTGCGTCGAAGTGCAGCAGCCAGCCGCGGCCGTTGTGCGTGCCGAACGTGTGCTCGAGCACGCCGTAGAAAACCTCGCCGTCGGGCCCGATGGTCGGCGACGCGGTGCCGTCGTCGCTGACCCATGCGGGCTGGCCGGTGGCCGGGTCGGTGAGTGCGACCCTGGCCTTCAGCGCCAGCGTCGTGCTGTTCAGTGCGAGCAGGTAGCCTGATTGCACCGCGCCGCTCGTGACCGGCCGGTTCACCGCGACGTAGACGGTGGCGCCGTCGGGTGAAACCGCCGGCGCGCAGTTCATCGCGAGCTTCGCGATCGCGGCGTCGCCGGCGAGCGTGGCCGCCGCGGCCCAGCTGCCGACGCCGGCGGCGCTGATGCGCGCGATGCCGCTGCTCAACCCCGCCGGGTTCGCGCCGGTGACGATGAAGCCGAAGAACGCGTTGCCGGCGGTGTCGACCGTGATCGGCGTGTTGATGAAGACCGTGGCGTCGAACCCGGCCGGGTTCGCGGCGTAGGCGGCGGCGCCGTAGAACACCGCGGTCGTGAGGTTGCCGCTCGCGGCGTCGGCGTTGTCGCGCACGAACAGCTTGCCGCCGGCGCCCGGTGCGTGCAGGCGGCTGGCGCTCGACAGCGCGAGGTTGTAGCTCGGCACCCAGTTGTGCGCCGGCAGCACGTAGTCGCTGTTGCCCGACCAGAGCAGTGCGCCGTTGATGCCCGAACGCGCCTCGAAGCGGAAGCCCCCGGTCGCACCGGTCTTGACCGGCACCAGCACCGTGTTCATCGCCGTGACAACCGGCGAGCCGTAGTGGATCAGCAGCGCGCCGCTGGGCTGGTGCTGCGGCGCCAGGTCGAGCGGCGTGCTCCAGGCGATGCGGTTCAGGTCCTGCGTCGCGATCGCGCCCAGCGCCGAGTGCTGCGCGTCGCGGCCGAAGCCCCACCACGCGGGGCCTGCGACACCCGGCGTCGGCGCCGGCGCGGGCGCGCCGGCATCGCCCCCGCCCCCGCCACAGCCCGCCAGGCCGACCGTGGCCATCAGCGGGCCGAGCGACAGCAGCCGCAGCGCGCGGCGGCGCTCGATCAACGAGGGTTCGGTCAACGAAGGCGGGAGCGACGAGTCCATGGCGGTTCTCGGGAGCGGGCGGAAGGTCGCCGCATGCTGCCGCGATCCGCCGGGTCTGGCAAGGCGTGCAAGCCCGCCGTCAGCCGATCCCCTCGACGATCATCTGGACCCGTTCGTGGCCGTTGTATTCGTCGACACTCAAACGGTAGGCGAGCCGCAGCGTCGCCGCCACCGGCGCGCTGCGGCCGAACCAGATCGCGTCGCGCAGCGGCGTGCTGCGTGCCTCGCCGACATATCGCAACGACAGTTTCAAGTGCTTCTCGCCGACCAGGCGCTGCGCGACGATCTCGACCTCGTCGACGAACACCGGCGGCTCGAAGGCCTGGCCCCAGACCTGCGCGTCGAGCGCGCGCACGGTCGCCGCGTTGAAGTGCTCGATGCCCAGCGGCCCGTCGGCGAGCAGCGTGCGCGACAAGGTGGCCGCATCCAGCCACTCGGCGGCGATGCGCTGGAACGCGGCGTCGAAGGTCGCGAACTGCGGCTCGGCCAGCGTGCAGCCGGCCGCCATCGCGTGGCCGCCGAAGCGCAGCAGCACCTCGGGGTGGCGCTTGCTGAGCAGGTCGAGCGCGTCGCGCAGGTGGAAGCCCGGGATCGAGCGGCCCGAGCCTTTCAGCAGCCCGTCCTGGCCGCGCGCGAACACGAAAGTCGGGCGGTGCACGCGGTCCTTCAGGCGCGACGCGACGATGCCGACCACGCCTTCGTGAAAACCTTCGTCGAAGATCGCCAGCGCCGCCGGCGTGCGCACGCGGTCGTCTTCAGATTGCGTCAGCCGCTCGAGCATCGCCTCGGCCTGCTCGCGCATGCCGGACTCGACCTCGCGGCGCGCGCGGTTGATCGTGTCGAGCAGTTGCGCGAGTTCGGCGGCGCGCGCCGCGTCGTCGGTCAGCAGGCACTCAATGCCGAGCGTCATGTCCGACAGCCGCCCGGCGGCATTGATGCGCGGCCCGAGCGCGAAGCCGAAGTCGAAGCCGCTCGCGCGCCGCGCATCGCGCCCGGCAG
>JANXZN010000298.1 GCA_025355545.1 Rhizobacter sp.
GTCGCGGTAGCCCAGTTCCGCGAGGATCGCGTCGGTCTGGGCGCCGAGCGCCGGCACCGCGTCCATGCGCGCATCGAACTCGGCCGGCACGCCGGGCGGCTTGAGCGCCGGCATCGGCCCGCCGGGCGTGGGCACAGAGACCCAGCGCTCGCGCGCGCTCAGCTGCGCGTGCGCCCACACATCGGCCATCGTGTTGACGCTCGCGTTCGCGATCTGCGCGTCTTCGAGGCGCGCGACGACCTGCTCGGCGCTCAGCGCGGCAAGGACTTCATTGATGACCGCCTGCAGCGCCGGTTTGTTGGCGACACGCTTCGCGTTCGCGTCGAAGCGTTCGTCGGCCGCGAGTTCGGGGCGCTTCAGCACCTTGGCGCAGAACAGCTGCCACTCGCGCTCGTTTTGCAGGCCGAGCATCACGGTGCGGCCATCGCCGGCGGTGAACGGGCCGTACGGGCAGATAGTCGCGTGCGCGGCGCCGGCGCGCGGTGGCGGCGCAGCGCCACGCCATCGGCCCCGCGCTTGCCGCAGACCATGAACGGGTGGATGTCGAACAGCGGGCTCGCCGCCTTGAACGCGAACCCGCAAATGCGCGCATCGGGCAGCTCGCGGCGCACCAGATCGACCAGCAAGGTCGCGATCAGCGGGCCGTGCACGATCAGGCCCGGGTAGCCCTCGACCTCGGTCGCATAGGGCCGGTCGCAGTGGATTCGGTGGCCGTTGAAGGTCAGCGCCGAGTAGCGGAACAGCAGCACCGGGTCGGGCACGATCGCGCGGCTGAAGGCTTCGCCGGTCGGCGCCGGTGCCGCCGCTGGTGCCGGCGTGGCCGTTTGGGATGGCAGCGCGCCGCTGCGGCCGTGCTTCGCGTCGACCTTGGTGATCGTCGAGCGGCGCTCGATCTCGTCGCCGACACGCAGCGGCCGCTCGAACCGCAGCCGCCCGCCGGCCTACATGCGGCGTGGCAGCGGCACCGGCGGCAGGAAGCCACCGCGCCTGGCGTGCCCGTCGGCGCCGATCTCGCGCTGCGCCGCCTGCGGCAGGAAGTACAGCCAGTGCGCCAGCAGCGGCAGCGCGGCGCCCGGCTGCGGCTCGGCGTCGTCGATCCGGCCCAGCGGCGCCGCGAGGCCGGCCAGCGGCGCGGCGGTGACGGTGTCGCTGCGCCGCTCGCTGCGGCCGATCCAGGCGCGCAGCGGCTCGAGCGGGTTCGTGTCGGCGGGGGTGTCCATGGTGTGCGCGGGCGCCTGGCTGAGTCAGGCCACCAGCTTGCGCTCAGCCGGGCGCCGCGGCAGTTCACGAATCGCGAAGACGCTGTTCGCCTCGCGTTAACCCCAGGTCCTGGGCCCGCGCGAAACGAGGTCTTGGCAAACGCCGATTGCCGAAGGTGGCAGGCACGCGCACAGTCGCGCTCCACCCGAACCTCACCGGAGCCTCGCCCATGTCCCGTCCCGTTTCGCCCTCTCCCGTGCGCCGTGCGCTGATCGCCGCGGCCGGCCTGGCCGCCGTCGTGCCGCCGGCGCGGGCCCAGGCGACCATCGTGATCAAGTTCAGCCATGTCGTCACGCCCGACACGCCCAAGGGCAAGGGCGCCGAGCGCTTCAAGCAGCTCGCCGAAGAGCGCAGCAAGGGCCGCGTGAAGGTCGAGATTTACCCGAACAGCCAGCTCTACAAGGACAAGGAGGAACTCGAGGCGCTGCAACTCGGCTCGGTGCAGATGCTCGCGCCGTCGCTGGCCAAGTTCGGCCCGCTGGGTGCGCGCGAATTCGAGGTCTTCGACCTGCCGTTCATGTTCAGCGACACCGCGTCGTTCCGCGCCGTGACCGAAGGGCCGGTGGGCCAGGGGCTGCTCGCCAGGCTCGAGCCCAAGGGCATCAAGGGCCTGGCGTACTGGGACAACGGCTTCGACATCATGACGGCGAACCGGCCGATGCATCACGTGGCCGACCTGAAGGGCCTGAAAATGCGCATCCAGAGCTCGAAGGTGCTCGACGCGAACATGCGCGCGCTCGGCGCGCTGCCGCAGGTGATGGCGTTCAGCGAGCTGTACCAGGGCCTGCAGTCGGGCGTGGTCGACGGCTGCGAGAACACACCGTCCAACGTCTACACGCAAAAACTCTACGAAGTGCAGAAGCACGTGACGGTCTCGAACCACGGCCACATCGCCTATGCGGTGGTCGTCAACAAGAAGTTCTGGGAAGGGCTGCCGGCCGACATCCGCAGCGTCCTCGACGGCGCGATGCGCGACGCGACGACCTACGCGAACGCGATCGCCGACACCGAGAACCGCGATGCCCTCGACAAGATCAAGGCCAGCGCCAAGACCACCGTCTACGCACTCACGCCGGCCGAGGCCAACGAGTGGAAGAAGGCGATGTACGTGGTCCACAAGGAAATGGAAGACCGCGTCGGCAAGGACACGATCGTCGCGGTGCAGAAGGCGGCCGGCTTCGTCGCGCCGAAGTAGCACCGCGCGCAAGTTGACGGAACTGTCATTTTCGCGACAGCGTGACAGGCCGGCCCGCGGCCTAGAGTGAAAGCGTCCCCGGTTCGACCCGGGCCGTCGCCTTCCTCCCGCGCCATGCCTGCCGTTCCTTCCCCATAGTGCCGCGTGCCGGCGGGCGCCGCTTGCCGCCGCGGCGCTACTCGCGGCCTGTGCCGCCGGCCCGGACTACGTGCGCCCGACGCTGGCCGTGTCCGGGGCCTGCAAGGAGGCCGGGCCGTGGAAGACCCGTCGACGCCTCGCGCCACGACGACGGCGAACACCGCGGCCACGACCTCGGGCTGGCGGTCGTCAAGGCGGTCGCGATCATGCACGGTGGCATGGTCAGCGCCCGCGGCGTCACGGCGATCGGGTTCGGCGTGCCAACGGCGGCAGCCGCCAGTGGCGCGCGCGGCGCGGCGCGCTAGCCCGGCGCACCCTGCGCGAGCGCGATGCGGCGGCGCAGGCGCTCGGCCTCGTCGCTCGCGCCGGCCTGCCGGGCGAGCTTGAGCTGCACCCCGAGCCAGGCCAGCAGCGGGCGGCGCCAGCCTTGCGCCGACGCGGTGTCGACGGCGCTGGCGATCAGCGCAGGGTCGGCGCGGCCGGCCTCGAAGCGCACGCCGGCCGCGATCAGGCGTGCGAGCGGGTCGGCCACGCCATCGATCGGGCCGTTGCCGGCCGAGGCGCGATGCGCCTCGGGCAACAGCGCGACATCGGCGGGCGTGGCCTGCGCGCGCAGGTAGTCGGCATAGGCGCGCTCGGGCGCCGCGGCATCGGCACGCAGCGCCTCGAAGCCGGCGCAGGGCCCGAACACCAGGCTCGCGACCTGCGCGGCGCAGTGCGTCAGCTCGACCCGCGCCAGCAGGTCGGCACGGCCGGTACGCCCGACCTCGCTTCGCGCACGGGCGAACTCGGCGAGCTCGATGCGCGCATCGCCGACCAGGTAGGCCGCGACCGCGCGCTCGGTCGCCGATCTCGCGTTGCCCTGCCAGTCGGGCACGGGTGGGTGGCTCGCGCAGCCGGCGAGCAGCAGCGCGGCCAAGGCCAGCGCGGCACGGGCCGTCATGGAAGCTTCAACTCCGTGTCGCGCGCGAACGGCCACTTGCGGTTGACCTCGTTGATCAGCTGGTCGATGTTGCGCAGGCTGGTCTCGACCTCGGCGCGCAGCGTGCCGAGGTCGGCGGTCGCGACGCGCGCGTTCGCGCCGACGGCCTTGGCCTCGTCGAGTACGGCGTCGACCTTCTGCAGGCTGGCGCGCGCATCGCCAAGCACGTCGTTCAAGCGCTGGATCGACGCGCGCGCGTCGGTCATCATGCCGTCCTTGCCGAACACCTGCGTGTCGGCCTTCGCGGCCAGGCCGTCCAGGCGCGCCAGCAGCGTGTTCGTGCGGTCCAGCGTGGCGACCAGCTTCGCGGCCTGCGCGTCGCCGCCGAGCAGCGCGCCGATCGCGCCGCCGGGGGCGTTCAGCTTGGCCGAGAAGGTCTTCAGGTTCGCCAGGCTATCGTTGACCGCCGAGCCCTCGGCGCTGATCGCGTTCAGGTTGACCAGCAGCTGGCGCGCCTGCGCCATCAGTTGCGGGATCTCGGCCGCGGCGTCGCCGCGCAGCACCGTGCGCTCGGCGCCGTCGGGCAGCGGCGGGTCGCTCAGCACGCCGCTGTAGGCGCGGATGTTGGTGTTGCCGACGACACCGCGCTGCATCGCGAACACACTCGATTCGCGCAGCCAGTGCGCATCCTTGACCGGCACGTCGACGAGGATGCGCACGTTGCCGTCGGGCGCGAGCTCGATGCGGCGCACGCGGCCGATCGGAAAGCCCGCGAAGGTTATGTCCATGCCGACCGCAACGCCTTCCGAGTCTTCGGCGACCAGCACCAGCCGCTGCGTGCTTTCGAAGGCGCCGCGCGCGTAGCTCAGGTACAGTCCGGCACCGGCCACCAGCAGCACCAGCACGAACAGCAGCAGCCCGGCCTTGAACTCGAGGTGGGCGGGCGTGGGCGGCGGCGTGTCGGGCGGCGAAGGCGTCGGGTCGTCCATGCCTGAGTCAATAGTAGTTGCCGACCAGCGAGACGACCTCGATCAGCAGGATCGCCGCGAACAGCCGCACCAGGCTGTCGAGCTCGGGGCTGCCCTGCGCTGCCTGCGGCCCGCCGCCGCGCAGGAACGCGGCCACCGGGATCAGCGCGACCGCGAGGCTGAAGAACAGCGTCTTCAGCGTCAGGATCAGCGTCACGCCGGGCACGAAGATCTGCCCCATCGCGCGCGTGAAGCCGGCGAACGCGCCAAAGGTGAAGCCGTAGACCGCCGCATACGTCAGCAGCATCGCGATCAGGCAGCTCACCGCCGCCAGCATCAGCACCGCGAACACGCCGGCGACGACTCGCGGCATCAGCTCGTGGCGCAGCGGGTCGCCGCCGACGCGCAGCAGTTCGGCGAACTCGCCGCGCGCGTGCATGCGGATCAGCGCCGCGCCGCTCGGCACCGTGACCTGCAGCGCGACGAACAGCGCCGCGGCCAGCGGGATCAGTTCCAGCACCAGCACCCGGATCACCATCTCGAGTGCGTACTGCGACAAGCCGTAGCTCAGCGCGGTGACGACGACGATGCGGATCAGCACCACGCTGATCACCGCCGACAACAGCGCGAACCAGGGCAGTATCGGCGCCGTGCCGAGGACCAGGTGACGCACCAGCGCGTGCCGGTTGGCGCGGTCGTAGGTCGACGGCGACAGCGCCAGCACCAGAATCAGCGCGCCGACCTTGACGACATACCACCAGCTCGTCGACCAGCCGATCGACGAACCGATCAACGAACGAGCGCCGCTGCGGCCGATCTCGCCGAGGCCGTCCTGCAACAAGCGCAGCGTCGAAGTGGACTTGGGCATGCGCCGATGATAGGCGCGCGGCCGCGCCGCGGGCTTGGCACGGCGCGCGGCGCTCATGTAGGATTCACTGAACCAAAGCGAGGAGTTCGAATGGCAGACGCAGCGAGCACCGGCAAATCGGGCAAGGTCGTGATCCGCAACATCGGCCTGCTGCTGTCGGGCGACATCGACAAGCCCATCCTCGATGCCGACACGATCGTCGTGCGCGACGGCGTGATCGTCGGCGTCGGCAAGGAGGCGGATCTCGACACCGACGAACCCGACTTGGCTGTCGACGCGCGCGGCACCTGCGTCGCGCCGGGCCTGATCGACAGCCACGTCCACCCGGTGTTCGGCGACTGGACGCCGCGCCAGAGCCAGCTCGGCTGGATCGACTCGACGATGCACGGCGGCGTGACGACGATGATCTCGGCCGGCGAGGTGCACCTGCCGGGACGGCCCAGGGACATCGTCGGCCTGAAGGCGCTGGCGATCACCGCACAGCGCGCGTTCGACAATTTCCGCCCCGGCGGCGTGAAGATGCTGGCCGGCGCGCCGGTGATCGAGAAGGGCATGGTCGAGAGCGATTTCAGGGAGCTCGCCGAGGCCGGCGTCGGCCTGCTCGGCGAGATCGGCCTCGGCTCGGTGAAGGGCGGCACCGAGGCCGCGACGATGGTGAAGTGGGCGCGTGCGCACGGCATCCAGAGCACCATCCACACCGGTGGCCCGTCGATCCCCGGCTCGGGCCTGATCGACAAGGACGTGGTGCTCGAGGCCGACGCCGACATCATCGGCCACATCAACGGCGGCCACACCGCGCTGCCCGAGGCGCATGTGTGCGAGCTGTGCGAGAAATCGAGTCGCGCGATCGAGATCGTCCACAACGGCAACGAGCGCATCGCGATCGCGGCGGCAAAGATGGCGCTGCAGCTCAAGTGCCCGCACCGCGTGATCCTGGGCACCGACGGGCCGGCCGGTTCGGGCGTGCAGCCGCTGGGCATCCTGCGCATGATCGCGATGCTTTCGAGTCTGGCGAACATCCCGGCCGAACTGGTGTTGTGCTTCGCGACCGGCAACACCGCGCGCATCCGGAATCTGAACTGCGGGCTGATCGAGGCCGGCCGCGACGCCGACTTCGTGTTCATGGACCGCGCCCAGCACAGCGCCGGCGCGACACTGCTCGACAGCATTCAGCTCGGCGACTTGCCCGGCGTCGGCATGGTGATGATCGACGGCATCGTGCGCTGCGGGCGCAGCCGCAACACGCCGCCGGCCACGGAGGTGCCGGTGGTGGTGGGTGCACACTGAGCGCACGCGTCACGGGCACTGCGCCCGACGCGCGGCTCAGCGCGCTCTGCGGGGGAGCGTCGCGGTGAAGGTGGTGCCGGCTGTCGCCGACGACACCACGTCCAGCCGGCCCTGGTGGGCCGCGACGATGCGTGAGCAGATGTACAGGCCGAGCCCGAGGCCGTCGCGCGCGGGCACGCCGCTGGGTCGCCACGCCGGCGCGAGCAGGCCGGCCAGACGCTGCTGCGGAATCGGATTGCCCTCGTTGTGGATCTCGATCGTCAAGTCGTCGGGCGTCGTCGCCGCGGCGATGCGCACCGGGCCGTCCGGCGCGCCGTGCTCGAGCGCATTCGCCAGCAGGTGACTGGCGAGTTGCTGGATGCGACCGCGGTCGACCTCCACCGTTCCGTGGACGCCGAACTGCCAGTCGACGCTGCGCTGCGGGTGAAGCGCCTGCAGCTCGGTCACCACGCCGAACAGCGCCTCGTCGATCTGCTCGACCGGGCGGCGCTCGACGTCGAAGGTTCCGCCGAGCCGGCCGCGCGCAAAATCGAGCGTGTCGTCGATGATCGCCGCCGCGCGCTTGGCGCCGGCGGCGATGTCGCTGGCAAGTGCGGCGATCGCGGCAGGCTCCGCAGCCTTGACCTTCAGCCGCGCAGCATTCATCGCGATCGCGCCGAGCGGACCACGCAGATCGTGGCCCAGGATCGCGATCAGCTGTTCACGCAGTTCGCCCGCCGCGCGTTCGTCGAACAGCGCGGTCTGCACCAGTTCGCGGCGCCGCTCGCCCTCGAGCTGGACGGCGATGAGCTGCGCGAAGTGCTCGAACATCGCGACGATGCGCGGATGGGACACATCGGCCGGCCGCGGGTCGATCGCGCACAGGTTGCCGAAGTAGCTGCCGCCCGGCAGCACGATGGGAACCGACACATAGCTTTCGATCGAATACCTGCGCGGCGTGTGGTGGTCGCGGTAGACCGGGTCGGCGCTCGCGTGGCTGATCACGATGGGCAGCCGGGCCTTGCGCACCTCCTTGCACAGGGTCGAATCCACGTCGAGCTGACCGCCGGGCTCGAGCCCGAAGCTGATCTGGTCGCGCACCGCGCAGGCGGTCCAGGTTCCGTCGGTGACGCGGGCGACCGCGGCGAACCCCATGCCGGTGATCTCGCACAGCACCTGCAGCAGGGTCGGAATCGCCTCGATGCGGCCCACCGCCGCGACGTCGCGCGCAATCTCCTCGGCTGTATCGCCCATCGTCCGGCTCCCTGCCCGTCCTGATCGGACGCTGCGCTGGTCAAGTGTATCGGGTCGTGATGGCGGGCGTTCCGTCGGTGCTCGCCGCCGCGGCGTGCAGAATGCGCCGATGAAAGCACCCGCCAGACTCCAATCGCTGATCGCCGAAGGCCTGATCGACTCGGTCGTGCGCCAGCTGATGAGCGGCAAGGAGGCGATGGTCTTCGTCGTGCGCTGCGGCGACGAGACGCGCTGCGCCAAGGTCTACAAGGAAGCGACGCATCGCAGCTTCCGCCAGGCCGTCGACTACACCGAGAACCGCAAGGTCAAGAACACGCGCCAGGCCCGCGCGATGGCCAAGGGCACGCGCTTCGGCCGCAAGGCCCAGGAGGCGGCCTGGCAAAGCGCCGAGGTCGATGCGCTGTATCGCCTCGCCGCCGCCGGCGTGCGCGTGCCGAAGCCGCTGAACTTTCACGACGGCGTGCTGCTGATGGAACTCGTGACCGACGCGAACGGCGCTGCTGCACCGCGCCTGAACGATGTCGCGTTCACGCCCGAACAGGCCCGCGCGCACCATGCGACCTTGCTGAAGGAGGTCGTGCGCATGCTGTGCGCCGGGGTCGTGCACGGCGACCTGTCGGAATTCAACGTCCTGCTCGCCGCCGACGGGCCGGTGATCATCGACCTGCCGCAGGCCATCGATGCGGCCGGCAACAACCACGCGCAGCGCATGCTGCGGCGCGACGTGGAGAACCTGCGCAATTTCTTCGGCACGCACGCGCCGGAGCTGCTGGCGACCGAATTCGGCGCCGAGATCTGGGACCTCTACCAGCGCGGCGTGCTGACCAACGAACTCACGCTGACCGGCCGCTTCAAACGCCCTACCGGCAAGGTCGACCTGGGCGGCGTGCTGCGCGAGATCGACGACGCGCGCGCCGAAGAGGCGGCGCGCCGGCTGCGGCTGCAGGCCGTCGGCTGATCAGCCGGGTTGGCGGTAGCCGTCCTCGATCCAGGCCGTCCCGCTCGCCGCACTGAGCCGAAAGGTCGGCCCGACGCGCAGTCTGGCGAGCGGCTCGCCGTATGCGTCCTGCGCGGCCAGCAGCGCGTGCGGGTCGTCTTCGTCGGGCACGATCTCGAGCGTGACAAGGATGCGCTGCCCGGCCACCGTGACGGTAACGTTGCGGTGGTGCTGCGCGTGCAGCTGCTGCTCGTGACGCCGCAGCACCTCGGCAGCGGTCTTGACCAGGGTGTTGAACGCTGCCGTGTCCAGCGGCTTCGGGTTCTTCTTGTCGCGGCCCATCGTCCACGGGCCGACCAACGCGGGCTCGGCTTCGTCGTCACGGGTCATCGCGACGGCCCAGCCCTCGTCGTCCTCGTTCTTGATGACGCGGGCGGTCCAGCCGCCGTCGCGCCACAGACCGGGCTCGTGAAGGGATTCGGCGGTGTCGTGGTCGTTGATCGTCATCGTGACCCGATTCTGCCCGCAGACGGTACGCCGCTCCAGCGCTCCAGCGTCTGCTTCATTGCGGCCAGGCCCTGCGCGATCATCGCGGCGATCGCCGGCGCGAGCTCGTTCGGCAGCAGGTCGGCGATCCAGGCGACGCGGATTCGGTCTGTGCCGTCGGCAAAGATCTGCATCGCCGCGTTGTGATGCGACAGGCGCCCGCCGACCACGGCCCAGGCCAGGCGCCGCGCCGCCTCTTCCATGCGGCAGCCGGTCAGGAAGCAGGGCGCGCCGCTTTCGGACAGGTTCATCCACCCGTCATGAATCGACCTTGAACACCTGGCGTAGGTAGGCCAGGAAGGTCTCGTCGTCGCACAGCAGCTTGCCCGGGCTGTCGGAGAGCTTGGCGACCGGCTGGCGGTTCGCGTGGGTCAGCTTCATCACGATGTGCAGCGTCTTCAGCCCCATGTCGTTGGTCAGGTTGGTGCCGATGCCGAAGCCACACTGGGTGCGATCGGAGAAATGGTGGTGCAGCGCGATCGAGCGGTCGAAGTCCAGGCCGTCGGAGAACACCATGCGCTTGGTGTGCGGGTCGATGCGCAGCGTGGCGTAGTGCGCCAGCGCCTTCTCGCCCCAGACATACGGGTCGCCGGAATCGTGCCGCAGGCCGTCGAACAGCTTCGCGAAGTACAGGTCGAAGTCGCCCAGGAAGGCGTCCATGCCGACCACGTCGGTCAGCGCCACGCCGAGGTCGCCGCGGTATTCCTGCACCCAGTCCTCGAGCGCGGCGCGCTGGAAGTCGCGCAGCCGCACGCCCAGCGTCTGGTAGGTCTGCAGGTACTCGTGCGCCATCGTGCCGATCGGCACCAGGCCGAGATCGCGCGCGAACAGCACGTTCGAGCAGCCCTTGAAGTACTGCGGCACTTCGCGCTTGAACGTCGCGACGACCTCGCGCTGCCAGTCGGCCGAGAAACGCCGACGTACGCCGAAGTCGAAGAACTCGAACGGGTGGCGGCGTTTCGGCTCGTCCTCGAACGCACGCAGCCGCTCGACCTTGGCCCGCAGGCGCTTGCGTCCCTCCTGGAACGCCGGGGTCTGGTCGAAGCACCGGAAGTACAGCTCGTTGACGATCGCCAGCACGTAGATCTCGAACGCCATCACGTGCACCTGCGGGCCGCTGGCGACGATCTCGAGCTGCCCGGCCGTAGCGCGCGCCGTGATGAACTCGCGCTGGAAATGGAAGATGCGCAGGAAGTCGATGAAGTCCGAGCGCATGAAGCGCAGCCCGCCGAGGTAGGCGAGGTCGTCGACCGTGAACTTCAGGCGGCACAGGTGGTCGAGTTGCGCGTTGACGTCGGCCAGCAACTCGGCCAGCGGAAAGGCCGGTTCGTTGCGACACACGAAGGTGTATTCGGCCTGCGTCGCCGGATGCCGGTGCAGCATCGCCTGCCACATCGTGAACTTGTAGAGGTCGGTGTCGAGCAGGCTGGTGATGACGGATTGCATCGCTCAAGGGTCCGGGGTCGGTGTGAGAGACGCACCGCAGCGCGTCAGGCGAGGCTGCATTCTCGCGCCGCTTTCGAGGCGCCGGGTTCAGCGCAGTTTTACGGCGGCCGCAGCGTCGAGCTGATCGGCATCGGTCAGCGTCTCCAGGAACGCGACGTCGGCGTCGATCTCGGCCTCGCTCAGCGCTGGTGCGTCGCCCGGCGCGCCGCCGAACGCCGGGTCGGTGTTGAGGGTCGCGCGGTAGCGCGCCGGCGAGCGTGTGGATCGCGCCGTTGTGAAAGAAGCTCTGGCGCAGCGCGACGTTGCGCAGGCGCGGCGTGCGAAAGCGCCCGCAGTACTCGGGATGCGCGGCCAGGTCGCTGCGCAGCGGGCCGCACAGGCCGCAGGCTTGGGCCGGGTCGTGGCAGCTCGCGCATACAGCGCGGCCACGCCTGGACTCGGCGCCTGCGCCAGCAGCGACCAGGCCGGCAGCGCGCACAGCACGGCGGCGACGGCAGGGGCGAACAGGGATTGGGGGCGGCGCATGTCACAAAACCGGACGACTTCGGCATGCACCATACTTGATCTTCAGCACCTTCCACCCCGTCACACCGATGAAACCTGCTGCCCTCGCTGCCACCTTGCTGAGCACCCTCGTCGCCGCCTGCGCGCTGACCGGTTCACCCACCGATCCGGCGCGCGGCCAGGTCGTCGGCCTGCCCGACGCCACCGTCTGCGCCGACCGCAACGGCAACGCGCGCTGCGACGCCGACGAGCCGAGCACGCTCGCCGATGCGACCGGCGCGTTCGCGGTGCCCGGCGGCGGCGCACTGCTGGCGCAGGCGAACGGCGCCGTGTTGCGTGCCCCGGCCGGCGGCGGCGCGCTGCTCGGCCCGGTCAGCACCGAGCTCATCGCCTTGATGGAGACCGATCGCAGCTCGCTCGCCGCGGCCCGCACCAAGCTCGCCCGGCGCATCGGCGTGCCCGAGGCGCAGCTGCTGGCGATGCCCGCGAGCGTGAGCGACGCAGGGGTGCGTGCCGCGCTGCAGGCCGAGCACGCGCAATTGCTGCCGCGCATCGCCGCCGCGGTGGCCGAGGCCGGCGCGCAGGGCGACCGGGCGCGCGCGCTGCGCAACCACCTGGCGCTCGACGCGATCGAGACCATCGTCGTGATCTATGCCGAGAACCGCGCGTTCGACACGCTGTATGGGCTGTTCCCGGACGCCAACGGCGTGCCCGGCAAGAATCCGAGCTCGATCGGCGGCTACTTCCCGCAGCGCGATTTCGACGGCTCGGTGCTGCCGGTGCTGCCGCCGGCCTGGGGCGGGCTGACCGCAGGCGGCCAGCCGGTCACGCTGACGCAGGCGCAGGCTACCGGCATGCCGAACGCGCCGTTCCAGATCGACGATCCCGCGGGCCTGAACGGCAGCGGCGTGGTGGTCGGCCAGAACATCACGACGCGCGATCTGGTGCATCGCTTCTACAGCAACATGGCGCAGATCGCCGGCGGCCGCAACGACCGCTTCGCCGCCTACTCGGACGCCGGCGCCTTGAGCATGGGCTACTACGACGGCAGCAACATGAAGCTGTGGAAGCTGGCGCAACAGTATGTGCTCGCCGACAACTTCTTCATGGGCGCGTTCGGCGGCTCGTTCCTGAACCACCAGTACCTGATTTGCGCCTGCGCGCCGACCTACCCGAACGCCGACGCCGCCGACTCACCCGCGAAGGACTCGATCTCGCAGATCGAGACCGACGGGCAGGGCCGCTTCGTGCGCCTGGTGCCAGCCGACAACAGCCCCGCGACCGTGCTCGCCGGCGCGCCACGCTACAGGCGCGACAGCACGCTGACGCCGAAAGACGCCAGCGGCATGTTCCATGCCGTCAACACGATGCAGCCGGCGTTCCAGCCGAGCTTCAACGCCCCGGCCGCGAGCGGCGACGCACGCCATGCCGACAGCTCCAAGCCGACCACGCTGCCGCCGCAGACCTTGCCTACGATTGCCGACACGCTCGACGCCAGGGGCGTGGCCTGGGCCTGGTACGCCGGCGGCTGGAACACGGTCGAGTCCGGCACGCCCGAGGCGCGCAAGCAGATGTACAGCGGCACGGTCAACTTCCAGCCGCATCACCAGCCGTTCAACTACTACGCCGCGCTCGACCCGGCCATGCACGCGGCCGCGCGGCAGGCGCACCTGAAGGATTTCGACACCGGCTTCCTGGCCGACGCCGCCGCCGGCAAGCTGCCGCCGGTCACGTTCTACAAGCCGCAGGGCCCGCTGAACCAGCACGCCGGCTATGCCAACGTGGCCGCGGGCGACGGCCACATCGCCGGGGTGATCGCCACGCTGCAGCGCAGCCCGCAGTGGCCGCACATGCTGATCGTCGTGACCTACGACGAGAACGGCGGCTTCTACGACCACGCCGCGGTGCCGGCGGGCGACTGGCTCGGCCCGGGCACGCGCATCCCGGCGCTGATCGTCTCGCCGTTCGCGAAAAAGGGCTTCGTCGACAAGACTCAATACGACACCGGCTCGATCCTGCGCTTCATCACGCACCGCTGGTCGCTCGCGCCCCTGCCCGGCATCGCGATGCGCGATGATGGCCTGGCCCGCGCCGGCAGCGCGCCGATGGGCGACCTGAGCGCGGCACTCGACTTCGGGCGCTGATCGAGGCCGGCGCGGCGTGTCGTCCGGCAGCGCGGGCGCGCCACCTCCGACGCGGCGTGTGCGCTGCGCCGATTGCCAGGCGTGCGCGGCCCGCTAACCTAGGGCGTTCTGACACGCTAGGAGGTCACGATGATTCGCGCGCTCGCATTCTTTCTCATCCTGGTGCTGGTCGGCCTGTTCGCGTTGCTGAACTGGGACGCGTTTTCTGCGCTGACGACACTGAACCTGGGCCTGACCACGCTGCAGGCGCCGCTCGGCCTGATCATGCTGGGGCTGGTCGCGTTCCTGTGCGTTCTGTTCACCGTGTGGGTGATCTCGCTGCAGGCCAGCTCGCTGATGGACGCGCGCCGCCAGACGCGCGAGCTGCAGGCCCAGCGCGACCTTGCCGACCGGGCCGAGGCCTCGCGCTTCACCGAACTGCGCACCGAGCTGATGGTGCGGCTGGATCGGCTGCAGAGCGAATCGCGCCTTGCGATCGAGCAGAACGCGAACTCGGTCGCCGCGCACGTGGGCCAGCTCGAGGATCGACTCGAACGCGCCAGGCTGCTGCGGCCGACGAGCGCGCTCGAATCGGCCGATCACGCGCGCGAGCCGTAGCCCGCGCCCGGCCGCGGCCCGGCTCAGACGTCGAAGAACACCGTCTCGCCCTCGCCCTGCAGACGGATGTCGAAGCGGTAAACGACCGCGCCGCCCTTGTCTTCCCGCTGCGCCACCAGCGTGGCGCGGCGCTGCTCCCACTCGATCAGGTTCAGCACGGCGTCCTTCTGATTCGCCGCCGCCTCGTCGCTGAAGTACAGCCGCGTGTTCAGGCCCAGGTTGATGCCGCGCGCGACCACCCAGACGTTGATGTGCGGCGCCATGAAGCGGCTGCTCTGGCCCGAGACGCGGCCGGTCACGACGCCGGGCTTGATCGTGTCGAAGCCGTAGACGCCGCTGTCGAAGTCGGTGCAGCTGCGGCCCCAGCCGCGGAAGTTCTCGTCGAGCGCCTTGCCGCTCTGGCGATCTGCCGGGTGCGCGTACCTGCCCTCGGCGTTGGCCTGCCAGATCTCGATCAGCACGTCCTTCAGCACGGTGCCGATGCCGTCGAACACGCGGCCTTCGATGCGGATGCGCTCGCCCCTGGTCCTGGCGTTGGTCAGCACGCTGCCGAAGTTGTTCTCGAAGATGTCGAAACCGGCCTGCTGCGGCGCCAGGCCGATGTGAACATACGGGCCGGCGGTCTGCGAGGCCGTTTCGCGCATGATGACCAGCCCTCGCCCGCCGAATACGGTGGCCGACCCCCCGAGGCGGTCTCGCTCGCCTTGGGGCGGCCCGGCGTCGGGCTCGCGCGGCTTCGGCTGCTGGCGGCTCATTGCGCGGCCCCCTGCACGGCGTTCTCGAACAGCGTGGCGCGCTGGCCGCGCAGCACGATGTCGAAGCGGTAGGCGCGGCTGTCGAGCTGCACGAACGCGCTGCGGTCCTGCAGCGCAATCAGCCCGCGGATCTGCTCTTCACTGGGCACGATGCCCAGGATCGGGCAGTCGGCGATCAGCGGGTCGCCCTCGAAGTACATCTGCGTGATCAGGCGCTGGACCCAGCCGTTGCCGCTGATGGCGTAGTGGATGTGCGCGGGGCGCCAGTCGTTGACGCGGTTGCGCCACGGGTACGGGCCGGGCTTGATGGTGCGGTAGGCGTAGTAGCCGTTCGCGTCGGTGAGCATGCGCCCGCAGCCGCCGAAGTTGGGGTCGAGCGCGCCGATGTACTGGTCTTTCTTGTGGCGGTAGCGGCCGCTGGCGTTGCACTGCCAGACCTCGATCAGCGCGTTCGCGACCGGCCGGCCGAGCTGGTCGTGCACGTGGCCGTGCACGACGATGCGCTCGCCGATCGGCAGGCCGTCCTTGGCAGCGTTCATGATCAGGTCGTGGTCGAGCGGGCCGAGTTCGGCGGCGCTGAAGACCGGCGCGGTCACCTCCGACAGCGACTGCTGCAGCGAGATCAGCGCCAGCCGCGGCGAACGCAGCACGCTGGTCTTGTAAGCCGGCGCCAGCGCGGGTGGGTGCGACGTGGTGTCGCGCATCAGGTATTCGGCGTCGGGCGCGGGCGCTCGTCCCATCATGAAGGTGTCTCCGGGGCTGCAGGAATGCACGACTGTAGGAGCAGCGGCGGCGATTGTCACGGCGGCGCGTCGCGTGAGCGCCCGTTGCTGCCTGTTTCCCGCCCGCGAAGCCGCCGTTCACCTACACCGCCGATGCGGCGTGTGTTCAAAATGGCGTTCTCGTTACTCTGCGGAGTTCTCGCGTGAAAAGCAAGGCAGTCATTTGCGCCATCGCCGCGTTGTCGATGAGCCTCAGCGGCCTGGCCCTCGCACAGGGCGGGCGCGATACCCCGAACTGGGACGCGCAGGGGCGACCGATGAACGATGGCACCCAACCGTCGGAGGACGTCCACGCGCGGCGCGATCGAGGCCACGGTGATCGTCACCACGACCAGGGCGATCGCGGCGACAGGGCTCAACGGCATGAGGGGCGCGGCGCCGGCCCCGATCACAGTTTCTACCGCGGCGGTCGCCTGCCGACGCAGTACCGCAGCCACCAGTACGTCGTCGACGACTGGCGCGGGCATCACCTGAGCGCGCCGCCGCGCGGCTACCAGTGGGTGCAAACGGGTGGCGACTACGTGCTGGTCGCCATCGCCACCGGCATCATCGCGTCGATCCTGCTGAACCAGTGATCGGTCGATGCAGCGCCGCGTGAGTGGCGCTTGCGCCCGGCGCGGGCCACGCCCGCACACGCTTGCGAACAGACAGGGCTTGCGCAGCCGCTAAACTCGCTGCCTTTGCCTTTGCCTTTGCCGTTGTCTGTGCTCATGGTTGTTGCTTCTGCCGCTTCTTCCGCCTTCGAACTGAAAAGCGCCGCCCTGACACTGGTCGCCGTCGTGCTCAAGACGACCGACCTCGCGCGGCTCTCCCAGGCGCTCGACGAGCGCTTTGCCGACGCCCCCGGGCTGTTCGACAACGATCCGGTCGCGATCGACCTCGCGCAGGTACGCGACGCCGACGAGCCGATCGACTTCGTCGTGCTGATGCACCTGCTGCGCGGCTACAGGATGCTGCCGGTCGCGGTCAAGGCCGGCAATGCCCAGCAGATGGAAGACGCGCACGCCGCCGGCCTGAGCGAGGCGCATGGCGGCGGCCCCGGCGCGCTTCCGGTGCGTCAGCACGCGCCGGTCGACAGGTCGGCAGCGCCTGCGCCCGCGCCCCGGGCCACCACGCTCGCGGGGCTGCCCGAGGTCATCGAAATCGCCATGCCGGCGCGCACCGCGCTGGTCATCGACAAGCCGCTGCGCTCGGGCCAGCGCGTCTACGCCAAGGGTGCCGACCTGATCGTGCTGGCCGTCGTCAGCTTCGGTGCCGAGGTCATCGCCGACGGCAACATCCACGTCTACGCGCCGCTGCGCGGCCGCGCGCTGGCCGGCGCGCTGGGCGACACCGCGGCGCGCATCTTCACGACCTGCATGGAGCCGCAGCTGCTCTCGATCGCAGGCATCTACCGCACCACCGAGACCGAACTGCCCGCCGCCGTGCTGGGCAAGCCGGCGCAGGTGAGGCTGGACGGCGAGAAGCTCGTCGTCCAGCCCCTGAAATCAGACTGAACCCAAAGGAACCCGAGACCATGGCCAAGATTGTCGTCGTGACCTCCGGCAAGGGCGGTGTGGGCAAGACCACGACCAGCGCCAGCTTCGCCTCCGGCCTGGCCCTGGCCGGCCACAAGACCGCGGTGATCGACTTCGACGTCGGCCTGCGCAACCTCGACCTGATCATGGGCTGCGAACGCCGCGTGGTCTACGACCTGATCAACGTGATCCAGGAAGAGGCGAACCTGAACCAGGCGCTGATCAAGGACAAGCAGTGCGAGAACCTGTTCGTGCTCGCCGCCTCGCAGACGCGCGACAAGGACGCGCTGACGCAGCAGGGTGTCGAGAAGGTTTTGTCCGACCTCGCCGCGATGGGCTTCGAGTACATCGTCTGCGACTCGCCGGCCGGCATCGAGACCGGTGCGCTGATGGCGATGCACTTCGCCGACGAGGCGCTGGTCGTGACCAACCCCGAGGTCTCGTCGGTGCGCGACTCGGACCGCATCCTGGGCATGCTCGCGTCGAAGACCAGGCGCGCCATCGAGGGCAAGGAGCCGATCAAGGAGCACCTGCTGATCACGCGCTACAACCCGAACCGGGTCGAGGGCGGACAGATGCTGTCGCTCGGCGACATCAAGGACATCCTGCGCATCGAGCTGATCGGCGTAATCCCGGAGTCCGAAACCGTGCTCGATGCCTCGAACCAGGGCGTGCCGGCGGTGCACCTGAAGGGCACCGACGTGTCCGAGGCCTACAAGGACGTGGTCGCGCGCTTCCTCGGCGAGACGCGGGCGATGCGCTTCACCGAGGCCGTGAAACCGGGCTTCTTCAAACGCGTGTTCGGCGGGAGGTAACGCATGTCCCTGCTTTCCTTCCTGCTCGGTGAGAAGAAGAAGACCGCCAGCGTCGCCAAGGAGCGGCTGCAGATCATCCTGGCGCACGAGCGCAGTGGGCGCGGCGCGAGCCGGCCCGACTACCTGCCGGCACTGCAGCGCGAGCTGATGGCGGTGATCTCGAAGTACGTGTCGATCAAGCCCGAAGACATCAAGGTCCACCTGGAGCGCAAGGAGAACCTCGAGGTGCTGCAGGTCAAGATCGAACTGCCCGACGCGCTGCGCTGAAGGCTAGGCCCCCGGGCAGTGGTTGCCCATCTTCGCCATCTCCTGCTGCATCTGCTCCGGGGTCAGATCGCGCGTGTGCGTGGCGATCGACCAGCGATGGCCGAACGGGTCTTCGAGGGTGCCGTAGCGGTCGCCCCAGAACATCTCGGCCACCGCCATCGTCAGCTTGGCGCCGGCCGCCACCGCCTTCGCGACGGTCGCGTCGACGTCGGTCACGTACAGGTGGATCGTGACCGGCGAGCCCTTCAGCGCCTTCGGCCCGAGCATGTTCCATTCGGGCGCCTCGTCGACCAGCATCAGCGCCGAATCGCCGATGCGCAGCATCGCGTGCATCAGCTTGCCGCCCGGTCCGGGCATGCGCGACAGTTCGGCGGCGCCGAAGGCCTGTTTGTAGAACCCGATCGCGTCGGCGGCGCCGGCGCACACCAGGTGCGGGGTCAGTGCATGCATGCCGGTGGGGATCGGCTTGACGGTCGTGAGGCTCATGGTCTCGTTTCCTCGTAGAGAAAGTTGAATGGCGAGGCGGCGCGGCTGCGAAGCCTCTGCAGCTACGACGCGCGGGCCGGCCCCGGATCGACAGCGGGCACGGGAATATTGCGCGGGTGCGGATCGTCTACCCGGGTGCGGACGCGTCGTCCGCGCCACGAGTCGCCCGCCCATGCATCCCCTTCTGACCCGCACCGCCTCCATCCTCGGCCTCGGCGCCGCGCTGTTCGCCGGCTGCGCCGCCTCGCTTTCTGCCGCGCCCGCCAAAGTCGCCGACGGCGTGCTCGTCGGCGCCAACGGCATGACGCTGTACACCTTCGACAAGGACGCCGCCGGCAGCGGCAAGTCCGTCTGCAACGGCCCCTGCGCGAGCAACTGGCCGCCGCTGATGGCGCTCGATGCCGACGCGGCGAGCGGCGACTGGTCCGTCGTCACCCGCGACGACGGCAAGAAGCAGTGGGCGATGAAGGGCAAGCCGCTGTACTTCTGGGCCAAGGACAGCAAGCCCGGCGACAAGACCGGCGACGGCGTGCTGGGCGCCTGGCACAGCGCCAGGCCCTGAGGGGCCGTCGACTGGCGCACTCCTTGCAGCGTCTGCTGCAAAATAGGATCGTCGGCGTCTCGCTCGACGACCTCGACGTCGAAGGCTTTCGCCAGGCGGCCCGCAGCGCGCTCGACGAGTTCTCGACGCGCAAGTTCAGCGAGCCGGAGTGGCAGGCCTTCGCGGCCACGCTCGATTACCTGCCGCTCGCCGCTCGCGCCGGCGCCGATCAGCGAAGAAAAGAACAAGGTCTTTCGCGGCATGCTGCCGGTGCGCCGCACGACGTGGTGCGCGGCCAGTACACCGGCTATCGGCAGGAGGACGGCGTCGACCCCGAATCCGAGACCGAGACCTTCATCGCGCTG
>JANXZN010000366.1 GCA_025355545.1 Rhizobacter sp.
AACACGCGGTACCACGGGTACGACATCAGCTCACCGAGCCGGAAGCCGCCCGCCAGCCACGCCGGCGCCGGCACGCCGTGCACGTCGTTGCCGACCAGCAGGCTATTTGCTGGAATGGGCGTTCTTCAGCTTCCTGTACCAGCGCGAGCACCTGCAGCAGGTGCTGATGACCTACGCGCTGATCCTCGTCTTCGAGGAGGCGCGCAGCCTGCTGGTCGGCAACGACGTGCACGGCGTGCCGGCGCCGGCGTGGCTGGCGGGCGGCTTCCGGCTCGGTGAGCTGATGTCGTACCCGTGGTACCGCGTGTTCGCCTCGGCGGCGTGCATCGTCGTCGCGCTCGGCCTGTACTGGGTCGTGAACCGCACGCGGCTGGGCATGATGATCCGCGCCGGCGCGAGCAACCGCGACATGGCGCGCGGCCTGGGCCTGAACATCCGGCTGCTGTACCGCATCGTGTTCGCCGGCGGCGTCGCGCTGGCCGCGCTCGCGGGCATGATCGCGGCGCCGCTGTCGTCGGTCTACCCGGGCATGGGCGGCAGCGTGCTGATCATCTGCTTCGTCGTCGTCGTGATCGGCGGCATCGGCTCGATCACCGGCGCGCTGATCGCGTCGCTGCTGGTGGGTGTCGTCGACACCTTCGGCAAGGTCTTCTTCGCCGAGTACAGCGGCGTCGGCGTCTACCTGCTGATGGCGGTGATCCTGGTGTGGCGGCCCGAAGGCCTGATGAAGCGGGCCTATTGAATGAAGCGCAGCTGGCTCGTCCCCGTGGTTGCCGCACTGCTGCTGCTGGCACTGCCGCCGCTGCTCTCGCCCTACCTGCACGACCTGGTCGTGAAGATCGCGATCTACGCGGTGTTCGCGCTCAGCCTGGAACTGCTGGTCGGCGTGACCGGGCTGGTGAGCCTGGGTCACGCGGCCTTTCTCGGCATCGGCGCCTACGTGACCGTGCTCGCCTCGGGCGACAGCGGCGGCTCGGTCGCGCGCGTCCTGCCGCTGGCCGTGGCGGCGGCTGCCATTTACGCACTCTTCGTTGGCGCGCTGAGCCTGCGCACGAAAGGCGTGTACTTCATCATGGTCACGCTCGCGTTCGCGCAGATGGCCTACTTCGTGTTCCACGACACCAGGCTCGCCGGCGGCAGCGACGGCCTGTTCCTGTACGTCAAGCCGACGCTGGCCACGCTGAGCCTGGACAACAAGCGCACGATGTACTACGCGGTGATGCTCGCGTTGATAGTCAGCTATGCGCTGCTCGCGCTGCTGCAGCGTTCGCGCTTCGGCCACGCGCTGGCCGGCATCCGCGTCAACGAGCAACGCATGCGCGCGGCCGGCTACCCGACCTTCCGGTACAAGCTCGCTGCCTTCGTGATCGCCGGCGCGCTCGCCGGGCTGGCCGGCTTCCTGCTCGCGGTGAAGGACGGTGCGGTCAACCCCGAGCTGCTGAGCTGGCACGAGTCCGGCGCGGTGCTGCTGATGCTGATCCTCGGCGGCATCGGCCACCTGCGCGGCGCGGTGATCGGTGCGATCGCGTTCACCTTGCTGAAGGAGCTGTTCCAGCTCGAGGCGCTGCTCGGCCCGCTCGCGAACCACTGGCAGATGACCCTGGGCTTCACGATCATCGCGTTCGTCGCGCTGTTGCCGAAGGGCCTGATCGGGCTGGGCCGCCGCTTCACCGGAGCCGCGCATGGCTGAGTCGCCGGCCCTGCTGCGCGCCCACGCGTTGACGCGCCGCTTCGGCGGGCTCACCGCGGTCGACCAGGTCTCGATCGACCTGCACGTCGGCGAGGTGCACGCGGTGATCGGCACCAACGGCGCCGGCAAGTCGACCCTGATCAACATGCTGTCGGGCGAGCTGCCGGCCAGCAGCGGGCGCATCGAGCTCGACGGGCGCGACATCGGCACCTGGCCGCAGCCGAAGCGATCGCGTGCCGGCATCGGCCGCAGCTACCAGCGCACGACGATCTTCCCGAGCTTTTCCGTGCTCGAGAACTGCCGCCTCAGCGCGCAGGCGGCGCAGCCGCGCGCCTGGGCCGTGTGGCAGGCGGCACAGGCCTGCGCGCACAGCGTCGGCGCGGCCCGCGAAGCGCTGGCCGCCGCCGGTCTCGCCGACCATGCGATGCGCCCGGCCGGGCTGCTGAGCCACGGCGGCCAGCGCCAGCTCGAGATCGCGATGTGCCTGGCCACCAGACCGCGCGTGCTGCTGCTCGACGAACCGCTCGCCGGCATGGGCGCCGAAGAGACCGAACGCATGCTCGCGCTGCTCGCCGAACTCAAGCGCAGCCATGCGCTGCTGCTGGTCGAGCACGACATGGACGCGGTGTTCCGCATCGCCGACCGCATCACCGTGATGGTCAACGGCGCGGTGATCGCCAGCGACGCACCGCAGCGCATCCGCACGAACCCGGACGTGCAGGTCGCCTACCTCGGCGAGGCCCACTGAGATGCTCTGGCTCGAGGGCATCCACACCTACTACGGCGACAGCCACACGCTGCGCGGCGTCAGCCTCGAGTTGCCCGCCGGCACCGCGCTCGGCCTGCTCGGGCGCAACGGCATGGGCAAGACGACGCTGATCCGCGCGCTGATGGGCTACGTGCCGATCGCGACCGGCGCGGTGCACTGGCACGGCCGCGAGATGACGAACGCGCCCCCAGAACGCGTGGCACGGCTCGGCATCGGCTACGTGCCCGAGGGGCGCGGCATCTTCCCGAACCTGTCGGTGCGCGAGAACCTGGTGATGACGGCACGCGCCGGTGTCGACGGCACGCGGGACTGGACCTACGAGCGCGTGCTCGCGACCTTCCCGCGCCTGACTGAGCGCCTGAACCACGGCGGCCAGCAGCTCTCGGGCGGCGAGCAGCAGATGCTCGCGATCGGGCGCGCGCTGATGACGAACCCGCAGCTGCTGATCCTCGACGAGGCGACCGAGGGCCTGGCGCCGCTGATCGTCGCCGAGATCTGGCGCGTGATCGGCGCGATCCGCGCGACCGGCATCAGCACGCTGATCGTCGACCGCAACTACCGCGCGGTGCTCGCGCACACCGACCGTGCGGTGGTGCTGGAGAAGGGCATGGTCGTGGCCGCGGGCGCATCGGCCAATCTCGCGCAGGATCACGACGCGCTGGCCCGCTTTCTCGGCGTCTGACGAGCGTGCCGCGCGGCGCGCTTGTAGACTGGCGGCCCCGCCACCCTCACGCGAAGGCCCGCGCATGATTCTCGAAATCGCCGACATCCGCATCCTGCCCGGCAAGCAGGCCGAGTTCGACGCCGCGATCCAGCACGGCATCGCCACCGTCGCCTCCAGGGCCACGGGCTTTCGCGGCTTCAAGGTCAACCGCGGTGTCGAGTCGCCCGAGCGCTACATCCTGATGATCTACTGGCAGACGCTCGAGAACCACACCGTCGACTTCCGCCAGGGCCCGCTGTTCCCGCAGTGGCGCGCGATCGTCGGGCCGTTCTTCGCCGCGCCGCCGGTGGTCGAGCACTTCACGCTGGTCGCGAAGTCGGACTGAGCTCGAGCGCATGAGTCTGAGCCGGCTGCTGCACGCGGCCGCAGCGATCACCGCATCGAGCGCGATGCTCGGGTTCGCGGCCGATGCGCCGCTGAAGATCGCGCCGGTCGCGTTCACCGAGCGCGTGCTGGGCAACGGCTTGCAGGTGATCGCGGTGCCCAGCAGCGCCAGCCCGACGGTCAGCGTTCAGGTCTGGTACCACGTCGGCGCCAAGGACGACCCGGCCGGTCGCTCGGGCTTCGCGCACCTGTTCGAGCACCTGATGTTCAAGAGCACGGCGCACCTGAAGCCGGAGCAGTTCGACCGGCTCACCGAAGACGTCGGCGGCTCGAACAACGCGTTCACCGGCAACGACGTGACCGGCTACACCGACCTGGTGCCGTCGAACCACCTCGAGGTGCTGCTGTGGGCCGAGGCCGAGCGCATGTCGAACCTGAACGTCGTGCAGGCGAATTTCGTCTCCGAGCGCGCGGTCGTCGAGGAGGAATACCGCGAGCGCGTGCTGGCCGCGCCCTACGGCCGCTTCGGCAACGCGATCGCGCCGGCCGCCTACCAGGTGCACCCGTACAAGCGCCCGAGCATCGGCAGCATCGCCGACCTCGAGGCGGCGACACTGGCCGACGTCGTCGCGTACCACGCCAGCCACTACCGCCCCGACAACGCCACGCTGGTGGTCGCCGGCGACTTCGACGCCACGCAGCTCGACGCCTGGGTCGACAAGTACTTTGCGCCCGTGCCGCGACCGAGCACCCCGCTGCTGCGCGTCAGTGTCGACGAGCCGGCCTGGGCCACCGACCGCAGCGTCACCGTCACCGCACCGCAGGTGCCGCTGCCGGCGGTCGCGCTGGTATGGCTCGCGCTGCCGGTGACCAGCGCCGACGCGCCGGCGCTGCAGATCGCCGCGGCGCTGCTCGGCAGCGGCGAATCGTCGCGGCTGAACCAGGCGCTGGTGTACCGGCAGCGGATCGCCGGCCAGATCGGCTTCGACGCCGATCTGCGCGCCGGCCCGGGGCTGCTGACCGCGACCGCGACGGCTGCCAGCGGCAAGCCGCTCGCAGCCGTCGCGCAGGCGCTGCTGGCCGAGGTGCGGCGGCTCGCGACGCAGCCGATCGGTTCGGCCGAACTTGCCAAGGTCAAGACGCAGCTGCTGACCAGTGCGCTGCTGGCGCGCCAGACGCCCGAAGGGCTGGCCTCGGCAGTGGCCGACGCGGCGGTGCTGCAAGGCGGCGCCGGGCACGTCAACACCGACCTGATCGCGCTGCAGGGCGTCAGCGCGGCCGACGTGCAACGGGTGGTGCAGCGCTACGTGACCGGCGCGCACAAGGTCAGCGTGACGTATGTGCAGGCCGCGGCGCAGCAAGGCAGCGCGAAATGAAGGTATTTGCTGTGCGCTTGATCGGCGCGGTGGCGCTGCTGCTGGGCCTGGCCGGTCTCGCGCCGATCGCGCGTGCGCAGAACCTCGACACGCCGCCGCAGCCCGGCGCGCCCCGCCCGCTGGCGATCGCCACGCCGATCGAGCAGCGCCTACCGAACGGCCTGCGCGTGGTGCTGGCCGAGCGCCGCGGCGTGCAGCTCGTGACGGCGCAGCTGGTCGTGCTGTCGGGCAGCGAGGTCGATCCGCCGCAGCGGGCCGGGCTCGCGTCGATGACCGCCGGGCTGCTGACCAAGGGCACGCGCCGCCACAGCGCGACCGCGCTCGCGCAGGCCGCCGAGTCGCTCGGCGGCGCGCTCGACAGCAGCGCCGGCTGGCACCAATCCGAGGTCGCGATCACCGTCACGCTGCCGAAACTCGACGCCGCGCTGGGCCTGGTCAGCGAGGTCGTGCAACAGCCGGTGTTTGCGCAGGCCGAGCTCGACCGGTTGCGCGCGCAGGCGCTGGACGAACTGAAGGTCGCCTACAGCCGGCCCGGCACGCTGGCCGGCTGGGCCGCACAACGCCTGCTGTTCGGCAGCGGCGCCTACGGCCACCCGGCCGGCGGCACGCCGGCGTCGCTCGCGCGCGTCGCCCGCGTCGACCTGCTCGCACTGCACGCAGCCCGCTACCGGCCCGACAACGCGGTGCTGGTGCTGGCCGGCGACCTCGACGCCGCCGACGCACTGCGTCTCGCCCGGCGCCACTTCGGCGCCTGGAAGGCCAGCAGCCGCGCGGCCGCGCCGATGCCCTTGCGCAGCGGCACGGCGCTGGCGCAAACCACCGCAGTGATCGACCTGCCGGCGTCCGGCCAGGCCGCGGTGATCGTCGCCGCACCGCTGCCGCCGCTGGGGGCCGAACGCGCGACCGCGGCGGTAATGAACGCGGTGCTGGGCGGCGGCTATTCGTCGCGCCTGAACCAGGAGATTCGGATCCGGCGCGGCCTGAGCTATGGCGCCGGCAGCGCGCTCGACGCGCGCCCCGGCGGCGGCTCGCTGCGCGCGGTGGTTCAGACCAAGAACGAATCGGCGGCCGAGGTTCTGGGCCTGGTGCAGACGGAGCTCGACCGGCTGGCGGCGGCGCCCGTCGGCGCCGACGAACTCGCCGCGCGCAAGGCGACCTTGATCGGCGACTTCAGCCGCAGCGTCGAGACGACCGCGGGGCTGGGCGCTGCCGTCAAGGCGCTGATCGTCGCCGGGCTGCCGCTCGCGGACCTGGGCCAGCGCATCGCCGCGCTCTCGGCCGTCGGCGCCGACGCGGTGCAGCGCTACGCCGCCGCCCACCTCGTCGCGGCCGGCCGGCGCGTGGTCGTCGCCGGCGACGCGGCGCGCTTTGCACCGGCCCTGAAGGCCAGCGCGCCGGACCTGTCGGTCGTCGCGGTCGACAAGCTCGATCTCGATCTCGGCAGCGCTCTGAGCGCACCCTGAGTCGGCCGCATGACGGCGAGAAACACAATCCCCTGAACCATTCCGGTATTCGATTGCGCGCGGAATCCGGAATGCTGGGACAATCGAGGGGTTGCCCGTGATTGGCGTCAAAGCTCCACGGTCGTCCGCACCTCTTCTTCAGGACCGCCAATGGCCACCCGTCGACCCACCTTGCCCGCCGCTTCAGACACCACGCAGAAGCTGCGCCAGACCCAGGCCGAATACGTCGCCGCCCGCCCCGCCGGCGAACCCGGCGTCAAGCCGATGATGTCGAGCTCGAAGATGTATGTCTGCCGCCGCTGCCAGGCCAACTTCAAGACCGGCGACGGCAAGCCCGACGCGCGCCTGCCCGGCCTGGGCAAGTGCAACAAGTGCCTGGCCGCCGCGACGGCCGCACTCGCCGCCTGAGTTCCCGACCTCGCCGCGCCCGCTCGGGTGCGGTCAGCGCGCTCAGCGGGACGCCGCCGCGCGGCCCATGCGCGCGAGCACATGCCCGGCCATCCCGTGCGCCAGTTCGTGCTCGCCCATGAAGACCTTGCCGATCTGCGCTTGCTCGAGCAAGCGCATCTCTTCCTCGTTGTGGGTGCGCACCACGACCTCGATCGCCGGGTTCAGCGCCTTTGCCACCTCGGCCATGCGGCGCACGCCGAAGGTGTCGGGCGTGGCGATCACCAGCATCGCGGCGCGCGCGATGTGGGCCTGGATCAGCACCGCCGGTTCGGTCGCGTCGCCGCTGACCGCCGGCACGCCCTGCTGGCGCAGCCGCTCGACGAGTTCGCGGTTCTGTTCGGCGACCACGAACGCTAGTGTAGTGTTGCATTCTGTTTAGAACTTAAGCGGCTATTCGCGCGGATGACCTTCTGCAAGATGTCGGCAGCGCTCTTGGTCCAGATGAACGGCTTGGGCTTGGTGTTGTGATGGGCGACGTACTCATCAATGGCGGCGACCAACTCCGCCACGCT
>JANXZN010000368.1 GCA_025355545.1 Rhizobacter sp.
AACGGGTGTGCGCGAGGCTCTGGTACTCTTTCATTTGGAAGCTCCTTTCCTTGGTCGGATAAGAAGCATCCACGACCGCTCCACACGGTCAAACCTGTGCGAGTCCCCCGGCATAGCCGGGGGCTTGCCTTATGAGTCAGCTATCAAGTGACTTCTTCTGGGGTATGTGAGGGGGTATGAGCATGAAGTCTGAAATTAATATTCAATTTAATCAATAAGTTATGTCTATTATGAAAATCGCCACCTGGAACGTCAACTCGCTCGCCGTGCGCCTGCCGCAACTGCTCGATTGGCTCGCGCTGCACCAGCCCGACGTGCTCTGCCTGCAGGAAACCAAGCTGACCGACGACAAGTTCCCGCACGCGCAGATCAACATCGCCGGCTACCAGGTGCAGTGGTTCGGGCAGAAGACCTACAACGGCGTCGCGCTGATCAGCAGGCTGCCGGCGCTGGACGTGGTGCGCAACATCCCCGGCCACGACGACGCGCAGGCGCGTGTGATCGCCGGCACCGTCGGCGGCGTGCGCATCGTCGGCGCCTACATCCCGAACGGGCAGTCGGTCGAGAGCGAGAAGTTCCCGTACAAGCTCGCCTGGCTGAGCGCGCTGCGCGACTGGATCGCGAAGGAACAGGCCGTGCACCCGCGGCTCGCGCTGCTCGGCGACTACAACATCGCGCCCGAAGATCGCGACGTCCACGACCCGGTCGCGTGGGCCGGCCAGGTGCTGTGCACGGCCGAGGAACGCGCCCACTTCAAGGCGCTGCTGGCGGCCGGCCTGTATGACTCGTTCCGCCTGTTCGAGCAGCCGCCCAAGCAGTACAGCTGGTGGGACTACCGCATGCTCGCGTTCCGCAAGAACCAGGGCCTGCGCATCGACCACATCCTCGTCAGCGAGGCGCTCAAGGCCCGCGTGACGAGTTGCGTGATCGACAAGCTCACGCGCAAGAACGAGCGCCCGAGCGACCACGCGCCGGTGATCGTCGAGTTGTCGGACTGACCGCGGCCGAGGGCAGCGTTCAGTCGTCCAGGCCCAGTTCCTGGATCTTGCGGGTGATGGTGTTGCGCCCGATACCGAGCTTCTGCGCCGCCTCGATGCGGCGCCCGCGCGTGATCTCGAGCGCGGTGCGGATCAGCTGCGCCTCGAACTTGTGGGTCAGCGTGTCCCAGACCTGCACCTCGCCGGCCTGGAGCCGGCTGCGCGCCTCCTGCTCGAGCCCGACCAGCCAATCCGCGGGCACGGCCGCAGCGCTCGGCGTGGGCGCCACGACCGCAGCCGCCGGCGCGACCGGGATCGTCTCGACGACGCTGGCGTCTCTGGCGGCACGCGTCGTCGCCGCCGGCCCAAGCTCGGCGACGAAGGTGTCGCCCGCCAGTTCGGGCGGCAGGTCCTTGGCCTCGATCATCTGCGCCGGCGCCATCACGGTCAGCCAGTGGCAGATGTTTTCGAGCTGGCGCACGTTGCCGGGGAAGTCGAAGCGCATCAGCCGCGCGAGCGCGGCATCGGTGATGCGCTTGGCCTCGACGCCGAGTTCCTTCGCGCTCTTCTGCAGGAAGAAACGGGTCAGCGAGGGCACGTCTTCGGCGCGCTCGCGCAGCGCCGGCAGGCGCAACCGGATCACGTTCAGGCGGTGGAACAGGTCTTCGCGGAACGCTCCGAGCCGCACCCGCTCTTCGAGGTTCTGATGCGTCGCCGCGATCACGCGCACGTTGCTGCGCATCGGGTTATGGCCGCCGACGCGGTAGAACTGACCGTCGCTCAGCACCCGCAGCAACCGCGTCTGCAGGTCGAACGGCATGTCGCCGATCTCGTCGAGGAACAGGGTGCCGCCGTCGGCCTGCTCGAAGCGGCCGCGACGCGTGGTCTGCGCGCCGGTGAACGCGCCGCGCTCGTGACCGAAGAGTTCGGATTCGAGCAGGTCCTTCGGGATCGCCGCGGTGTTGATCGCCACGAAAGGCCCGCTGGCGCGCGGGCTGTGCTTGTGCAGCGCGTTCGCCACCAGTTCCTTGCCCGAGCCCGACTCGCCGGTGATCAGCACCGTGACGATGCTCTGGCTGAGCCGCCCGATCGCGCGGAACACGTCCTGCATCGCCGGTGCCTGGCCGAGCATCTCGGGCATCTGTGCGGCCTTCTCGTCGCGCACCTCTTCACGCAGGCTCTCTTCGACGGCGCGGCGGATCAGCTCGACCGCCTTCGGCACGTCGAAGGGCTTGGGCAGATACTCGAACGCGCCGCCCTGGAACGCGCTGACGGCACTGTCCAGATCCGAGTACGCGGTCATGATGATCACCGGCAGCGCCGGCATGCGCTCGCGTACCTTGGCCAGCAGCTCGATGCCCGAGCCGCCCGGCATGCGGATGTCGGAAACCAGCACCTGCGGCTCGTCGGCGTCGAGCGCGGCGAGCACGTCGCGCGAATTCGTGAAACTGCGCACCGCAAAATCTTCGCGCGCCAGTGCCTTCTCCAGCACGAAGCGAATCGATTGGTCGTCGTCAACGATCCAGATGGGTTTCATGCCCTGCCCTGCGTTCTCTGTCGATCGATCGTCGCCACCGCTGGCGACGCTTCTGGCGACGCCATGCGAATCAAGGCAGCGGGATCACGATCTTGAAAATTGTCTTCCCGGGCTCGCTGTCGCATTCGATCGTGCCGAGGTGTTGTTGCACGAAAGTCTGCGCCAGCGTGAGCCCGAGTCCGGAGCCGCCGTCCCGCCCCGATACCAGAGGGTAGAAGATTCGATCCCGGATGGACTCGGGCACGCCCGGACCGTTGTCCTCGATATGCAAGTCCAGTGCCAGACGATAGCGCTGCTTGCCCAGCGTCACCTGGCGCGCGATGCGGGTTCGCAGCAGGATCTGCGCATCGCCGTCCGCGATGCGTTCGGCCAGCGCCTGGGCCGCGTTGTGCGCGATGTTCAGAACCGCCTGGATCAGTTGCTCCCGATCGCCGCGAAAGTCGGGGATCGAGATGTCGTAGTCGCGCACGATCGCGAGGCCGCGCGGGAACTCGGCCTGGATCAGCGCCCGCACCCGCTCGCAGACCTCGTGGATGTTGACGTCGCTGACCACATGCGGCTTGCGGTGCGGCGCGAGCAGGCGGTCCACCAGCGCCTGCAGTCGATCGGCCTCGCCGATGATGACCTGCGTGTACTCATGCAGCGCGCGCTCCTGAACTTCCATCTCGAGCAACTGCGCGGCGCCCCGGATGCCACCCAGCGGGTTCTTGATCTCGTGCGCCAGATTGCGGATCAGCTCTTTCGTGACCCGGGCCTGGCCGAGCGCGCGCTCCTCGCGGTCCTGGCGCGTCTGCTGTTCGATCTCGACCAGCTCGACGACAACATGCTTCGAGGCGTCCATCTGGTTCACGATCACGTGCACCGGCAGCGGCTCGCCGTGCAGTGCGCCCGGGCGGCGCAACAGCGCCTCGAGCCGGCTGGTGGCGAAGTCGTTGCGGCACACGGCCGCCACGGTGTCGTGCAGGCGCTGCGAATCGACGAACCAGTCGAACATCGAGCCGCGCTGCACGCTGCGCCGCGACAGGCCGAGCACGTTCTCGAACGAGGCGTTCGCGAACACGCACTGGCCATCGACGCCGACCACCGCGACCATCGTCGCGAGGTGATCGAACGCGGCGTACGGCGCAGCGGCAAGCGCATCGGGGCCGGCCGTCGGCAAGCGCGGCTTCACTGCGGCTGCTTGGCGATCTCGCGCCTGAGCGCCGCGATGTCGCCTTCCTTGCGGCCGATCCCCGCCTTCATGTCGGCCACGCGGTCCAGGTACTTCTGATAGTTCTTCTCGCCGCCCTGGCGCTCGGGCTGGCCGTTGTTGTATTCGGTCTTCATCTCGGTGAGCCGGTCTTCCTCGCGCTTGAGCTCGCCGTCGAGGATGCGACGCGCATCGCTGTCGCGCGCGCGCTGATCGGCGGGGTCGACCTTGCTGCCGGTCGGGCCGGAACCGGCCGCCGGCGCGCGCGGCTTGACGCTCTGGATCACCGTGATCGGCGCGCCCTCGATCGTCTTGCAGCCCTTGTCCTTCGCCTCCTTCGGCGACAGCGTGTTGTTGTATTCGTTGCCGGGGCAGCGGTACATCACGCTGCCGTCGGCGGCCCGCGCCGCGCCGGTGACCCACAGCGCCGCGGTCGACGCGAGCAGAGCTGAGACGATGAACTTCATGCGGTGATTCTCCAACGCCTGTCCAACGCGGGGCGCTGGGTCGGCGCCTACAGGCAAGAGTCGATTGTGTCGCAGGTTGTTCCGCGGGCGGCCCGCGAATGAGAAAGGGCGGCTCGCGCCGCCCTCGTCACCGTGCGCAATACCGCGCCGGCCGCACTTTACAGCGTGTAGTACATGTCGAACTCGACCGGATGCGTGGCCATCCGGAAGCGCGTCACCTCGGCCATCTTCAGCTCGATGTAGGCGTCGAGATAGGTGTCGGTGAAGACGCCGCCCTTGGTCAGGAACGCACGGTCCTTGTCGAGGTAGTCGAGCGCCTGGTCCAGGCTGTGGCAGACGGTCGGGATCTTCGCGTCTTCCTCGGGCGGCAGGTGGTAAAGGTCTTTGGTGGCGGCCTCGCCGGGATGGATCTTGTTCTCGACGCCGTCCAGGCCCGCCATCAGCATGGCCGAGAAACCGAGGTACGGATTCATCAGCGGATCCGGGAAGCGCGCCTCGACACGGCGGCCCTTCGGATTCGCGACGTGCGGGATGCGGATCGACGCCGAGCGGTTCTTGCTCGAGTACGCGAGCTTGACCGGCGCCTCGTAGCCCGGCACCAGGCGCTTGTACGAGTTCGTGCCCGGGTTCGTGATCGCGTTCAGCGCGCGTGCGTGCTTGATGATGCCGCCGATGTAGAACAGCGCGAATTCGCTCAGGCCGGCATAGCCGTCGCCGGCGAACAGGTTCTTGCCGTCCTTAAAGACCGACTGATGCACGTGCATGCCCGAGCCGTTGTCGCCGACGATCGGCTTGGGCATGAAGGTCGCGGTCTTGCCGTAGCTGTGGGCCACGTTCTGGATCACGTACTTCTGCAGCTGGACCCAGTCGGCGCGCTGCAGCAGCGTGCTGAACTTCGTGCCGATTTCCATCTGGCCGGCGTTCGCGACCTCGTGGTGATGGACTTCGCACGGGATGCCGAGCGACTCGAGCACCAGGCACATCTCGGAGCGCATGTCCTGGAACGAATCGACCGGCGGGGTCGGGAAGTAGCCGCCCTTCACGCTCGGCCGGTAGCCCGAGTTGCCGTGTTCGTATTCCTTGCCGGTGTTCCAGGCGGCTTCCTCGGATTCAATCTTCGAGAAGCAGCCCGACATGTCGTTGCCCCAGCGCACGCTGTCGAACACGAAGAACTCGGGCTCGGGGCCGAAAAACGCGGTGTCGCCCAGCCCCGAGGCCTTCATGTAGGCTTCGGCGCGCTTGGCCAGCGAGCGCGGGTCGCGCTCGTAGGGCTTGCCGTCGCTCGGCTCGACCACGTCGCATGTGAGGATCAACGTCGGCTCTTCGAAGAACGGGTCGATGTTGGCGGTGTTCGGGTCGGGCATCAGCTGCATGTCGGATGCTTCGATGCCCTTCCAGCCGGCGATCGACGAGCCGTCGAAGGCGTGGCCGCCGGTGAACTTGTCTTCGTCGAAGTGCGACACCGGCACACTGACGTGCTGCTCTTTGCCGCGGGTGTCGGTGAAGCGGAAGTCGACGAACTTGACTTCGTTCTCCTTCACCATCTTCATCACGTCGGCAACGGTCTTGCTGGCCATCTGGAACTCCTGGTGGAATGCTTGTTCGGGGTTGAGAATTGTTGGCTTCGGCCTTCAGAAGGCCTGCTCCCAGGCCCAAAAAACGCGCACAGGAATGTAGCAGAAAGCATGCCCACGACCGGTGTCGCACACGCCCGGAAACGCCCCGGTCACCACGTGGCGCCGAGCAGCGGCGGCGGCCGCGCCCAGCGCCCCATCCGGGGGCGCTGGGCGCACCGGTATTGCGCTGTTCAACGCACCAACTCCGGGCCCAGCTTCGCGCCGTGCACAGCCAGCCCTTCCAGCAGCACGCGGTAGGCCGCGTCGAGCTGGCCGGCCCGGCCCTTGACGCCGAGCTCGATGTGACGCCCCCATTCCGGGTGGTCGACGCTGGGCAGGCTGAACACCTTGACAGCGTCGAACTGCGCCTCGATGCGCTCCATCAGCGGCGTCAGCGTGGCCTCCATCGCGCCGAACACGATCACCGATTTCTCGGCCTGCGCGCCCTGCCCGTGCAGCGCCGCATAGTGGTGATCGAGAACCCATTCGATCATCGGCCAGGCCATCACCGGAAAGCCGGGCACGAAGTGCACGTTGCCGACACTGAAGCCGGCGATCTTGTTGTACGGGTTCGGGATGATCTGCGCACCCTCGGGGAACACGCCCATGTTCAGCCGGTGCACGTTGTCGTGGCGATCGGGCTCGAACGCGATGCCCTGCTCCTTCGCGGTGTCGCGCATGCGTTCGAGGATCAGCTCGCGCGCCTGCGGGTGCAGCGCCAGCGGCACGCCCGCCGCGGCGGCCGCGCACTGGCGCGTGTGGTCGTCGGGCGTCGCACCGATGCCGCCGCACGAGAACACCACATCGCCGGACTCGAACGCGTGCTTCAGGTCGGCGGTGATGCGCTTCGGGTCGTCGCCGACATAGCGTGCCCAGCTCAGGCCGAGCCCGCGCGCCGCGAGCAGTTCGATGAGCTTGGGCAGGTGCTTGTCGGCGCGCTTGCCGGAGAGGATCTCGTCGCCGATGATGATCACGCCGAAGTTCATGCTCGGCTCCGGGGCGGGTTCGGTGGCGCGCCGGCGGGGTCGCCGGGCGGCAGCGGGATCAGGCGCGCATCCTCGATCAGCTCGGCGTCCGGCATGCCGCCGCGCACCGGCGGCATGATCTCGACCGGCTCGCGCTCGCGCCGCAAGCCCTGCAGCGCGGCGAGCGCGAAATGCGCGAACCACAGCGCCGCGAACGCGAACACCAGCGTGTAGATCCACACCGCCACCGGCACCAGCACCGGCGCGAACACGATCGCCAGCGCGCCCGAGGCCCACACCAGCGACGGCGCCGCGCCGAGGTAGCCGGTGATCACGCCCATGCCGAGCAGCGTCGTGCGGTGGCGCTGCACGAGTGCGCGGCGCTCGTCCGCGCTGGCGTGTTCGGCGAGCACGTCGTAGCTCATCACGCGATAGGTCAGCCAGCCCCAGATCAGCGGCGGCACGATCAGCACCAGCGGCGGCACGAACCACAGCGGGATCGACACCAGCAGCGCCAGCAGCGCCGCGACAGTGGCCCACAGCGCGCCGAAGCTGCTGCCGAGGAGCGAGCCGCCGTGCTTGCGCTCGAGCAGCGGGAAGCGCCGGCTCGCCACCAGGGTCAGCATCGCCGGCGTCATGAACGCCGCCACCAGCAGCAGCGAGAGCACGACGATCACCGGCGTCGTCAGGAACACCACGACCATCGGCGCGAGCACGGTCTTCAGGTTCGCCAGGCCCATGCCCTCGAGCCAGCCGAGCAGCGTCTTCAGGAGCGCCCACGACTCGAAGCTCGCGCGCACCGCGTCGATCGCCGGTTCCCAGAAGAAGTAGCCCAGGCCGAGCGCCAGGCCGGCCATCAGCACCAGCGGCAGCAGCGACAGCACGATCACGCGCGGGTGCAGGCAATAAGCTGCCGCGCGCCAGAACGAGTCGAACAGCAGCTTCATTGGAGCCCCTCGTCGAATGAGCACATTCGCCGATCCCCCGGGGGGATTCGGGCCGGCTTGGGAACGGCCCGGCGCTCGGCTCGCATCAGCGCAGATTGCCGGTGTGACCGAGCGAGTAGCGCCCGGGTTGCGGCCACACCGTCAGCCCGTGCGGCTCGGCCCCGACCTTGATCTGCTGGACCGCGCCGCTGCTGGTGTCGAAGCGGTAGATCACGTCGTCGTAGCGCGCCGCGAGCCACAGCCACTTGCCGTCGGCGCTGACGTTGCCCATGTCGGGGCTGCCGCCGCCCGGCACGCCCCAGCGCGCGACGACCTTCCCGGTCGCGAAGTCGATCACCGTGACGCCGCCGTCGCCGAGCCGCGGACCGTGGATCTTGTGCGAGCCGCGATTCGCCACGTAAAGGCTCTTGCCGTCGCGACTCGGGTACAGGCCGTGCGCGCCGATGCCGGTCGCGATGAAACCGACCTGCTTGAACGATTCGCCGTCGACGACATGCACGCCGTCGGCATGCATGTCGGCGATGTAGAAGCGCTTGCCGTCCGGCGAGCTGCGGACGTCCTGCGGCATGCCCTTCGAGACGCTGCAGATCTCGGTCTCGCCCGGCTCCCATGCCTGCCCGGTTGCGACGCGCGCTGCCGCGACCTCCTTGAAGCGCGTGCTCGGCATCGACAGCCTCAGGTAGGCGCCGACCTTGCGGCTCGCGAGGTCGATCTTGACGATCGTCCCGGAAAACTCGCAGGTGAAGATCGCGAATCGCCCGTCGATCGAGAAGTCGGCGTGGTTGATGCCCGGGCAGCCCGGCACGTCGATCGAATACTGCATCGCCATCGTCTGCGGATCGCGGAAGTCCAGGCGCTTGCGCGCCTCGGCGACCACGATCGCCGACTTGCCGTCGGGCGTGTAGTACATGTTGTAGGGGTCGTCGACCGGGATCGACTTGCCGGTCTTGCCGCTGCGCGGGTCGATCGGCGTCAGGCTGCCGTCGCTGCGGCCTTCGGCATTGTTGGTGACCCACAAGGTGCGCAGATCCCAGGCCGGCACGATGTGCTGCGGGCCGATGCCGGCCTTGAAGCGGTCGACCACCTTCATCGCCGTCGGGTCGACGACGTAGACATCGTTCGAGCGCAGGTTCGGCACGTAGATGCGCTCGAGGTCGTCGCGCAGCGCCGGCGCGATCTTGCCCGCGGCGGTCTCGCTGTACAGGTTGCGCGGGTCGATCACCGGCGGCATGCCGGCCAGCGCGGGCACCGTCGCCGCGACGGCGGCGCTCGCCGCCGCGGCCGGCGGCGCGTTCGCGGCGCCCTGCACACGGTCGGCGCCCATCACGATCAGGCCCGCCAGCGCCATCAGCGCCATCAGCGCCAGCCCCGCCGCCAGCTTGCTCTCAGTCTTCACCCGCTTCATCTGCACCGTTGCGTCCTGTCACTCGTTCCTGCCATTGTCTGGGCGTGCACGCGTCAGCTCGCGCAGCTTCGCCACCGACACCTCGACGATCCGCGCGACGCCGGCGCGGCCCAACTCGGCCGTCGCGCGGCGCGGATCGCCATGCACACCGTCGCGCACCCCCGCCTTCGCGTCGTGCGCCAGGCGCTCCTGTCGCACCAGGCCCGGATCGACCGCGAGCGCCAGCGCCGTGTCCGCCAGGCCGGCATGGGTGCCGATCTCGTCGGGTGTGAAACCGCGCGCCTTCAGCCCCTCGACATAGTCGGTCTGGGTGACGCGATAGTAGTCGACCAGCGCATGCACCCGACACACCGGCTGCGCGGCCCATTCGCGGTTCAGACGGGTCGCGACGCGCTCCTCGTTCTGCTGGTAGCCACCATGGTCGCCGAGAAACACCACGTCGCGAAAGCCATGCTGCTTGAAGCTGCGCGCCGTCGCCTCGAGCACGGCCTCGAAGGCGGCGTCGGGGATCGAGATCGTGCCGGCAAAGCGCATGTGCGCTGCCGGCGGCGTGATCGTGCCCTCGGGCACGTAGGCGATGACCGGCGCCACCACCGCGTTGCCGAGTTGCTCGGCGATGCGCCCGGCGAGCACACTCGCACGCACGTTGTGCTTGCCCAGCACCATGTGCGGCCCGCTCTGCTCGGTGCCGCCGATCGGCACCAGGACAGTCGTCGCGCCGGCAGCGATGCGGTCGCGCAACTCGGTCCAGGTCATCTCCTCGATGAAGGGGCTGGCGGGCGGCGCCGCCGCCCGTGCCGGCGCCGACAGCGTCAGCAGAATCAGCACGACACCGGCCAGCGCGGCAACCAGGGGGCGACAGGACAGACGGCGAAACAGCTTGTAAATCACTTTCCGGGCCGGGCGGCTGAATGGGGTTGGCCGAGAGTGTACGAGCCGGCGTGGCCGAGGCCGGTCACGGTGGCGTCATGAAGCTGTCGCAATTCGTGCGTACAAGCGGCAGCGAAACAACTGCGCGTCGACGCTCGGGTGCTGTCGGCGCGGCCCCACCCCGAACGTCTGCGGAGAACATCGTGATTCGGTACTTTCTACTGCTCGGCCTGCGGCATCGCCTGCACGCCACCGACGCCACGCTCGATCGCCTGCAGGCGCAGCATGCGCATGCGCTCGGCACCGGCAGCGCGCTCGCGGCGCAGCGCCTGCGCCGCGCGTTCGACGACCTGGCGGTGACGCGCGCCGTCGTCGCCTGCCGCATCGAACGCCTGACGCCGGCCGGGAGATCCCCGCCCGCCACTCACGGGCTCAGCGCACGCTCGACAGGTAGCGATGGCAGACCGAGGCCGTGCGCGCGAACTGCTCGACCGGCCACTCGCCGAGGTTTTCGCACAGGTGCCCCAGCGCGCTGAGCAGGTAGTGCGGGGCGGCGCGCGCATCGCAGCCGAGCGCGCGGCAGTGCGACGCCAGCACCGGCTCGATGCGCCCGGGCGCGAGGTTCAGCGACATCGCCATGCGCACCAGGTCGTAGACGGCGTGGCCCTCGGCCAGCGAACCGGCCCAGTCGATCACGACGAACGGCGCGTGCGTGTCGCGCGGCCCCTGGCGCTGCATCAGGTTGCCGACCCAGAAGTCGTTGTGCGCCAGCACGGTCTTCGGTGTCCACGCACCGGCGCCGAGATCGTGCGCGGCGCCTGCGGCCGCGGCGCGGATCTCGGCGTCGACCGTCGGGTGCTCCGCCAGCGATTGCAAGGGTCGCGCGAACAAGCGTTCGATCTGCTCCGGATCGGCCGCGGTGGCGGTCTGGTCGACGACCGCCGAGAGCCATCCGATCACCGCGGGCCTGAGGCGCCAGCGCTGCCAGCGCGCGATCCAGCGGCTGGCGCTGAAGGGCGCGCAGAAGGCCGTGATGGAGTAGCTCGCACCGCTCGATTCGCCGACGTGCATCGGCGTCAGCACCGCAGCGCCCAGCGCGCCGCCGAGCCGCTCGCGGGCGCGCATGGCGCGCTCGGCCGCGTTCGCGGCGACTCGCGGGTAGTCGGGCGGCGACAGCACGACGAATGCGACCGGCGCATCGCTGCGATCGAGCACGACGAACTTGTCGCAATGATCGCTGACGAGCCGGCGCAGCGCGACCGCGTTGACGCGCCCGAGCCCGCCGCGGTCGCGCAGCACGCGTTCGAGCGTGGCCGCGATGTCCGTGGGCAATGCCGGCAACGTGTCAGCCGACGGCACGCGCGCGCCTAGTCATCGTCACCGCCACCGAGCACGCTGCCGAGCAGGCCACCGACCGCGAGGCCGCCGAGCACCGAGCCTTCCTCGCGCGAGCCGCCGCGTTGCGGCGCCGCCGCGAACACGCGCGAGGCCAGGCGCGAGAACGGCAGGCTTTGCAACCAGACGGTGCCGGGGCCGGTGACCTTCGCGAAGAACAGGCCCTCGCCGCCGAACAGCGCGGTCTTGATCTTGCCGACGTACTCGATCTCGAAGCCGACGTTGGGCGTCATCGCGACCAGGCAGCCGGTGTCGACCAGCAGAGTCTGGCCCGGCTGCAACTCGCGCCTGAGTACCGTGCCGCCGGCGTGCACGAAGGCCACGCCGTCGCCGTCGAGCCGCTGCATGATAAAGCCCTCGCCGCCGAAGAAGCCGACCGAGAGCTTGCGCTGGAAGAAGATGCCCAGAGAGACGCCGCGCGCGGCGCACAGGAACGCATCTTTCTGGCAGATCAGCGTGCCGCCGAGCGCCGCCAGGTCCATCGCCATGATCTTGCCGGGGTACGGTGCCGCGAACGCGACCCGCAGCTTGGTCGAGCCCTGGTTCGTGTAGACCGTGGTGAACAGCGACTCGCCGGTCACCAGCCGCTTGCCGGCGCCGAGCAGCTTGCCGAACAGGCCGGCGCCGCCGCCGGTTTGCGAGCCGTCGCCGAACACCGTGTCCATGCCGATGCCGGCGTCCATGAACATCATGCTGCCGGCCTCGCCGACCGCCGCTTCGCCGGGGTCGAGTTCGACCTCGACGAACTGCATCTCGGCGCCCTTGATCTCGTAGTCCACCGCGTCCATGGCCATCGCTCCCTCTCCTTCGGTCGTCATTGGGGCCGACATCGTACCGGCTCTGCACGCCGGGTCGTGGCCGCCGCGGTGCTCAACCTGCGACGCTGATCACGTGCGCCTGAATCTTGCCGTCCAACGGCCCCGGCCCGTAGCGCCGGGCCAGCGCCGCCGCGGCGATGTCGGTGGCTTCACCGAGCCGCGCCTTGTCGCGCGCCTCGATCTCGCTGCGCAGCGGCGTGCCCTGGCAGTAGGCGATCGCCGCAATCCGCGCGGAACCGGCCCGGCTGCGCGCGGCCACGGTGGCGACGTCGGCCGGCGCGTCGAACCCGCCGGCTTTCAGATCCGCTGCGATGGTGTCGAGATCGTGGTAGCCGTGCGGCGTGCGCGCCATGAAGCGCGGCGGGTCGTTCGGAAACACCGACGCGAGCGCGGTCGTCACGATGTCGGCGAATTCGTTCTCCTCGATCCGGTCCCAGACATTGAAGATCAGGACGCCCCCGGCGCGCAGAACCCGGCGCGCCTGCGCGAACGCCCCGGCCTTGTCGGGAAAGAACATGACGCCGAACTGGCACACCACCGCATCGAAGCTCGCGTCGTCGAAGGGCAGTCGCAGCGCGTCGGCCTGACGCCACTCGACGGGGCGCGGCGTGCCGATCGCGGCCGCCAGGTCCAGCATCGGCTGATTCAGATCCGTGGCGACGATCGCGGCGCCCGGCGCCAGCGCGGACGCCAGTTGGCGCGTGAGGACGCCGGTGCCGGCAGCGATCTCGAGCACGCGCGCAGGCGAGCGCGACGCGACCCGGCGCGCCAGGTCGAGCGCGTAGGGCTCGAAGATCAGCGGGACCATGTACTCTTCATAGAGCTTCGGGATCGAGCCGCCGAAAACCTTGTCGCTGTCGGAATCGCTCACGACCTTCTCCTTCGCGCCGCGGCGCCTTTGCTCGGACGCGTGGCCGTTCGCCACGCGTGGCCTCAGGTGCCCGGGCCGAGGATGGCCAGCGTGATTCTGGACACGCAGGTGAGTTGCCCCTGGTCATCGCTCAGGTCGACCTGCCAGACGTGGGTGCTGCGCCCGATGTGAATCGGGCGCGCGGTTCCCGTGACCCAGCCGTCGCTGACGCTGCGCAGATGGTTCGCATTGATGTCGAGCCCGACCGCGCGGTAGCCGGGCGGCGAGGCGAAGGCGGCGCCACAGGAGCCGAGCGTCTCGGCCAGCAGCACCGACACGCCGCCATGCAGGATGCCCATCGGCTGGCGCGTGCGTGCATCGACCGGCGCCCTGGCGCGGATGAAGTCGTCGCCGACCTCGACGAACTCGATGCCGAGGTGGGCCACCGTGGTTCCGACGTGGATCGCGGTCAGTGTCTCGACCGAGGCGGTCTGCTTCCAGAGGGTGGCCATGGGTGGGGGTCGAATCCTTGCAGACGGGAAAGTTCGGCAGACCGATCGAGTCTCGGCTCAGCGGTTCCGGGCCGACTCCAGAAAATCGCCGGCCAGCTGCGCCAGCGCGCGCACGCCGAGCAGCAAGGCGCCCTCGTCGACGAAGAAGCGCGGCGAATGGTTCGGCGCCGACGTCGTCGGGTCGACGCCGGGCGGCGTGACGCCGACGAAGAAGAACAGCCCCGGCACGATGCGCTGGAAGAACGAGAAGTCCTCCGAGCCCATCACCTTGGGCACCAGCATCAGGCCCTGCGCGCCGGCCACGCGCTGCAGCGTGGGCTGCATCGCCGCGGTCAGCGCCGGGTCGTTCACCGTGACCGGGTAGTTCTTCTTGATGCACACCGTGCAGCCGGCGCGCGCACCAAGGCTGATGGCCTCGGCCAGCGTCGTCACGCGCTCGTGGATGGCGTCGCGCATGGTCTCGTCGAAGCTGCGGATCGTGCCGCGCATCTCGACCGAGTCGGGGATGATGTTCTCGCGCACACCGCCCTTGATCGCGCCGATCGTCACGACCGCGGGCTCGTGCGTCAGATCGACGTTGCGGCTGACGACGGTCTGCAGCCCGAGCACGACCTGCGCCGCGGTGACGATCGGGTCGACGCCGAACCACGGCATCGCGCCGTGCGTCTGGCGGCCGTGGATCGTGATCTTCAGGTTGTCGGCACTGGCCATCGTCGGGCCGGGGCGGTAGCCGATCACACCGCTCGGCAGGCGCGAGGTCACGTGCAGCCCGAAGATCGCCTGCGGCACCGGGTGCTCGAGCGCGCCCTGCTCGATCATCAGCTTCGCGCCGCCCTCCTCGCCTTCGGGCGGCAGTTCCTCGGCGGGCTGGAAGATGAACTTCACCGAGCCGCGCAGCTGCGCGCGCAGCCCGCTCAGCAGCGTGGCCACGCCCAGCAGGATCGCCACATGCGCGTCGTGGCCGCAGGCGTGCATCACGCCGACCTCCTCGCCGTTCCAGGTGGTGCGCACCTTCGACGCGAACGGCACGTCGACCTCCTCGGCGACCGGCAGCGCGTCCATGTCGGCGCGCAAGGCGACGACCGGGCCGGGCAGCGCGCCCTTCAGCAGGCCGACGACGCCGGTGTGCGCGACCTCGGTGCGGACCTCGTCGAGACCGAGCCCGCGCAGGTGCGCGGCGACGATGCCGGCGGTGCGGAACTCGCGGTTGCCGAGCTCGGGATGGGCGTGCAGGTCGCGCCGCCAGGCAATCAGCTGGCCGTGGATGGCGGCAGCGGCAGCGTCGATCGCCTGCGCCAGGCTGTTCGCTGAATTGACGTGCGCGTCCATGGGTCGTCCCTCGATCACCGGATCGGT
>JANXZN010000207.1 GCA_025355545.1 Rhizobacter sp.
CTTCGGCGCGGGTCGAGCCGAACCCCATGCGGTAGACGACGTTGTCCAGACGCGACTCGAGCAGCAGCAGCAGGTTCGCGCCGGTGTTGCCCTTGCGGCGCTCGGCCTCGGCAAAATAACGGCGGAACTGGCGCTCGAGGATGCCGTACATGCGCTTGACCTTCTGCTTCTCGCGCAGCTGCAGGCCGAAGTCGGAGGTGCGGGTGCCGGAGGTGCGGCCGTGCTGGCCCGGCTTGCTGTCGAACTTGACCTTGTCACCGATCGGGCGCCGCGCGCTCTTCAGGAACAGATCGGTGCCTTCACGGCGGGAGAGTTTGCCCTTGGGGCCTAGAAAACGTGCCACGTTGCTTCCTTTGTCAATCTGACGCAGGCCGATGCTTCAGCTTGCGCGAGTCTGGCGAGTGTTGTTGTGTGCGCTCAGACGGTGGGCTTCAGCTTCTACGAATAGAAGCGAAAAAGTCGGCGGAGCCAATCAGGCACCGCCGACGACGAAATCGGTCGACCTTAGATGCGACGGCGCTTCTGCGGACGGCAGCCGTTGTGCGGAACCGGCGTCACGTCTGAAATCGAATTGATGCGGATGCCCAGCGAGGCCAGTGCACGCACCGACGACTCGCGGCCCGGGCCCGGGCCCTTGATGCGCACATCGAGATTCTTGATGCCCTGGTCCTGCGCGGCGCGGCCCGCCGTTTCGGCCGCCACCTGCGCGGCGAACGGCGTGCTCTTGCGCGAGCCCTTGAAACCCTGGCCGCCACTGGACGCCCAGGCGAGTGCACCGCCCTGACGATCGGTGATCGTGATGATCGTGTTGTTGAACGACGCGTGAACGTGCGCGACACCGTCCGCAACGTTCTTGCGGACCTTCTTGCGCACGCGCTGGGCGGCGGTGTTGACGGGTGACTTAGCCATGTTGACCTTTACTCAATCTTGTCCGGATTCCCGAAGACTCACTTCTTGATGAAATGATGACTGGTCACTTCTTGACCAGGGCGCCCGACTTGCGCGGGCCCTTGCGGGTGCGTGCATTCGTCTTCGTGCGCTGACCACGCACCGGCAGGCCGCGGCGATGCCGGAAACCACGGTAGCAGCCGAGGTCCATCAGGCGCTTGATGTTGATCGACATCTCGCGACGCAGGTCGCCCTCGATCGTCAGGCGACCGATTTCTTCCCGGATCTTTTCCAGGTCACCGTCGGTCAGGTCCTTGACCTTGCGATCGAACGGCACGCCGCTGTTCGAGCAGATTTTCTGGGCCGTGGTGCGGCCGATCCCATAGATCGAGGTCAGACCGATCTCGGTGTGCTTGTGGGGCGGAATGTTGATGCCAGCAATACGTGCCATGTTCGTTTCTCTCTCGGCCCGAAGACCTTAACCTTGACGCTGCTTGTGACGCGGGTCGGTGCAGATCACGCGCACAACGCCCTTGCGACGGATCACCTTGCAATTGCGGCACATCTTCTTGACCGATGCTGCGACTTTCATGCTCTTCTCTCCTAAACCTTACTTTGCCCGGAACACGATGCGAGCACGGCTCAAATCGTAGGGCGTCAACTCGACGGTGACCTTGTCACCCGGCAGGATGCGGATGTAGTGCATGCGCATCTTGCCGGAGATGTGACCGAGCACGACGTGCCCGTTTTCCAGCTTCACCCGAAACGTTGCATTCGGCAGATTCTCGAGAATCTCGCCCTGCATCTGAATCACATCGTCTTTGGCCATCAGGCTCCCCGCCGGGCCGCCATGGGCCACGAAGGGGCCCCCGCATGGCCCTCGGGCGCCTGCGCCCCCTCGGGGGGCAGTGCAGCGGCAAGGCCGCAAACATGGGGGCAATACTTCATTTTTCAGCTCGCTTTGAAGTTGGCCTTCTTGAGCAGGGATTCGTACTGCTGGCTCATCACATAACTCTGCACCTGGGCCCAGAAGTCCATCGTCACGACGACGATGATCAGCAGCGAGGTGCCGCCGAAATTGAAGGGCACGTTGTACTTCAGCACCAGGAACTCGGGCAGCAGGCACACCAGCGTGATGTAGATCGCGCCGGCCAGCGTGAGGCGCGACAGGATGCGGTCGATGTGACGAGCGGTCTGGTCACCCGGGCGGATGCCCGGAATGAACGCACCGCTCTTCTTCAGGTTGTCGGCGGTCTCGCGGCTGTTGAACACCAGCGCCGTGTAGAAGAAGCAGAAGAACACGATCGCCGCCGCGTACAGCATCACGTAGATAGGCTGGCCCGGGCGCAACAGATCGGCCACGTCCTTGAGCCAGCGGAAGCTGTCGCCGGTGGCGAACCAGCCCACGGCCGTCGCCGGCAACAGGATGATGCTCGAGGCGAAGATCGGCGGAATCACGCCCGACATGTTCAGCTTCAGCGGCAGGTGCGACGACTGGCCGCCGTAGACCTTGTTGCCGACCTGGCGCTTGGCGTAGTTCACCAGGATCTTGCGTTGGCCGCGCTCAACGAACACCACCGCGAAGGTCACCGCGAACACCAGTAGCGTGATGAACAGCGCCGCGACGATGCTCATCGAGCCCTGGCTCACCAAGGTGCCGAACTGGCCCAGCGCGCCGGGCAGGCCCGCGGCGATGCCGCCGAAGATCAGGATCGAGATGCCGTTGCCCAGGCCGCGCTCGGTGATCTGCTCACCCAGCCACATCAGGAACATCGTGCCCGCGACCAGGCTCACGACCGCGGTCATGCGGAAACCGAAGCCCGGCGAAATCACCAGGCCCGGCGAGCTCTCGAGCGCGGTGGCGATCGCAAGCGACTGGAACAGCGCCAAGCCCAGCGTGCCGTAGCGGGTGTACTGCGTGATCTTGCGGCGACCCGATTCGCCTTCCTTCTTCAGCGCCTCGAGCGTGGGCACTACATAGGTCATCAGCTGCATGATGATCGACGCCGAGATGTACGGCATGATCCCGAGCGCGAACACCGTGAAGCGCGAAAGCGCGCCGCCCGAGAACATGTTGAACAGGCTCAGGATGCCACCGGCCTGGCTGTTGAACAGCTGCTTCAGTTGGTCCGGGTCGATGCCGGGCACGGGAATGTGCGCGCCGACGCGGTAGACCACGAGCGCGAGCAGCAGGAACGTCAAGCGGCGACGCAGGTCGCCGAACTTGCCGCTCTTGGCCAGTTGATTCGCGTTGGTTGCCACTGCGTTCCTAGGATTGCGGTTCGAGTACGGGCGACCTTCAGGTCACCGAGCCGCCGGCCGCTTCGATCGCCGCCTTGGCGCCGGCGGTCGCAACTATGCCCTTGAGCGCAACCTTGGCCGACAGTTCACCCGACTTGATGACCTTCACGACTTTTGCAAGCTCGCCGACCAGGCCGGCTTGCTTCAACGTCAGGATGTCGACTTCGGCCGCACCCAGGCGCTGCAGATCCGTCAGGTTGATCTCGGCGTTGAACTTCAGCAGCGCAGACTTGAAGCCGCGCTTCGGCAGACGCCGCTGCAGCGGCATCTGACCGCCTTCGAAGCCGACCTTGTGGTAGCCGCCCGAACGCGATTTCTGGCCCTTGTGGCCGCGGCCCGCGGTTTTGCCCAGGCCGGAGCCGATGCCACGACCGACGCGACGTTTGGCGTGCTTCGAGCCGTCTGCCGGCTTGATGGTGTTGAGTTCCATGATTTCAGTCCTTCAGTCAGCTGGCAGACGGCTCGAAGCACGACAAACGTCGCGTCGGTCGTGGCATCGGCTCCGGCCTGGGCAAAACCGCGGGCCGCGGCCACAAGGGCCAGAA
>JANXZN010000405.1 GCA_025355545.1 Rhizobacter sp.
GAAGGCCCAAGACCTCGACCTGCTCGAGATCAACGAGGCTTTCGCCGCGCAGGCCTGTGCCGTCAACAACGAGATGGGCTGGGACACCAGCAAGGTCAACGTCAACGGTGGCGCGATCGCGATCGGTCACCCGATTGGTGCGTCCGGCTGCCGCATTCTGGTGACGCTGCTGCACGAAATGCAGCGCCGCGATGCCAAGAAGGGCATCGCCTCGCTGTGCATCGGCGGTGGCATGGGCGTTGCGCTGACCGTCGAGCGCTGAGAGGGCGGGCGTTCGATCCGGGCGCGTTCACCGCGCCTTTTGAGCCGCCACCGGCGCAACGCGCCGGCTCGCCGCGCGCGGGGATTGGAGTCCCGCTTGCGGCGCGTTAATTTGGAACCTACTGGGAGCAATGATCATGAACCAGAAAATCGCATACGTGACCGGTGGCATGGGCGGCATCGGAACCACCATGTGCCAGCGCCTGCACAAGGACGGCTTTACCGTCATCGCCGGCTGCGGCCCGAGCCGCGACCACGCCAAGTGGCTGGGCGAGCAGACCGCGCTGGGCTACACCTTCTACGCGTCGGTCGGCAACGTCGGCGACTGGGAGTCGACGGTCGCGGCGTTCCAGAAGGTCAAGGCCGAACACGGCCCGGTCGACGTGCTGGTCAACAACGCCGGCATCACCCGCGACGGCATGTTCCGCAAGATGAGCCGCGCCGACTGGGACGCGGTGATCGAGACCAACCTGACGAGCCTGTTCAATGTGACCAAGCAGGTGATCGACGACATGGTCGATCGCAACTGGGGCCGCATCATCAACATCAGCTCGGTCAACGGCGAGAAGGGCCAGTTCGGCCAGACCAACTACTCGGCCGCGAAGGCCGGGATGCACGGCTTCACGATGGCGCTGGCGCAAGAGGTCGCGAACAAGGGCGTGACGGTCAACACCGTGAGCCCCGGCTACATCGCCACCGACATGGTCAAGGCGATCCGCCAGGACGTGCTCGACAAGATCATCGCCGGCATCCCGGTGAAGCGCCTGGGCACACCGGCCGACATCGCCTCGATGGTGTCGTGGGTGGCATCGGACGAATCGGGCTTTGCGACCGGGGCCGATTTCTCGGTCAACGGTGGACTCCACATGGGCTAGAAAAAGTTGCCGACGTTGAACAGCGTCGCCAACCCGAGGATCGCGAACATCGCCGCGGCGATGCCGTGCACCAGCTTCATCGGCACCGCGCTTGCGAGCCGGTCGCCGATGAACACCGCCGGCACGTCGGCCAGCATCATGCCGAGCGTGGTGCCGGCGACGACCGCGACCAGATCCTGGTAGCGCGCCGCGAGCGCGACGGTCGCGATCTGCGTCTTGTCGCCCATCTCGGCGAGAAAGAACGCGATCAGCGTGGTGCCGAACACGCCGAAGCGTTGCGTCGTGGTTTCGTCGTCGTCGATCTTGTCGGGGATCAGCATCCAGCCGGCCATCGCGATGAACGAGATGCCGATGACCCAGCGCAGCAGGTTCGGCCCGAGCGCGCTCGCGACCCAGCCGCCGACCAGGCCGGCCGTCGCGTGGTTGAACAGCGTGGCGACGAAGATGCCGAGGATGATCGGCACCGGCTTGCGGAACTTGACCGCCAGCAGCACCGCGAGCAACTGAGTCTTGTCGCCCATTTCACCGAGCGCGACGACGCCGGTCGAGACCAGGAAGGCTTCCAAAGGATGGGCTCCAGAACCGGTGCAGCAGACGGATGACCGCGCGGCCCCGCCGGTCGTGCCGGGTCTGCGCGGTCAAAGGTCTTGCCAGGCTGGATCGGCTGCTTGCGCCATGGCCGTGAGGGCCAAGTGTGTTGACGCAAGCCCCTGCAGTGCGATGCGCTGCAGGGCGGCTACTCCCCAATGACGGGTGAGGGCGCGATTGTAGCGGCGCCGATCAGCCGGCCTGGATCGCGAGCGCGGCTGCCGCTTCGAGCGTGACCTGGCTGCCGTCCCACACCAGTTCGGCCAGCAGCGCCGAGACGCCGCTGAAGTTGCGCTTCATCGACTGCGCGTAGATCGGGTCGTAGTGCTGCACCAGCAACTCGCGCACGACCTCGGGCGTGCGGCCGGCGTGCGCGCCTGCCTGCCATGCGTTCACGACCTCGTTGCCACGCGTTGCGCGCAGCGCGTCGAGCCGCTCGCAGAACGCCGCGGTGTCGGTGACGAAGTGGCCGTAGTCTTCGAGCAGCAGCGCGACGCGCGCGTCGAGCGTCAGGTCGAGCCGCAGGCAGGGCGACGCGCGCATGCGCTCGATCAGCGCCAGCGGCACGCGCAAGTCGCCGACCTTCTTGCTCTCGCTCTCGATGTAGACCGGACGCGCTGCATCGAAGTGCCGAAGTGCGTCCCAGACCCGCGACTCGAACTGCTTCTGCCCCGGCTGCGGGCGGCCGGGCACGAGGCCGAGCACGGACCCCCGGTGGTTCGCGAGCGCTTCCAGATCGAGCACCTGCGCGCCCTGCACGCGCAGCACCTGCAGCAAGCGGCTCTTGCCCGAACCGGTGCTGCCGCAGATCACGCGGTATTGAAAACGCGCCGGCAGCTCGTCGAGCGCTGCGATCACCGCGCGCCGGTACGCCTGGTAGCCGCCTTCGAGCCGGTGCACGCGAAAACCGATCTGGTCGAGCACCGTGCTGAGCGATCCGCTGCGCGTGCCGCCGCGCCAGCAGTAGACGAGCGGGCGCCAGTCTTTCGGCTTGTCGAGCACCTCGCGCTCGATGTGCGCCGCGATGTTGCGCGCCACCAGCGCCGCGCCGCGCTTCTTCGCGAGAAACGGCGAGACCTGCACGTACTCGGTGCCGATGACGATGCGCTCGGCGTCGGTCAGCGAGGGCCAGTTGACGGCATCGGGCAGCCGGTCGAGCGCGAACTCGCTTTCGGAGCGGGCGTCGATCAGCGTGCTGAATTCGTCGAGGCGCGCGAGCGCGTCGGCCGCGGTTATCGTTGACAGCATCGGGCGGCGTTCAGGGCGCGAGCGCGTCCAGCAGCTCGGTCTCGATCTGCAGCTGCACCTTGTTCTGCTGCAGGCCCGGGCCGTCGATCAGGAAGGTGTCTTCGACACGCTCGCCCAGCGTCGTGACCTTCGCCAGTTGCAGGTTGATGTGGTGGCGCGCCAGCACGCGCGCGATCGAGAACAGCAGACCGGATCGGTCGCTCGCCGAGACACCGAGCAGCCAGCGCTGCGCACGCTCGTCGGGCCGCAAGGTGATGCGCGGCGTGATCGGGAACGACCGGACACGCCGCGAGATGCGCCCGCGCCCCGGCTCGGGCAGGGGGCCGGTGGCGGCCAGCGCCAGCCCGAGCTGGGTCTCGACGTAGCTGATCAGGTCGCGGTAGCTCACGTCCTGGAACTGCGGCTCCAGGCTCGGGCTGTTGACCTGGAAGGTGTCCAGCGCGTAGCCGCTGCGCGTGGTGTGGACCTTGGCGTCGAGGATGTTGAAGCCGGCGCCGTCGAAGTAGCCGCAGATGCGCGCGAACAGGTCGGGCTGGTCGGGCGCGTACACCAGCACCTGCAGGCCCTCGCCGAGCGGCGACACGCGCGCCCGCACGACCGCGGTCTTCGAGGTGACGCGGTCGAGCAGCGAGCGTGTGTGCCAGGCGATGTCGGCGGCGTCGTGGCGCGCGAAGTAGCTCAGGTCCAGCGTTTCCCACAGCGGGTGCTGCACGCCCGGGGCTAGCGACGCGAGGTTCAGCATCTGGCGCGCCTCGAGCTTGCGCGCCTCGACCTCGGCGTCCATGTTCGGGCGCGCGCCGCCGAGCGCACGCAGGGTCGGCCGGTACAGGTCTTCGAGCAGCTTGCCCTTCCAGGCGTTCCAGACCTTCGGGCTGGTGCCGCGGATGTCGGCCACTGTCAGCAGGTACAGCGCGGTCAGGCGCCGCTCGCTGCCGACGCGCTTGACGAAAGCCTCGATCACGTCGGGGTCGGACAGATCCTCCTTCTGCGCGATGCGCGACATCGTCAGATGCCCCTCGACCAGGAACTCGATCAGCTCGGTGTCCTCACGCGGCACCGCGTGGTCGCGGCAGAAGCGCCGCACCTCTTTCGCGCCGAGCTCGGAGTGGTCGGCGCCGCGGCCCTTCGCGACATCGTGGAACAGCGCCGCGATGTACAGCACCCACGGCCGGTCGAAGCTCGACGCGAGCTGCGAGCAGAACGGGTACTCGTGCGCGTGCTCGGGGATGAAGAAGCGCCGCACGTTGCGCAGCACCATGATGATGTGCTGGTCGACCGTGTAGACATGGAACAGGTCGTGCTGCATCTGCCCGACGATGCGGCGGAACACCCAGAGGTAACGCCCGAGCACGCTGGTCTGGTTCATCAGCCTGAACGCATGCGTCTGGCCCTCGGGCGACTTCAGGATCTTCATGAAGGTCGCGCGGTTCACCGGGTCGTGGCGAAATTTCGCGTCCATCAGGTCGCGTGCGTTGTAGAGCGCGCGCAAGGTGCGGGCCGACAGGCCTTTCGGGCCGACCGTGCGCTGGTAGATCAGGAAGGTCTCGAGGATCGCGTGTGGGTCGCGTTGGTACAGGTCGTCGCTGACCACTTCGAGCATGCCGCCGCGTTCGAGAAACTTGTCGTTGATGCGCTGCATCGGCGCGTCCTGCGAGCCGTCGATGCGCTCCTCGATGTTGAGCATCAGGATCTGGTTCAGTTGCGTCACCGCCTTGGCCGCCCAGTAGTAGCGCTTCATCAGCACCTCGGAGGCGCGCTGGCCGTGCGTGCCGTGGTAGCCGAAGCTCTCGGCGATGGCGGTCTGCAGGTCGAACACGAGCCGGTCTTCGCGCCGGCCGGCGACCATGTGCAGGCGCGCGCGGATCAGCTTCAGCAGGCCCTCGTTGCGGTTCAGCTGCTTGACCTCGAACGGCGTGATCAGCCCCTTCGCGGCGAGCGCCGCCCAGGTCTTGCCCAGGCCGGCGGCGCGTGCGACCCAGATCACGACCTGCAGGTCGCGCAACCCGCCCGGGCTCTCCTTGCAGTTCGGCTCGAGCGCGTAGGGCGTGTCCTCGAACTTGCGATGGCGCTGCACCATCTCGAGCGTCTTCGCGCGCAGGAAGGCCTTCGCGTCCATCGCCTGCGTGTTGGCGTGGCGGAAGGTGGCGAAGACGCGCCGCGAGCCGCACAGGTAGCGCGACTCGAGCAGCGCGGTCTGCACCGTCACGTCGCTCCTGGCCATCGCGATGCATTCGCCGACGCTGCGCACGCTCGAGCCGATCTCCAGGCCGATGTCCCAGCACGCGGTGATGAAGGATTCGATCGAGGCCTTCAGCGCGGCACTGGTGATGCTCGGCGGCAGCAGCACCAGCACGTCGACATCGGAGTGCGGGAACAGTTCGCCGCGTCCGTAGCCGCCGACTGCGAGCAGCGCGGTGCCGGGCGGCATGGACGCGCGGTTCCAGAGCAGCAGCAGCGTCTCGTCGACATGGCGCGACAGCGCGCGCAGCAGGGTGGCCGCCGCCGGCGCGGTTGGGCGCGAGGCGCGGAAGTGCTCCAGCAGCCCGGCCTTGCCGTCGCGAAAGCAGGTGCGCAACTCGGCGAGGCTAGGCGCCAACGGCGGCGGCGCGTCCAGCACGGCAGCCATCGGCGTGGCCCTCAGGCCGTGGCGGCGGTGGCGCCGGTCGCGAACGCCGGCAGCGGCGGGCTGAGAGCCGACAAGGTCATCACCTCGAAGCCGGTCTCGGTGACGAGCACCGTGTGTTCCCACTGTGCCGACAGCGAACGGTCTTTCGTGACGATGGTCCAGCCGTCGCCCATCTCGCGGATCTCGCGCCGGCCGGCGTTGATCATCGGCTCGATCGTGAACATCATCCCCGGCACCAGCTCTTCGAGCGTGCCCGGGCGGCCGTAGTGCAGCACCTGCGGCTCTTCATGGAACTTCTGGCCGATGCCGTGGCCACAGAACTCGCGCACCACCGAGAAGCCGCTGTTCTCGGCGAAGGTCTGGATCGTGTGGCCGATGTCGCCCAGGCGCACGCCGGGCTTGACCTTGAAGATGCCTTTCCACATCGCCTCGTAGGTGATCTGGCACAGCCGCTTCGCGGCGATCGAGCCCTCGCCGACGATGAACATTCGACTCGTGTCGCCGTGCCAGCCGTCCTTGATCACGGTCACGTCGATGTTGACGATGTCGCCGTTCTTCAGCGGCCGGTCGTTCGGGATGCCATGGCAGACCTGGTGGTTGATCGAGGTGCAGATCGACTTGGGGTAGGGCGCGTAACCCAGGGGCGCATAGTTCAGCGGCGCTGGAATC
>JANXZN010000408.1 GCA_025355545.1 Rhizobacter sp.
GAACGGCGTGCTGAACCCCGGCGACACCTACGCGATCACCTGCGGCGAGCCGATGGGGCACCCGGGCGGCACCAACATGCTGAAGGTCTGCCGGGTCGCCTGAGCCAGCGCGCTCACGCGACAATGCGGGGATGTCCACGCCGGCGCTGACTTTCGAAGACATCCAGGCCGCGGCCGTTCGCCTGCGCGGCGAGATCGTCGACACGCCCTGCATGCCCTCGCGCACCCTGTCGGCGCTGGCCGGCTGCGAGGTGTTCCTGAAGTTCGAGAACCTGCAGTTCACCGCCTCGTTCAAGGAGCGCGGCGCGCTCAGCAAGATGGCGCAGTTGACCGCGGCCGAGCGCGCCAGCGGCGTTCTCGCGGTCTCGGCCGGCAACCACGCGCAGGGTGTGGCGTACCACGCGCAACGCATGGGCATCCCGGCGACGATCGTGATGCCGCGTTTCGCGCCGGCCGTGAAGGTGGAACGCACGCGCGGCTTCGGTGCCGAGGTCGTGCTCGAGGGCGACACCTTCGACGACGCCCGCGCCCACGGCCTGCAACTCGCGCGCGAGCGCGGCCTGACGCTGGTGCACCCGTACGACGATCTCGCGGTGATGGCGGGGCAGGGCACGATCGCGCTGGAGATGCTGGCGCAGCAACCGCAGATCGACACGTTGGTGGTCGCGATCGGCGGCGGCGGCCTGATCGCCGGCGTCGCGACCGCGGCGCGCGCGCTGCGGCCCGACATCGAGGTGATCGGCGTGCAGACCGAACGCTTCCCGGCGGCCTGGAACGCGAAGTACGGCGGCCAGCGCGAAAGCGCGCAGGCGACGATCGCCGACGGCATCGCCGTCAAGTCGCCGGGCGCGCTGACCCTGCCGCTGATCCGCAGCCTCGTCGACGACGTGCTGCTGGTCGGCGAGGACGACATCGAGCAGGCGATCCTGATGCTGCTTGAGATCGAGAAGACCGTGGTCGAGGGCGCCGGAGCGGTCGGCCTGGCGGCGCTGATGAAGCACGGCGCGCGCTTCCAGGGTCGCAACGTAGGCCTGATCCTGTGCGGCGGCAACATCGAGCCGCTGGTGCTGGCCGAGATTATCGAGCGCGGCATGGTCAAGTCGGGCCGCCTGGCGCGGCTGCGCCTGGACGTGCGCGACGTGCCGGGCGCGCTCGCGAACGTCGCCACGCTGCTCGGCAGGCTCGGCGCCAACATCGACGAGGTGCAGCACCAGCGCGCGTTCTCGTCGCTGTCGGTGGAACGGGCGCAGATCGAGGTCGTGGTGCAGACGCGCGGGGTCGCGCACATCGAGCAGATCCTGACCGCGATGCGCGCCGAAGGTTACCGCGCCGAACGCGTGGGCTAGTGCGCTCGCTACAATTTGCCCCGTTACGGCGTGATTTCACGCCACTCGCAGATCTGACCTCAGGAGCCCGCCATGCCAATCGTTTCGATGCGTCAATTGCTGGATCACGCCGCCGCGAACGGCTACGGCATCCCCGCGTTCAACGTCAACAACCTCGAGCAGGTCCAGGCCGTGATGAGCGCGGCCGACGAGGTCGGCGCGCCGGTGATCCTGCAGGCGAGTGCGGGCGCACGCAAGTACGCCGGCGAGCCCTTCATCAAGCACCTGATCCAGGCTGCGGTCGAATCGTGGCCGCACATCCCGCTGGTGATGCACCAGGATCACGGGCAGAGCCCCGAGGTCTGCAAGGGCGCGATCGAGCTGGGCTTCAGCTCGGTGATGATGGACGGCTCGCTGCAGGCCGACGGCAAGACGATCGCCAGCTTCGACTACAACGTCGATGTGACGCGCAAGGTCGTCGACATGGCGCACAAGCTCGGTGTGACGGTCGAAGGCGAACTCGGCTGCCTCGGCTCGCTCGAGACCATGCGCGGCGACAAGGAAGACGGCCACGGCACCGAGTCGACCATGACGATGGCGCAGCTGCTGACCGACCCGGAAGAAGCCGCCGATTTCGTCAAGCGCACGCAGCTCGACGCGCTCGCGATCGCGATCGGCACCAGCCACGGCGCCTACAAGTTCACGCGCAAGCCGACCGGCGACATCCTCGCGATCGGCCGCATCAAGGAGATCCACCAGCGCATCCCGAACACGCACCTGGTGATGCACGGCTCGAGCAGCGTGCCGCAGGACCTGCTGGCGGTGATCCGCGAATACGGCGGCAACATGAAAGAGACCTACGGCGTGCCGGTCGAGGAGATCCAGGAGGCGATCAAGCACGGCGTGCGCAAGATCAACATCGACACCGATGTGCGGCTGGCCATGACGGCGGCGATCCGTCAGTACATGGCGCGCAACCCCGACAAGTTCGACCCGCGCGACTACCTGAAGCCGGCGCGCGAAGCGGCCAAGAAGATCTGTCGCCAGCGCTATGTCGAGTTCGGCTGCGAGGGCCAGGGCGGCAAGGTCAAGGCCCAATCGCTGACCCAGGTGGCGCAGCGATATGCGAGCGGCGAACTGGCGCAGACCGTGGTCTGACGCCGCGCGCACCGGCCCCGCGAACCCGGCTTCGGTCGGGTTTTGCCTTTGGGGCGCTCACTACAATCGCGCATCGAATCCCGCTCCCGTTTCTCGACCGTATCGAGGTGCTTGCGCCCCGACAAAAGGACGCCATGAACGCCGCGCTGCTGACCACCACGATCACCTCGCTGCCGCTGCTCGCGCGCGGCAAGGTCCGCGACAACTACGGCGTCGGCGAGGATCGGATGCTGATGGTCGCCACCGACCGGCTGAGTGCGTTCGATGTGGTGATGGGGGAGGGCATTCCAGGCAAGGGTGAACTGCTGACGCAGATGGCGCTGTTCTGGTTCGCGCACCTGGGCCACATCGTGCCGAACCACCTGACAGGCGACGACCCGCAAAGCGTCGTGAGTGCCGATGAGCGGGCGCAGGTGCGAGGACGTTCGATGCTCGTCAAACGGCTGCGCCCGCTGCCGATCGAGGCGGTGGTGCGCGGCTACCTCGCGGGAAGTGGCTGGAAGGAGTACCGGCAGAGCGAGTCGGTCTGCGGCGTGGAACTGCCCCCGGGTTTGAAGAATGCGAGCAAGCTGCCCCAGCCGATCTTCACGCCGGCGACCAAGGCCGAGGCTGGCGACCACGACGAGAACATCGACTTCGCGCGCATGAGCGAACTCATCGGCGAGGCGATGGCCGTGAAGGTGCGCGATGTGTCGATCCGCCTGTACACGACCGCCGCCGAGCTGGCGTTGTCCAAGGGCCTGATCATCGCCGACACCAAGTTCGAATTCGGACTCGACGCCGACGGCGCGCTCGTGCTGATGGACGAGGTGCTCACACCCGATTCGTCGCGCTACTGGCCGCTCGACGATTACGTCGAAGGGTCCAACCCGCCGAGCTACGACAAGCAGTTTGTGCGCGACTGGCTCGAGGGGGCGACCGTCAACGGCCAACCGTGGGACAAACGCGCGCCGGCGCCCGCGCTCCCGGAGGACGTTGTCGCACATACTTCTAGGCGGTATCGGGAGGCGATGAAATGTTTGATGCAGTGAAGGGGTCGAGGCTTCTGGTTCGCCTCGACGCCGAAATCGGCGCCGCGCGTTCCTCTGTTGAAGCGGATTCCAAGCGAGCAGAGCGCGCAGCGTACCTCGCACGTCTAGTGTAGTGTCGCATTCTAAAGGGAACTTAAATGAATCCCGCCACACCAATGATCTACTGCAGACTGGTGCGGAGATCGAGAGTGCGAGTTGCCCCTGAGATTGTGCTGTCGGACGAAGAGCGCGAGGTGCTCGACGAGCTGATTCGCTCCAAGCTGACGAGCGTGCGTCTGGCTTTG
>JANXZN010000423.1 GCA_025355545.1 Rhizobacter sp.
GATCTTCCTGCAGCACGCGAACGCGATCGGCGAGCCGAAGAAGATCGACGACCTGACCGTCGAGTTCAACCTGAAGGACGTCGACCCGATCTTCCTGCAGCACGCCAACACGATCTTCATCATGAGCAAGGCCTGGTGCGAGAAGAACAAGGTCACCAGCCCGCAGGACTTCAACGCCGGCGAGCAGAGCTACGCCGCGCTGAACGCCAACGGCACCGGCCCGTACATGCTGGTCTCGCGCCAGCCGGACGTGAAGACCGTCTACAAGCGCAACCCGAACTGGTGGGGCAAGTTCGATGGCAACGTGCAGGACGTGATCTACACACCGATCAAGAGCAACTCGACGCGGGTGGCCGCGCTGATTTCGGGCGAGCTCGACTTCGTGCTCGATCCGCCGCCCGCCGACACGCCGCGCCTGCGCAACACCGCGAACGTGAAGATCATCGACGGCCCCGAGACCCGCATCATCTTCATCGGCATGGACCAGGGCCGCGACGAGCTGCTGTACAGCAGCGTGAAGGGCAAGAACCCGTTCAAGGACCAGCGCGTGCGCCAGGCCCTGTACCAGGCGGTCGACGAAGAGAGCATCAAGACCAAGCTGATGCGCGGCCAGGCGGCGCCCACCGGCGCGGTCACGCCCTCGCCGCTGGGCACCTACAACGACCCGGCGCTCGAGAAGCGCCTGCCCTTCGACCTGGCCGCCGCGAAGAAGCTGATGACGGCCGCCGGCTACGCCGACGGCTTCGAGTTCACGCTCGACTGTCCGAACGACCGCTACGTCAACGACGAGGAGATCTGCAAGACGCTGGCCTCGATGTGGGCGCGGCTGGGCATGAAGGTGCGCGTCAACACGATGCCGCGCTCGGTCTACTTCGCCAAGCTCGGCAATCTCGACACCTCGATGTACATGCTGGGCTGGGGCGGTGCCGTGACCGACGCCGAAACCGTGCTGACGCCGATCTACCGCACCCGCGGCGCCGGCGGCGTGGGCCAGTTCAACTACGGCCAGGTCAACAACCCGAAGATGGACCAGCTCGCCGCGCAGTCGAGCAAGGAGGCCGACCCGGTCAAGCGCGAGGCGCTGATCAAGGCCGCGATCAAGGAGCACAACGAGCAGGTGCACCACATCCCGCTGCACCGTCAGTTCATCCCGTGGGCGACGCGCGCGAATGTCGAGGTCGTGCACCGCGCCGACAACTGGTTGGAGTGGGCCTGGGTCAGGATCAAGTGAACGCGGCTCGCTGCTGATGCGAGAACGCGCCGCGGCGGCCGTTCCCTTCCGTTCAGCGCCCGCGCAGCGGCGACGCGGCGATCGCCCGCATCACCAGCGCGATGGCCGCGTCGAGCAGCTTCCACGCGAGCGGCCGCGCGAACACGCCGCGCAACGCGCGCGCACCGAAGCCCAGCCCGAAGAACCGGACCAAGCTCGCCGCGGTCGCGCCGATGCCGAACCATGCGCGTGACCCGGGTGCTTGCTGGCTCGCGATCGAACCGAGCAGCACCACGGTGTCGAGCCGGCAGTGGGGGGTCGGTAGGTGGACGCCGCGAGCGTAGCGCGCCGGCTGCTGCGTGGTGCGAGCGCGCCGGGGCTAGCGGAAGTACTGCAGCATCCGCTCCAGCGCCATCGTGAACGGCATCTGCATCATCGGCAGCGTCAGCAGCATGCCGACCAGCCCGACCGACACCGTGATCGGAAAGCCGATCGAGAAGATGCTCATCTGCTGCGCGACGCGCGAGATGATGCCCAGCACCAGGTTCACGAACAGCAGCATCGCGATCATCGGCAGCGCGATCCACAGCCCCAGGCGGAACACCTCGGCGCCCCAGACCTGCGGCTGCACCGCGCGCAGGAACGCGAACGGTTCGGGGCCGACCGGAAAGGCATCGAAGCTCTGCACCACCGCGGCGATCAGCATCAGATGCCCGCCGGTGACGATGAACAGCCAGCTCACCGAGACGCCGAAGAAGCGGCTCGTCGCGGTCGCCTCGCCCCCGGTCATCGGGTTGAAGAAGCCGGCGAAGTTCAGGCCCATCTGCAACCCGATCATCTCGCCCGCGAACTCGACCGCGCTGAACACGATGCGCACCGCGAAGCCGAGCGACAGGCCGATCAGCAGCTGCTGCACCACCGCCAGCGCGGCCGGCGCCGAATCGAGCGGGATGACCGGCATCGGTGGCAAGGTGGCCTGCGCGCAGAACGCGATCAGGAACGCGAGCGCGACGCGCACGCGCGCCGGCACGCCGCGCTGCGCGAACACCGGCAGCGCGCCGAACAGCGCGAGCACGCGCAGGAACGGCCACAGCAGCGGCGTGATCCAGGCCAGGACCTGGGTGTCGGTGAAGGTCAGCACCGCGCGAACTCCTGCGGTCAGCGCACAGCGATCAGCCGACCGCGCCCGGGATGGCCTGCAAGGTGCGCTGGATGTACTCGACCAGCGTCGTCAGCATCCAGGGCCCGGCGATCGCGAGCACCGCGACCGCGCCGATGATCTTGGGCACGAAGGACAGGGTCGCTTCGTGGATCTGCGTGGCGGCCTGGAAGATGCTGACGATCAGGCCGATCAGCAGCACGCTGATCAGGATCGGCGCCGAGACCAGTAGCAGGATGTACAGGCCTTGCTGGCCGGCGGTGAAGACTTGGGTGGCATCCATCGGAGGCTCGGGTTCAGGGGTTGAAGCTCGACCGGTCTCGCGTCAGCTCGCAAAGCTCGCTGCGAGCGAGCCCAGAAGCAAATTCCAGCCGTCGGCGAGCACGAACAGCATCAGCTTGAACGGCAGCGCGATCAGCACCGGCGACAGCATCATCATGCCCAGCGACATCAGCACGCTGGCGACGATCATGTCGATGATCAGGAACGGGATGAAGATCAGGAAGCCGATCTGGAACGCGCTCTTCAGCTCGCTCGTCACGAAGGCCGGCACCAGCACCTTGAACGGCACGTCGGCGGTCTTCACCGCCGGGTCGACCTTGGCGAGCTTGGCGAACAGCATCACGTCGGCCTGGCGCGTCTGCTTGAGCATGAAGGCGCGCATCGGCACTTCGCCGCGCTTGAGCGCCTCGTCGAAGGCGATTCTGTTCTCGGAATAGGGCTGGTACGCGTCGGCGTAGACCTTGTCGATCGTCGGGCCCATCACGAAGAAGGTCAGGAACAGGGAGAGGCCGATCACGACCTGGTTCGGCGGCGCCGCCTGCGTGCCGATCGCCTGGCGCAGCAGGCTCAGCACGATCACGATGCGCGTGAAGCCGGTCATCAGCAGCAGCACCGCGGGCAGGAACGACAGCGCGGTGAAGAACAGCAGGGTCTGGATCGGCACCGAGTAGCTGGTGCCGCCCGCGCCCTGGCCGATCACCAGCGGCAGGCTCGCGCCGCTCGACGATTGCGCTACAGCGAGCGTCGGAACGGCCGACAACACCGTCAAGGCCGCGAGCCTGCCGAGCCGGTGCACACGCGCCGCAAGAAGAGGGCGCTCAGCGCTCACCGGCGTTCCCCCTTTGCTGCCGCAGCCGGCCCAGCAGTTGCGCGAACCCGGTCGCGGTCGCGGGCGCAGCCGGTGCCGGCGCCGCCTCATCGTCCTTCTGCGGCGCCAGCGAGTACAGGGCCGTGATGTTCTGCGCCGTCACGCCCAGCACCAGCCAGCGGCGCGTGTCGCCCTGGCCGACCTCGACCATCACGATGCGCTGGCTCGCCGACAGCGGCAGCGCGGCCACGCTGCGCATTGCGCCGTTGCCGCCGGCGCTTCCCATCGGCGTGCGCTTGAGCAGCCACAGCGCCACCGGGATCATCACGATGATCGCGACGAACCACAGCAGCGAGTTCAATCCATTCGACATCGCCATGCGGGTTCAGCTCCGGCTCAGGCGGCGCATGCGCTCGCTCGGCGTGACGATGTCGGTCAGGCGGATGCCGAACTTGTCGTTCACGACCACGACCTCGCCCTGCGCGATCAGGTAGCCGTTGACGAGCACATCCATCGGCTCGCCCGCCATCGCCTCGAGCTCGACCACCGAGCCCTGCGCGAGCTGCAGGATGTGCTTGATCGGGATGCGCGTGCGGCCCAGCTCCACGGTGAGCTGCACCGGGATGTCCAGGATCATGTTGATGTCGTTGCCGGCGCTGGTGGCGCCGGTGGGCGCGAAGTTCTGGAACGCGGCGGGCGCGACCTGGTCGGCCGGCGCGTGCACCTCGGAGGCCGTTTCGGGCTTCGACTCGGCCAGCGCGGCGGCCCATTCGGCGGCCATCGCGTCTGCGTCTTCGGCCGGGGCGGTGTTTTCAGCTGACATGTGATTCTCCCAGCCAACCCTGTTCGGCGTTGGTCAGCAGTTGGTTGACTTTCAATGCGTACTTGCCGTTGGACGTGCCGTAGTGGCAGTCGAACACCGGCACCCCGGCGACCTTGGCCTGGATCGCCTGATGCAGGTCGAGCTCGACGAAGTCGCCGACCTTGAACGACAGCAGCTGCTCGACCGTGGCCGGCGCCTGCGCCAGCTCGGCGATCAGCTCGACCTCGGCCGACTGGATCTGCTGCTTCATCAGGTTGACCCAGCGCCGGTCCGGCTCGGCCGCGTCGCCCTGGATCGTCGAATACAGCACGTCGCGGATCGGCTCGAGCGTCGCGTACGGGATGCAGAAGTGGATCGTGCCGCTGGTATCGCCGATCTCGAGCGTGAAGCTGGTGGCGACGACGATCTCGCTCGGTGTCGCGATGTTCGCAAACTGCGGCTGCATCTCCGAGCGCTGGTAGTCGAGTTCGAGTGGGTAGATGCCGGTCCAGGCCTTCTTGTACTCGGCCGTGATGACATCGACCAGGCGGCCGATGATGCGCTGCTCGGTGGGCGAGAAGTCTCTGCCCTCGATGCGGGTGTGGTACTTGCCGGCGCCGCCGAACAGCGCGTCGATGACCGCGAACACCAGCGCCGGGTCGCACACGATCAGCCCCGAGCCGCGCAGCGGCCGCACGCTGACGATGTTGAAGTTGGTCGGCACCACGATCTCGCGCAGGAAGGCGCTGTACTTATGCACCTTGATGCTGCCGATCGAGATTTCCGGGCTCTTGCGGATGAAGTTGAACAGGCCGATGCGGATGTTGCGCGCGAAGCGTTCGTTGATGATCTCCATCGTGGGCATGCGCCCGCGCACGATCCGCTCCTGGCTCGCCAGGTCGTAGTCGCGGACCGCGCCGTCGTCGACCGGCACCTCGTCGAGCTTCTGGCTCTCGCCGGTGATGCCCTGCAGCAGCGCGTCGACTTCGTCCTGCGAAAGAATCTGCCGATTCATGGGAGTGGGCGCCCCTCGTGCGATGGGTGCATCGCCCGATTCCCCGAGGGGATGCGGGCCCGCCCGGGAGCGGGCCGGCGCCCGGCCCGCGCGTTTTGGGTCGCGAGGTGCTTCATTGGACGATGAAGTTCGAGAAGTGCACGTGCCTGATCGGGTTCGGCTCGGAAGGCGCTTTCTTCGCGGCCTTCTTCGCGACCGGTTCCGGGTCGTCGGCTGCGGCCTTGTCGGCCTCGGCCTCGGCCTTCTTCTCGAGCACGGGTTCCGGCTCCTCGACCTCGATCCCCATCGTGCGCGACGCCTCGTGCAGGATCTCGGCGGCGAGCAGCTCCTTGCCGGCGCGGCCGAGCAATTCGGGCGAAGCCTTGTGCGACAGGATCATCAGGATGCCGTTGCGGATCGCCGGCATGAAGGCCTTCATCTGCTCGGCGAACTTGGCGTCCTCGACCTCGAAGGTGATGCCGATCTGCGCGTAGCGATCGGCGTCCTTGTCGGACAGGTTCACGACGAACGGGTCGAGCGGCAGGAAGGTGGGCGGGTGCTTCAGGTCGGGCTTGGCATGCTGCGCATCGGCCTGCGCGCTGGTCTCGGTACCGGCTTCGGCAGCATGCGCGGCGCGCTTCTTCAGGAACACGGTCGTGCCCGCACCGGCGACCATCAGCAGCAGCAACACTGCGGCGGCGATGATGATCAGCTTCTTCTTGCCCTTCTTCACGGGCACGGCGGCGCCGGCGTCGGCGTCGACAGTGGGGGCAGCGGCAGCGGACATCGTCATTCCTTCGATTCTTGGGAGTCGCCACCGGTGCGCCGCGATGGGCTCGCAGCGCGTGGTGGCATGAAGGAAATTATGGAAACGATGCCCGCAACTTAAGCCGGGATAAGGGGGGGAGAAGGCGCCCAGTACGGCGCCAGCGCGCGGGCCTGCCCGACCCTATGCGAACAGGTCGACGCCGCCCGCGGTGACGATGCGCCGCGCCGCCGCGCCGACGCGCTGCACGGTGCTTTCGTCGGCGTTGCGGCGCCGGCCCGGATCGCCGCCCGCGTTCGCATCGCCGCCGCCGCCGCGCCCGCCGGCGTGCTGCGAGACGCCGCCGCCGGCGAGCGTGAAGCCGGCATCGCGCAGCGCGCTGGCGAGCTCGGGCAGGCCGGCCTCGATCGCCCGGCGCGTGGCGGCCATGTCGGCGCCGAAATCGATGCGCGCCTGCGTTCCGTCCATCACGATCTGCACCGAGACCGGCCCCATGTCGGCCGGGTTCAGGTGCAGCTCGGCCTGTTGTACGCCGTCGCGCGCCAGCACGCTGAGCTTCAGGCCCAGCTCATGCGCGAAGTCGGGCGCGCCGACCGGCGCGGCCACGCTGACGGCGGCCGGCGCGGCCAGCTCGGCGGCGCCGCGCGGCGCAGCGGCGAGCGCGGCGGCGTTCAGCGCGGTCGTGTCCGTGGCGCCGGTCGCGGCGCTGGTCGGCGTTGCCAGTGTCTTCTCGCGCGGCTCGTGCTCGGCCAGCGCCGTCGCGAACCGGCCGGCACGCGACGCGTCGGCGAGCGCGGCGCGGCTCTGCGCGGCGGCTTCGTCGGTCGTGTCGGCATCGGCCTTCAGCTCGGCCGGGCCCGGGCCTCCACTACGCGCGCGCGCGCGGCCGCTGTCCGCGGTGTCGGGGGCGGTCTCGGCGGCGCGGTCGACAGGCGCCGCGTCGGCGCTGCGGCCGGTCGCGTGGGGGGCTGCTGGCGCGTGCTGCAGGGCCGCGAGCCAGTGCGTGACGCCCGGGTCGAGCGTCGGCTCGACGGCGCCGGGGTAAGGCGCCGGCACGCCCGTGGGCGACTCGGCTGGTCTGGTTTCGCGCGGCGCTGCCGTCGCCGGGTCGGCGCGCGGCGCGGCGCGCCGGGTCGGGCCCGCGGCATCACCGGTGTGCAGCGGGTTCTTCGACAGCGCGCGGGTGCGCCGGGCCGGGTCGGATTCCTGCGGCTCGTGTGGCTCGTGTGGCTCCTGCGCTGCGGGCGCTTCGGCCGGTGCCGGGGTGTCGCAGGCTTGTGTCGCGTCGGCGGCGCTGGGGGCCGGCTCGGTCGGTGCGCTCGGCGATGCCGGCGCCGGCGCGGCCCGGGTCTGGCGCAGCAGCGACGCGAAACCCGCCGGGTCGCCGCCGCTGGCTGGCGGCGCGGCGGCGCCGTTCATCGAAGGGCGCAGCGCGGTGGCGTTGATCATCAGCATGGCGTTCTCCGGGATCACATCAGCGGCGACGGGCGCGTCGCGCCGATGCGCACCCAGGCCGCGCGCGTGGCGGCCTCGTCGGTCTGTTTCTGGTCGCGGCGGTCGGTCGCGACGCGCTGCTCGAGCACGCGGCGTTCGATCAGCTTGCGCACCGAGGCGCAGCGCATCTCCGCCGTGCGCAGCGCGGCGAGTGCGCGTTCGAGCTGCTGCGCCGCGTGCTCGGCGACGCGCGCCTGCTGCTCGACCGCCTGGGTCAGCCGCGCCATGAAGCTCTGGTAGCAGTGCACCAGCTCGATCTGGCCGCGGCGCGCGAACTGCGCGCTCCAGCGCTGCTCGTATTCGCGCCGGTAGTTGCGCAGCTGCTCGGCCTGGCCGGCGGCGGCGTCGCTCGCAATCTGCGCGCGCTGGTGCTCGGCGAGCGCCGCGTCGCGCTGGCGCTCGCTCTGGCCGAGCAGGAGGGTCAGGGGTTGCAGATCAGTCATTGGAGCCCCTCGGCTGCCGAGTACCGCAGCCGATCCCCCGCGAAGAAGTTGTCGACATATGTTTCCTCATTGGCCGATCACCGCGCGCAGCTGGCGCAGGCTGGCGTCGAGCGCGGCGCTCTCGTGCATGCCCTGCTGCAGCAGCGCGGTCATCGGGTCGTGCAGGCGCACGGCGGTGTCGAGTTCGCTGTCGTGGCCGGGCGCATAGGCGCCGAGCTGGATCAGGTCGCGCGCCTTGTTGTGGCGCGCGTGCAGCTGGCGGAAGCGCCGCGCCGCTTCGACGTGCTCGCCCGTCGCGACGCTGGTCATCACCCGCGACACCGATTTCTCGATGTCGATCGCCGGGTAGTGGCCGGCCTCGGCGAGCTCGCGCGACAGCACGATGTGGCCGTCGAGGATGCCGCGCGCGGCATCGGCGATCGGGTCCTGCTGGTCGTCGCCTTCGGACAGCACGGTGTAGATCGCCGTGATCGAGCCGCCGCCGCCATCTTGGTCAAGAGCCCTGCCGTTGCCGCTGCGTTCGACCAGCTGCGGCAGCTTCGCGAAGCAGCTCGGCGGGTAGCCCTTGGTGGCGGGCGGCTCGCCGATCGCCAGCGCGATCTCGCGCTGCGCCATCGCGTAGCGCGTCAGCGAATCCATCAGCAAGAGCACGTTCAGCCCGCGATCGCGAAAATGTTCAGCGATCACGGTGGCGTAGTTCGCACCCTGCATGCGCACCAGCGGCGGCGCATCGGCCGGCGCGGCGACGACGACGGAGCGGCGCATGCCCTCGACGCCGAGGATGTCCTCGATGAATTCCTTGACCTCGCGGCCGCGCTCGCCGATCAGCCCGACGACGATCACGTCGGCCGCGGTGTAGCGCGCCATCATCCCGAGCAGCACCGACTTGCCCACGCCGGTGCCGGCGAACAGCCCGATGCGCTGGCCGCGGCCGACCGTGAGGATCGCGTTGATCGCGCGCACGCCGGTGTCCAGCGGCGTGCGCACCGGGTCGCGGTCCATCGCGTTGATCGGGCGGCGTGTCAGCGGCTCGTTGTGGACGTGCTCGATCGGCCCCTTGCGGTCCATCGGGTGGCCGTGCGAATCGACGACCCGGCCGAGCAGGCCGTCGCCGACCGGCAGGTGCAGGGTGCGGTCCTCGTTGCGGCGCCACGGGTGGTTCGCGGCACCGAGCTTCATCGGCACCACCGGCGAAGGCCGCGGCACGACGCGTGCGCCGCTCATCAGGCCGGCGACGTCGCCGGTGGGCATCAGGTAGGCGCGGTCGCCCGAGAAGCCGACGACCTCGGCGATGACCGGTGTCTGGCCCTCCATGCGCACCTCGCAGACCGAGCCGACCGGCACGCGGATGCCGGCGGCCTCGAGCACGAGGCCGGTCACGCGCACCAGCAGGCCCTGGGTTTCGAGCGCGACCTTGTCGGCCGAGAAGCTGCGCATGTCGGCGAGGTAGCGGCGCCACTTCTCGGCATTCGCGAGCGGCAGGGTTTCCTGGCGGGCGCCGATCATACCGGCGCACCCGTGTCGGCCGGGGCCGCGCCGGTGTCCCAGGCGTCGTCGCAACCGAGCGACGCGGCGGCGCGACGCCAGCGCGTCTCGAGGCTGGCGTCGATCACGCCGATGTCGGATTCGACCACGCAGCCGCCGCGCGACACCGACGCGTCGGCGAGCAGCCGCGCGCCGCGCGCGGCCAGCACCTCGGCCGCGCCCTGCGCGACGAACGGCTGGTCGTCGGGATGCACGCGCAGCGTGATGTGCTTCGCGCTGAGCAGCAGCGTGTCGATCGCTTCCTGTGCGACCTTGGCGATCAGCACCGGCTGGCTCGCGAGTTCGGCGCGCACGATCTGGCGCGCCAGCTGCGTGGCCGACAGTGCCAGCGTGCGCGCCATGTCCTGCTGCAGGCCGCCGAATTCGTCGCCGAGCGAGCCCAGCAGGGCGCCGATCTGTGCCGTGGTCTGGGTCGCGAAGCTTTGCTTGAAGCCGTCGAGCGCGACCAGGCCGTCGCGGTAGCCGTCCTGGTAGCCGGACTGGCGCGCGGCCTTGAGCTGCACGGCGAGCTCGGCCGCGGCGTCGGCCTTCGGCGCCTCGCCGGGCGCGCGCTGCACGTTGGCCTGCGGCGCCGGGCCGCCGGCCAGGTCGCCGGGTTGCCAGACTGCGAAGCCGCCCAGTTCCTCGCGCGGGATGAAGCGGGCATAGGCGCCGCGTGCGGCTTCGTTGGGCGACGCAATGTTTTTGGTGCGAAACGGGGCCCCCCTGTCGCTTCGCTCTTGCCCCATGGGCCACGCAGGGGCCCCTTCGTGGCGCTTGGCTCCATCCGCCTCGGGGCGGCCCGGCGTCGGATCGCGCAAGTCAGAGGAAGTCATCGTCGCCCCCGCCGCCCAGAACGATCTGGCCTTCGTCGGCCAGGCGGCGCACCACCTTCAGCATTTCCTTCTGTTCGGCCTCGACCTCGGAGACGCGCACCGGGCCGCGCGATTCCAGGTCTTCGCGCAGCGTCTCGGCGGCGCGCGTGGACATGTTCCTGAACACCTTCTCGCGCATCTCGGGCGTCGCGCCCTTCAGCGCGATCACCAGCGATTCGGACTGCACTTCCTTGAGCAGCGCCTGAATGCCCTTGTCGTCGATCTTCTCCAGGTCGTCGAAGGTGAACATGTTGTCCATGATCTTCTGCGCCAGGTCGTTGTCGGCTTCGCGGATGTAGTCGAGCACCGCGGTCTCGACGCTCGTGCCCATCAGGTTGATCATCTCGGCCGCCGCCTTGACGCCGCCCAGCGTGGTCTTGCGCATCTTCTCGCCGCCGGCCAGGACCTTGCCCATCACCTCGTTCAGGTCCTTCAGCGCGGAGGGCTGGATGCCGTCGAGCGTGGCCACGCGCACCAGCACCTCGTTGCGCTGGCGCTCGGTGAAGGTCTTCAGCACATCGGCGGCCTGGTCGTAGTCGAGGTGCACGAGGATCGCCGCGACGATCTGCGGGTGCTCGGCGCGCAGCAGCTCGCCGACCGAGGCCGGGTCCATCCACTTCAGGCTCTCGATGCCGGCGGTGTCGCCGCTGCCCTGCATGATGCGGTCGATCAGCAGGTTCGCCTTGTCGTCGCCGAGCGCCTTGCGCAGCACGCTCTTGACGTACTCGTCGGTGTCGGAAACGAGATTGCTCTGCTCGGCGGCGACGTTGTTGAACATCGCCAGCACCTTGTCGACGCGCTCGCGCGGGATCGACTTCATCTTCTGGATCGTCTCGCCCAGGCCCTGCACCTCCTTCGGGCTCAGGTGCTTGAAGACGCCGGCGGCTTCCTCCTCGCCGAGCGACATCAACAGGATGGCTGCGTTCTCCAGGCCTTGGTCGTCCACGTACTGCTCCTTGGATTTCTCGTTCTGTTCGCGCGCGTCAGGCCTTGGCCGGCACGGCCTCGCCGTTGACCCAGCCGCGCACGATGCCCGCCACCGCGGCCGGGTTGTCCTTGGCCAGCGCGCGTGCGCCGGCCAGGTGCTGGAAGCTCTGCGGCGCCGGCAGCGCCGGCAGCTCCTGCCGGTCGTCGACGACGGCGCTCAGCTTGGCGCCGGGCGCGGGGGCCGGGGCCGGCGCCAGCGCGGCCTTCAGCGCCGGGCGGACCAGGCCGAAGAACACCAGCATCCCGATCAGCGCCAGCCCGGCCGGCACGGCCAGGCTGCGCAGCAGGTCGATCACGCCGGGCTGCTTCCACAGCGGCAGCTCGACGTTCGTGACCGTCTCGACCTTGAACGGCGCATTGATCACCTTGACCGAGTCGCCGCGGTCCTGCCTGAAGCCGATGCTCTCGCGCACCAGTGCGCTCAGCTTGTCGATCTCTTCGCCCGACAGCGGCACCTGCGTGGTCTTGCCTTTCGCGTCGGTCACCGAGCGGTTGTTGACGACGACCGCGGCGTTCAGCCGCTTGATGTTGCCGCTGGCGTTGCGCGTCACGCGCACGGTCTTGTCGACCTCGTAGTTGGTGGTCGCGTCGCGGCGCCCGCTGGCGCCGGCACCGCCACCGGGCTGGGCGGTCTGCAGTGGTGCGGCGGCGCCGACGAGCGGTGCGGTCGCGGGCACCGGCGGCTGGTTCGAGGCTGCGCCCGGCACGCCGCTGGGCTGCGCGCCGGCGGCGCTGTTCTGCTCCGAGACCTGCTGGCTGCGGATCGAGACCTGGGCCTGCGCGCCCTGGTTCGGCTTGAACTCTTCCGAGGTCGCCTCGGTCTGCGAGAAATCGATGGCGGCGGCCACGGTGGCGCGCAGGTTGTCGCGCCCGACGATGGGCTCGAGCAGGTCGACGATGCGCTTCGTGTAGCCG
>JANXZN010000048.1 GCA_025355545.1 Rhizobacter sp.
GAGCCAGGACGAGCGCGCGCGGCTGCTTGCCGTGGCCAACGAGCCGCGCTTCGCCGCCGTGCCCCCGGCGCGCATCGTGCCCATGCTCGCCGACGAAGGCGTGTACTTGGCCAGCGAATCCAGCTTCACCCGCGTGCTGCGTGCGCAGGGGCAGACCGCGCATCGTGGCCGCGCCAAGGCGCCCAGGGCCGTGCGCCCGCCCACGACCCACATCGCTGCCGCACCGCGACAGGTGTGGTGCTGGGACATGACGTACCTGCCCGCGCAGGTGCTCGGGCGTTGGTTCCATCTGTACCTGATCCTGGACCTGTACAGTGTATGCGTCTGGCCGTGGCATCTTGAGTTGAGCCGCGTGACGCCCGAGCATCGCGTTCATGGCGAACATGGTGGATGCGGTTTGCGCGGCGGCGACGGCGTTGGTCGCGCATTGGCTGAGCGTCGGCGTGGCGATCGCCTCGATGCTCAGGCGGGCGCTGGCCTTCGCGACGGGCCGTGCCGGTCCGAGCTGCTCGGTTTCAGCCGCCGGGCTGCCACTGGTGGGGCAGCAACTCCTCGATCCGGCTGTTCAACTGCATTGGCAGCCGCGTGAGCACGTCCTTGAGATAGGCCCAAGGCTCGTGCCCGTTGAGCTTGGCCGACTGCAGCAGGCTCATCACCACCGCGGCCCGTTCGCCCGCCAACTGGCTGCCGATGAAGAGCCAGTTGCGCCTGCCAAGGGCCCAGGGCCGAATTCGGTTCTCGACATGGTTGTTGTCGATCGGCACATCGCCGTCGAGCAAGAATCGCCCGAGCCCGATCCAGTGGTTCAAGCTGTAGTCGATCGCCTTGGCGATGGCGCTGCCGTCGGGCACGCGGGTGCGCTCGAGTTGGAGCCACACATGCATCTCGTCCCACAGCGGCTGGGACCGCTCTTGCCGCATCTGCAGCCGCTGCCCGGCGGTCAACGCCTTCGCGTCGGCCTCGACTCTGTACAGCCATGCGATGCGCTGGATGGCGTGGCCGGCCACGACACTGGCGTTGGCCTTGACGAGTTCGTCGAACTTCCTCCTCGCGTGCGCAAGACAATACGCGGTGCTGCGTCCGTCCAGCGACAGCGCCGCGTCGTAGCCGCTGTACGCGTCGACCACCAGCGTGCCCGCCCAACCCTTCAAGAACTCGAAGGGATATTTACCCCCGCGCCCGGCGCAGAAGTCGAACACCACCCCGGGCTCGGGCTCGAAGGCGCCGCGCGCGTAGGCCCACATGTAGGAGGCTCGTCTGGTCTTGCCCCCGCCGGGGTCGAGCAGCGCGATCGGCGTCTCGTCGGCGTGCACGACCCGCGAGCCGAGCACGAAGGCCCGGTGCGCCTCGTACAGCGGCAGCAACTGGGCTGCGGTCTGCCCGCCCCAGGCCGCCAACGTCGAGCGCGGCGTGTGAACACCGGCGCGCGCGTTGATCTGCTCTTGCCGGTAGTAGGGGATGTGGTCGACGAAGCGGCTGACGACGCTATGAGCTTGCAGGCCGGGCGTTGGCAGCGCGTTGTCGAAGACCTGGGGGGCAGCCGGCTCCTGCACCAGCAGCTGGCAGCACTTGCAGGCCCACTTGCCGCGAATCTGGCGCTGCACGAAGAACTGCGCCGCAATGAGGTCAAGCCGCTCGCTGATGTCCTCGCCGACACGCACCATCGGCTTGCCGCATTCGGGCTCCGGGCAGTTCGTGTCCTCGGGCTCGATGCGCTGCTCCACGCGCGGCAGGTGCTCAGGCAGTGCTTCGCGCTTGGGCTGGCGACGCTTCTTGTCCTCGGCTGCGCCAGCGCCTGGGGTGCCGTTCGGGGTGCTGCCTTGCAACTGCGCGAGTTGGGCCTCCAGGCTGGCCTGGTCGGCGGCGAGCGTCTCCTCGAAGATCTCGCGCTGCTCGGCGTTCATGGCTTCGGTCTTGGCGCCGAACTTCCACGCCTTCAAGCGCGCCAGCTGGAACGTGATGCTCTGGATCTTGGCGTCGCGCCACTTGATGGCCTGCGCCTGCGAGTCGATGCGCTTGGCCTGCTCGCCGATGTGTTGTATGCGTTCCGCGAACGACACCCTTGCGTCGTTGACGGCGATGTGCTGAGGGAGTGCTACGCGGCGACGGCGTCGCGCGTCGCGCTGTGCGTCTCTGCGGCGACGGAGGTTACCGAGGCCCGCCAGTTGTGCGGTAAGAGCTGCGCGAGGTCGGCGTTCTTCAGCGTGGGCAGCCGCTCGAACACGTCTTTCAAGTAGGCCCACGGATCGTGGCCGTTGAGTTTGGCCGATTCGATCAAGCTCAGCACGATGCCGGCGCGCTCGCCCGCTTGCTGCGAACCCACGAAGAGCCAGTTGCGGCGGCCGACGGCCAGCGGACGCACCGAGTTCTCGGCCGCGTTGTTATCGATCGGCACATTGCCATCGCCCAGGAAGTGGCTCAGCGCCGTCCAATTGCTCAGCGAATAGTCGATCGCCTTGGCAGTCACGTCCGCCTTCGCCAGCGCACAGCGTTTTGCCACGAGCCAAGTGTGCAGCGCATCGACGATCGGCTTTGAGCGTTGCTGTCGAACCTGTTGCCGCGCATCTTGAGCAAGCTCGCGAGCCTCGCGTTCGATCTCGTACAACTTGGCGATCAACGCGACCGCTTGCCCGGCAATCTCGCTGCCGGTGTCTCGGTGCGCCTCGAACAGCTTTCGTCTCGCGTGAGCCCAGCACAGCGCCGCGGTCACGCCGCTGCGGTGCAGAGCGTGATATCCCGAGTAATCGTCGGTGACCATCGTGGCGCCGAATTCGGCCAGCACGCGCCGCGGATGCTCACCGGAGCGGTCTTTGCAGAAGTCGTAGTAGACCGCGCGCTGCGACACGAAGTTGGTCGTGCGGTACACCCACACATAGGCTTTCTTGGTCTTGCCCTTGCCGGGTGCGAGTAGCGCCACCGGCGTCTCGTCGGCGTGGATGACGCTGTGACTGAGGATGAAGTCCTTCAGCGCCTCGACCAGCGGCGCCAGGCGCACGCCGCAGATGCCGATCCACTGGGCTACGAAGTGGCCCCTACGTGGCCCCTTGCCATGCTCGAGCGCGCGATATGCACGCCCGAGCGGGCGTAGATCTCGGTCTGCCGGTACAGCGGCAGATGGTCGTCGTGCTTGGCGACGACCACTTGCGCCAGCAGGCCTGGGGCCGGGATGCCCTTGTCGATCATCTGCGC
>JANXZN010000011.1 GCA_025355545.1 Rhizobacter sp.
ACGCACGCTCGTCAGCTTGGAGCGAATCAGCTCGTCGAGCACCTCGCGCTCTTCGTCCGACAGCACAATCTCAGAGGCAACTCGCACTCTCGATCTCCGCACCAGTCTGTAGTAGATCATTGGTGTGGCAGGGTTCGTTTACGTTCCCTCAAGATTGCATCATTACACTAGGCGCAGGCCGCATCGCTGCGCGGCATGAAGCGCAAGGTGATCGGCAAGAAGCTGCTCGAGCCGAAGCACGGCTCGGCGTGGATTCCGCTGCCGACCGACGAGCTGCGCAAGGGCGTGATCGTGCTGCTGGCGCCGCAGTGTGTCGAGCTCGCCGAGCGCGCGATCGGCCGCGAGTTCCACGCCTGCGCGCAGGTGGTCGTGCTCGACCTGCAGGAGCGGCTGCGGATGCCGCTGCCGGCGCCGGGCGACGCGAGACGCTGGACATCGGCACCGCGCAGTGGGCGCTGGACCACGCCGAGGCGGCCGGGCTGGGCACCGACATCTTGCCCGGCAGCGCCTGGCTGTACCTGCCGCTGAAGGCACCGATGCGCGCCCGCGGCGTGCTTGCGCTGCAGCCCGAACAGGCGCGCCCGCTGCTGGTGCCGGAGCAGCGTCAGCAGCTCGAGACCTTTGAGGTGCTGACGGCGATCGCGCTTGAGCGCGTGCACTACGTCGAGGTGGCGCAGAGCGCGACCGTGCAGATCGAATCCGAGCGCTTGCGCAACTCGCTGCTGTCGGCTGTCGCACGACCTGCGCACACCGCTGGCGGCGCTGTACGGGCTGGCCGACACGCTGGTCACGAGCACGCCACCGCTGCCGCTGCAACCGCGAGAGATCGCGCAGGCGCTGGCCACCGTGGTCCGGCTGAAGCGCGAGTGGCAACCGATCGAGGAGGCGGTGGGCGGCGCGTTGCAGTCGGTTGGTGCCGTGCTCGCCGGGCACCATGTGCGCACGGCGCTGCCGCACGATCTGCCGCTGCTGAACTTCGATGCGGTGCTGATCGAGTGGGTGCTTGCCAACCTGCTCGAAAACGCCGCGAAGTACACGCCGGCAGGCAGCGCGATGCCGGCGCGGACGACTACCTGACCAAACCTTTCGGCGTCGGCCAGCTGCTGGCGCGCGTGCGCGTCGCACTGCGCCGCGGCCAGCGGGCGAACGAGTCGGGCGACCCGCGGTACAGCTTCGCCTACGTCACGGTCGACTTCGCGACCCGCCGCGTCGAACGTGCCGGCGCGGTGGTTCAGCTGACGCCGATCGAGTACTGCCTGCTCGGCGTGCTGATCGCGAATGCAGGAAGGGTGCTGACGCACCGCTCGTTGCTGCGCGAAGTCCGGGGCCCGGCGCACGCCGAACGCACCCACTACCTGCGCGTCTACATGGGGCAGCTGCGGCAGCAGCTGGAGGCAGACCCGGCGCAGCCGCGCCGCATCCTGACCGAAACCGGGGTCGGCTACCGCTTGCTGGCCGACTGAAGCGAACGCGGCGACTTCGTCCGGTCAGTCAAGGTGGGCGGCGGCCAGGGCCCGGCGCAGCCAGCCGCCCAGCGGGCGCAGCGAGCCGAACAGCGAATCGCTGGCCGCGGTTTCGCGCTGCGCGATCAGGTGGCGCGCATCGAGCATGTCGAGAAACGCACGGACGTCGTGGCGCCGGATGCCGCTGCACTCGGTCAGCTGGGCCACCGTCATGTGGCGGTGCGACATGTCGCTGAGCATGCGTCGGTAGGCGATGCGGTCGAACGGGGGGCGCAATTGCGGCCACGCGACGAGGCGATATTCTTTCATGGTTCCAACGAATCGCTTGTGGCGGCGACCGGTCTGCGCGGTCGCTCGACGTGAAAACGCGGGCCGAGCGCCCCGCGGTGCGGTGCGAACGACCCGCTGCACCATGCTATGGCAGTTGCGGGTCTCGATATGTGTGCAAAGGATTCCTGCGGCCGGCCGCAACCGGCTTCAGGACGGTTTGCACAAGGCGCGCTTGACCTCGCTCTGCCACGGCAGCGCATGCACGAGTGGGTGCAGGTACACGGCGATCTGCGTCTGGCTCAGAACCTCGCCCTGAGCGTCGGTCAGGCGCAGGTTGGTGATCATGCCAAGCGGGTCCGACATCGCGACGACGCCTTGCCGCAACTCGATCCAGTCCCAGGCCACACCGGCGGCGCACGCGGCGGAGTGGTCGCCCCACAAGGTCTGGCCGCTGCACGGGCCGTCGGCGTCGCCGAAAGTCAACACGCTGGTGCCGAGGTGAACGAGGTGCAATTGTGGTGCGCGAGCAGCCTGCCACAATACCGGGGCCCACGCGTAGACAATCCATGCGGGGGTCATGGCGCCGGGCAAAGTCATCGCATCGATGGTCGAACCTCGTGAGGAAGTGACTGGTGGGCGAAGTGTGGCGATTCAATCGCGTCTTGCCATCTGTCAACCTTGTCAGGTTGATGCACGGCGTCTGTGTGGGCGTGTGACGGGTCGCGCGGACAAGGTCGAAAGGGCGGAATGCTCCAGGGCGGTTTCTCGGAAGTGCTGAAGAGTCGGAACCGCGACGAGTTCGCGGGTGAACTCGTCGGGTTCACGAGGCGGCTCGGGTTCGAGACGGTGTCGGCAACGCTCGTGATCGATCACATGCTCGGCGAACCCGAGTTCATCATCGTGGACAACACTCCCCGCGAATACAAGGAAGCATTCCGAAATCCGAAGAATGGCCGCCGCGATCCGGTGATGCAGCACTGCAAGCGCCAGAGTGTTCCGATCATCTGGGATCAGGCGACCTACGTTCGCAGCGGCCTGGGTGACAAGTGGGAAGAGCAGGCACGATTCGGGATCAGCAACGGCATCTGTTTGGCACTTCACTTGCCGGAGGGACGCCACTTCCTCTTAGGCGTCGATAGAGACAAGCCGGTGCCATGCGATGCTGCTGAATTGACCCGGATCGTTGCCGACCTCCAATTGTTCGCTGTACACGCGCAGGATGCCGCATCGCGAATTCTGATGCCCGCCCCAACCGACCCCGCATTGCCGTCGCTGACGCCGCGCGAGTTGGAGTCGCTGCGCTGGACCATGGAAGGCAAGACGGCCTGGGAAGTGGGAAACGTCCTGGGTATCACCGAGCGCACGGCAGCTCTTCACGTCAACAACGCGACTCACAAGCTGGGGTGCGTCAACAAGCACCAGGCGGTGCTGAAGGCGCTCAGGCTGGGTCTCTTGCGCTAGCCCGGATATTTCACGCTCCCCCGTAGAAACGAGGACGGCATTGCCCTTTGGATGCCCGTTTATCGAGGTGTCGAATCTTGATGAACGAGCGGGCAATGCCGAAACCAAACTGTAGCGAAGAAATTGACGTTGGG
>JANXZN010000216.1 GCA_025355545.1 Rhizobacter sp.
TCATTATTTGCACCGGCAGATAATGAAAAAGAGAAGGACAAAGAACAGCGCGAAGCCCAGGGCATGGTTCGTGGAAAGGTCCATCATGGCTTCACTAGGCTTTGGCCGCGTTCTGGCGCCATTTATTTGTCCGCCCGTGGGTGAGAGATATGCAGCGCCCAAAGCAACAGCGCCACCACGATGAGCCCGATCAGCCAAGGTGTGGGGATGGTTTCCATTACCAAATCTTCCCTATGAGGACACCGACCGCTACGAGGGCGGCGCCTATTGCGAAAAGGCGCCAGAGTGGACATTCCAGGATCGGCGTCCGGCGATAGTGTGCGCCATCCTGGCAGAACAGCACGTCCTCGTTGTGTCCAGTCCAAGGTTCTTGCATTCCGTGGCGGCTGTTCATGACTTAGGCACCATCTCTCAAATCGGGGTCGCGCGCCTCAATCATCCGGCCAACCAAAGCTAGTGCGGATTGTTGCAGTTCCTTTTTTGTTGAACTAAGCGCGTCCCTGGCGGCGTCCCTGGCGGCGGCCCTGGCGGCGGCCCTGGCGGCGTCCCAGGCGGCGTCCCAGGCGGCGTCCCAGGCGGCGTCCCTGGCGGCGGCCCTGGCGGCGTCCCTGGCGGCGGCCCTGGCGGCGTCCCTGGCGGCGTCCCTGGCGGCGTCCCTGGCGGCGGCCCTGGCGGCGTCCCAGGCGGCGTCCCAGGCGGCGTCCCTGGCGGTGGCCCAGGCGGCGTCCCTGGCGGCGTCCCAGCCGGCGTCCCTGGCGGCGGCCCAGGCGGCGGCCCTGGCGGCGGCCGCCGCTGTCTTGGCTCTTTCGAGTGCAGGCAATGCCCGATTAAGCTCGGGCTGGCCTGTGATCGGGTCCAGCGCACGAAGCTGCGCCGCGTGCTCGGATAACGCGGGTGACAGGTCGAGCCATGCGGGCAGGTTCGTGCGAACCAGCCAGTCGAAGGCAGTCCAGCTGCGCTGCAGCGACAGTGCCTTGCCCCGGTTCGTGCCGGGCAGTAGAGGGATGTAGACCTTGAGCTGGGCGCGCGCTTCGTTGTCGGGCAGGCCGTCGTTCCAGACGATGCCGAATTCGGCCAGCACGGGATCGACGCATTCGGGGTGATCGCCGAAGGGTTCGCCGGCGAAGAGGCTCACGACCTCGAGGAGGCAGTGACCCTGCTCGGGCGAGTCATGGTTGCCGTGGTGCAGCTCGATGTCGGCGAGCTGCTCGGTGGACAGCTGGGGGGTGATCTGTTTCACTGATGGGCTTTCGTGGTGGATGGGTTGATGGTGATCACGCCGTGCGCCACACGCCGTGGGAGGATTCGTCGAGCTTGCGCAGGACGAACTTGAGCTGCTTGCCGCCCGAGCCGGCGGCGAACTTCTTGGCCGCGGCGTATAGGCTGTAGGCCTGGCGGCTGGGCAGTTGCACGCTATCGCCGAGCTCCATGCGCCCGAGCAGGCTCGCGTAGAACTTGGTCTGCGAAGAGCGCGGCTCGGGGATGGCGACGCCCTTGCGGATCTCGACCTTGGTCAGGTCGATGAGCGGCACGCGCGGCCGGCGCGCGGACTCCTTTGCCTGTCGGCCGGCGTCGAACACGCTGATCGGTGCGCTCGTGTCGGGGCGCTTGGCTGTGCCAGCCGGCACGGTGCGCCGCACCGCGTGGTCGTCATCGTCGTCGGGGAGGCGGCGGGGGTGGGGCATGGTCGATGGCTCTGGTGGTGGTGACGGGGTCAGGCGGCGGTGCCGTCGGCGATGGAAAGGGATGGGGGGGCCTTGCGCGCGTACTGCAGCTCGCCGAAGCGCTCGAGAAACAGCTCGCTCCAGTCGCGCCAGCTGAAGGCCTCGGTGGCGATGAAGTCCCAGCAGCGGGCGGGCTCGTGCAGACGCTCTGCCTCCCAGGCCGGGCCGGTGTGGGGCATCAGGTGCTTGCGCTCGGTGACGAGCGCGGTCATGTCGGCCCAGTGGATGAGCCGGGACGCCGCGGCCGAGGCCTCGAGCAGGCCGAAGCGCTTGAGCACGGCCTGCTGGATGCGCTTCTCTTCGCACGACCAGGCGGGGCCGATGACCTGCTTCATGGGCTGGCTTAGGTCGGTGGTGTAGGCCTCGTGGGCGTCGTGCATCAGCGCGGCGAGCAGCACGGCCGGGTCGGCCGTGGGTAGCGTCTGCTCGACGATCGTGAGCACGAACAGCGAGTGCTCGGCCACGCTCATCGGGCGGCTGCAGGCGCCGGTGAAGCGGTTGATCTGCGCAAGGTGGTGCGCGATGTCGAGCACGCTGATCGTGTCGTCACGGATGAAGCGCAGGTCGAGCTGCGCGCCGGTGGCGGTGAGCATCCAGGTCATGCTGCTTGCCCATCGAGCTGCTGGTCGAGCCACCCGCAGGCCTGCCAGATGTCGGGGTCCATCACTTTGCGTTGCAGCTCGGCTGCCGTCTTGAAGATCGGGCGGAGCGTGTGCTTGATCAGGCCGGGTCGGTCGCGGTCGAGCATGGTCGGTATCTCTTGCGCGAGGCATGGCGCCAGGCGCCGCACGTCGACGATGTACGTGCAGCCGTGCGGCAAGGTCAGCGCACGCAGGAAGGCACTGCGTTGCTTGACGCTCGGGTCGCGCACGAAGCGGAACACGTGCAGGCTGTGGTCGCGCAGGTCGACCTCGTGCATTGCGGCCTCGACGGCGCAGCGGCCGATGGTGCCGAGGATGCGGGCGTCGGCGAGTTGGACGGTGTGCATGGGTCAGGCGGCTTTCAGGTGAGGCGCGGCGTCGTGATCAGCGGCGTCAAGCTGGTGGTCGGGTGCGCAGAGCGCGGCGTCGGCCGGCGCGATCGCGGTGATGCGGTCGCAGCGCCAGGCGCGCAGCTCGCCGCGCTGGGCGTCGACATCGAGACCGCGGCATACGAGCAGCACCAGGGTGCCGGGCAGCAGCCGGGCGGCGAGCTGCTGCAGGTCGAGGACCTGGTGCTCGTGCGCGTGGTACACGGCGGTGATGGGCAGGCGGCTGTGGCCGGCGTGCGGTGGCTGGACGACCTGCACGATCAGGTGGGCGTGCCGGCCGTCGGGCGAGACGCGGACCTCGGCGTGGCGCTGCACCTGGCCGACCAGGCTGAACTTGACCTCGGGCACGGCCGGCGCCTCGTCGATGCCGAGCAGGCCGGGCTGCATGCGCTCGGCGGCCGTGGCGTGGCCGATGGTGGCGGCGGGGCTCACAGCAGCGCGCCGCCGTGGCGGCCGAACTGCAGGACCAGGCCGCCGAAGAGGACCACGCCGGCGAGCACGCCAACGCCGAGCCAGTACCAGCGGTCGTGCTGGGCGATCGCGCGCTGGTGGGCGCGGCCGTCCTCGAAGCCGGTGCGGCGGGCGACGTGGGTGGCCTCGCAGATCTCGCGGTTGCGCTGGACGGCGGCGAGGTTGCGCGCGGCCTCGCGGCGGCGGTCGAGCGCGCGGCGCGAGTCGGCGCTGACGTGGTCGAATTCGAGCTCGACGGCGCGCAGCAGCGGGAAGAGGGAGGCGATCGGCGGCACGTCGGCGTTGGCGTCGGTGTCGGCGTAGCCGCCGTGGTAGGGGGGGCGATTGAGCGACAAGGCAGGCTCCTGGTGGACGTGTGCGGGCGTCTGCACACCCGCGGGCGGGTGGTCAGTGCGGCCGTGCGCTGCAGGTGCGCAGCGCATCGCCGAAGGCGTCGATCGCGGCGACGATGGCGTCGCAGCTGCAGGCGGCGATGACGTGGAGCACGCCGCGCGCGCCGCTGCGCAGGGTGTAGGTGGCGCGGTAGAGCTTCATGGCGCGCTGCCCTGGTGGAGCGCGACGAGAACGACGACCACGCCGGCGATGATGGCCACCGGCTGGAACATCACGAGGCCGGCGACGAGGCTGATGCCGCCGAGGACGAGGGCGATGCCGGGCAGCGTCATGGGCGGCCTCCGTCGCGCTCTTCGGCCCACTCGGCGGGGATGCCGCGCAGCAGGTCGAATAGCATGGAAAGCCACTGGATGGCGTAGCACAGCGGGTTCATGCCACGCTCCCGGTTGTTTGCTCGACGACGCCGTAGATCGCGTGGAGCAGCCTGTCGCCGAGCATCGCGCGCAGGTCGTCGCGCGGGACGCTGATGACGATCGCCTGGATGATGGCGAGCAGCTGCGGCGCGAGCGACGCAGTGGTGCTGGGGACGGCGCTCATGCCAGCGCCCCGAAGCACGAGGGCAGGCCGCGCATCGCGTTGGCGCGCATGCGGGCTTCCTGCTTCTCGCGGCTGAGCCGCTGTTCCTGGGTCAGCTCGCCGAAGGGCCAGTCGGCCGGGGCGGCGCGGCGGCCGGCATCGAGGGGCAGGGCGCGGCGCTGGCTGGGTGGCAGCGCCGGCAGGGGGGAGGTGAAAAGCATCTTCGCTCCTGACACCCGGGATGGGTGTGGAGCGAAGTATAGATACGCTGAACTTATTAAGTCAAGCGGACCTGAACATCATCCGGTCAAAGTCGCTTTCCAGGTTCGATCGTCAGCGCTGGGGTGCGATCCAGCAGTGTGGTGTTGCCCGCCGGCTGCACCAGGTATGGGCGGGCGTCTCGCCATGAGCTGCGCGCCACATACACGCCACCGACGCGAAGGCTCGAACCGAACAACGCGTCCTGCATGACCACCGGTGCATCGGCCCGGAAATACACGCCGGACGCATCCTCGAACGCCGCGCGGTAGCTGCCGGCAGGGAAGGCAAAGTCGGTGCCACCTATGCTGGCCATGAACGACTGCCGTACGACGAGAGGGTATTCGTTCACGCGCTGCCCCTCGATGCTCGATGCAGGATTGAGCGCAAGCAAGGCTGGGCTACCGCAGGCGGTGAGGCACACAAGGAACGAAGCGGCGACGAGGGTGCGTGAGGCTTTCATCAGGGGCGGCTCCTTGGCGGGGGGACATTGAGGTTCGCATTGTCGCCGGGAGCCGAGCTATCGATGCGACTTCAGCTGCTGAGCAGCGGAGACATAGACAATCACGGCGCGATGGCAGTCGGCCAGCGCGCGGTGCGAGCCGCCGGCATCGACAGACCTGGCCAGGTCGGCCAGGCGGTAGTTCTTCTGCCCCGGGAACGCGCGGCGTGCCATATCGAGCGCGCAGGATGTCGAGTTTCGCAGCACGCCCGCGCCAAGGGCGGCATTGAGAAAGCCGAGGTCGAACGCCGCGTTGTACGCGACGAGCCGGCGGTCGCCAATAAAGGCCTGGAACCCGGCGAGCGCCTCAGCCAGCGGCACACCATCAGCCAACAACATGGTATCGGTGATGCCGGTCAGGCTGGTGATGCTCTTCGGCACCTTACTCGTGATCTTGACGAGCGCCTGAAAGGTTGTCGCCGTCACGGCCGGCCCGGCGCTCAAGTCGTCCCTGCGCATGAGCACTGCACCGATCTCGATGATCTTGTTGCGCTGCGGATTGAGGCCGGTGGTTTCGAGGTCGAAAACTACGAATTCGGACGGCAGCATGCTGAAGTCAGCGGCGGCGGTGGGGGGGGAGGCAGCAGGGCCTAGTGAGTGGGGCCCGTACCGCCAATACGCGATGATGGCAAGAACGACGACGACCCAAAGGAGCCAAGACAGCATAGGTCGGCGCAGGGGAAGAGAGAGCGCCGCTCAGTGCGAACCCGCAGGGTCGTTCGAGCCGGGCGCGTCCAATTGCTTGAGCGCCGTTTCGTACCGCGAGAGTTGCTCCGCGCTGTAGACGTTCGCGTGCTCGTGGAGCCCGTGTCGGATTACCGTCACCCAGACGTGACGATCCTCCTTGGGAGCGTTGCGCAAGAGGTCGGCGACGACGAACGCGTTGCCGAGCACATCTGCTTCATCGCCTGCTTCGGTGCTGCCCGGAAGCGGTATCCCGGATGCGCGTGAGATTTCCAAGAGCAAAGCGTAGGCCGGCTCGTGCAGGCCCTTCTCCCAGGCGTGGACATTGGCCTTCGTGCGCCCGAAGGTTTCACCGAAGGCTTCCAGCGTCAGCCCCATCTTCAGACGGGCCGTCTTGACGAATGTCGAAATGTCGGAAGCGTCGTGGTCGGTCACGCGGTTGATCGTATAGATTCGCTTGACGCGGTCGTACAGAAGTGCTTGACCTTCGATGTTCAGTGCCTCTATACTTTCACGATGGAAGCACCATCAAGCGAAAGCCGCCGCGACCCGGTCGGCCGCGCGGTATCGGCGTTGGGAATCACTGGCGCAGAGTTGGCGCGCCGGCTCGGCATCAGCAAGGGGGCGCTGTCGCAGTGGAAGCTGCCAGGAAGGGCGCCGCCAATCGAGCACTGCGTGACCATCGAGCGGATGACGAACGCCGCCGTCCGCCGCTGGGACCTGCGCCCCGACGACTGGCACCACATCTGGCCCGAGCTGATTGGCGCCGAGGGGGCGCCGCAGGACGTCGGCACTTGCTCGGTTGTGGGTACATGACCGCCGCGCCGTCACTGCGTCAGCGTGAACCCGGGCGCCCGTGCATGCCGTGCGCTGCCGACCCATTCGAGCCACAGCTCGATGCGCAGATCGAAGGCAGTTCGCCATTCGTGGATGACCATGCGCACGACCCAGGCGCTGGTGCTGCTGAGGTAGATCACCTCGCCGGTGCGCGGCATTGGAACGTCGCGCGGAAGGAACTGCGGCGCGCGCCGGCGCACCGGCAGGTGCCGCTCCTGTTCGTCGGGGATGCACAGGTGTATCTGGACCTTCGTCGATGGCGTCGCGTGCGCGGTGTTGCTGACGGCGGGGATCGTTTTTCTTTTTCGGGTGGACAAAGCGCTCTCCGTTGTTGGCGATGAGCCGATCTTCGGCAATGTGTGCGATCAGGGCCACCTGAGAAAACTGGAACGACCTGGAAATGACAAGAGCAGGGGGCAAAGGCAGATGACGACGGACTTTCCAGACACCGATTGGGAACCGCGGGGCTGCATGATGGCGCACGACACGTTCGAGGAAGCCCTGCAGGCCAGTGTGGCGGCGTGCGGCGGCAACAAGGCGGTGGCGGCGAAGTTCTGGCCGGCCAAGGATGTATACGCGGCGCGCGACTATCTCGCGGCCTGCCTGAACCCGCACCGCAAGGAAAAGCTGGACCTCGGCGAGCTGCTGAAGCTGCTACGCGATGCGCGCCTGCGCGGATGCCACGCGGGCATGGAGTTCCTGACGGCGCATCTGAGCTACGCGCCGACGACCCCGATCACGCCGGCCGAGGAGCATGACGAGCTGCAGCGAAAGATGCTGCAGACGGCCGACCGCATGCAGAAGCTTGCCGACCGGATGTTCGATGCGGCCAAGCGTGACGGCGGCGCGGACCACGCCGCCGCGGTCGGCATCGCGCAGCTACGCCAGCTTCGGGCCTGATGCGGCCGCGCGGCGTGATCCGCCACGTGCTGGGTGAGGCGCTCGCGCGGCTCGTGGCCGAGCGCGGCGCGGTGACGTGCCGGCAGCTGGCAGAGCACACGCAGGTCGGCTATGACGCGGCGCGCGAGACGCTGAACAACATGCGCCGCGCCGGCGAG
>JANXZN010000098.1 GCA_025355545.1 Rhizobacter sp.
CGACAGCACAATCTCAGGGGCAACTCGCACTCTCGATCTCCGCACCAGTCTGTAGTAGATCATTGGTGTGGCAGGGTTCGTTTACGTTCCCTCAAGATTGCATCACTACACTAGAGCACGCTCAAGCGCTCGCCGAGTACCTGCCGGCGCTCTGCAAGTTCGTCGCGGCACATACCCAGGCGCACGGATGGCGGCCCGATTTGCCCGCACTCGACAGCATGATCGCGGGTGCGCTGCCCGAGGCCGAAGAGGCATTCACGGCATCGCTCGCAGAGCAGGCCAAGGTCGGTGTTGTAGCAAAGTCGACCAAGGCCGTCCGCGGGCTGCTGTCATGAAGGCCGCGACCGAATGGGGAAGCGACTTCCATCGCGAAGTCGTGCGTTAGCTTGTATCGCGCGGCTTCTACGTGTCCGAGCTGATGGAACTGCTGCACATCGAGCAGGCCGTCACCGAGGATCAGTTCCGCGCCTTCTTTGGCGCGGAGATCGCGGCCGGCGAAGCCTTGCTCAAGGCGCATCCCGAAAACCGGCTACCGGCCCTCGATCTGAATCGACGGGCAAGGGCGGGCGACCTCGTTGCGCTGGCTGAGCTGGTTCGCCAGCACCCGGCCGCAGCGTCGGAAGTGCTCGGGCTGAAGCCGCCCAACCCTTTCTAACCGAAAATGGCGAAGCAAAAGCAACGGTCCGGGGCGATCTCGAAGTCAGCCGATGGGCGTGTGAAAGCTTTCGAGCCGACCCAGGAACAGCGGCGACTTGTCCAACAGCTCGCCGGCATCGGCTGCACCGAGGGCGAGCTTCGCGAGACGATTGACTGGCATCGGCCCGACGGACTTCCGATCTCTCTGCCGACGCTGCGACGGCACTTTCGCAACGAACTGAACAAGGGCCGCGCGTTGGCCCACATGAAGGTCAAGAAGAGCCTGTTCGAGCAGATTCAGGCCGGTTCTGTGGCGTCGACCATCTTCTACTTGAAGACGCAATGCGGATGGAAGGAAACAGTCGCCGTCGAAAACAGCGGCCCGAACGGCGCTCCACTGTCGTCAGCGCCCGTCTTCTACCTACCCGTCAAGGACCAGCCGGCCGGCGACGCGGTGCTGCGGATGCCACCAGCTTTGGCCGACCGCACCGACACTCGTCAAGCGTTGCCGCGTACTACGTCGCCGTCGCGTTAGGACGCCTGTTCACGAGCCCCCGACGAGGCGACCCCTGCCGCGTTCGGTCGACTCGTACCCTTGGACGCCCACGTCAAGGAGCGCTTTCGCACATGAAGAGTTCAGGCAACCAAGAAATTGATCGTGGTCCCTGCCGCCAAAGAGGAGAAGCGCCTGTTGCTGACCAAACGCGGTGGTCGACAAGAAGAGCCAAGAAAAGACCGCCAGGAGCCAGCGAAGGTAATTGCGCATTCCGTGCTTTCTCGACGCCCAACGTTGCCTAGCCGGTGATCGGACAGGCAACGAACTGTCTCCTGCATCCGTCACCGGCGTCAATCCCCCGGGTTGATGCAACGGCGCCATCGCGAGGCGCCGCGCCGCGATCAGTTCGTGACCGTCGCGCGCCGGCTGGCATAGATACCAGCAGCGCTGAGGCCGACGCTTCGTTGCCGAGCGTCTGGCGACTTTCCGAGGCTCAAGGCCCGGCGATCGCGCCACGTATCGGCCGACAGCCGGTCCAGATCGTCGCGCACCGTGCGAGCCTTCGCCGCCAATGAGCGGACCGTGGCGACGAACGTCGCGAACGATGCCGACGGCATCGCGAGGTAGGCCGCGCGCTGTTCGGCGGTCGGCTGCTCGCCGATCTCCCTGAACAGCGCAGCGATCTGGTGCTCGCGCGCATGCGGGCTGTTGAAGAACCGGGCCTCGGTGTTCGGGTCGGCACCCAGGGCGCAGATCGAGCATTCGCGCACGGTGCCATTGCGAAGCACGGTGACGGGGCCGGCCACATCCCGACCGTTCACCAGCGCGCGCTGGCCCGGTTGCAGCTCTTCCTCGGAGAAGCCGAATAGCCCGACGCTCATCTGAAACGGGAAGCCGCGCTGGCTAAGCTGTGCGATCTGTTCGGCCTTCGAGCCCGCCATGTCGCTGTAGAGCTTGCCGGCGACGACGATCTGACCGTTCAGCTTCTGCGCGCCGTTGACCATGCCAACCATGTTGGTGCGATCGTGCTCACTGAGCAGCGGCATCACAGGTGTGATGTTCGTGCTCGACAGGTCGATCACCATGCCATAGCTCGGCACCAGACCGCCGCTGTAGGCGATGCCTGTGAATTGCGAAGGGAGCTGCGACGGACCCTCAGGAGCAGCGCGAAGCTGCATCGGGGCCGTCAGGCGAATGGCGTCGTGCGTGCGCGTGTTCATGCGCGCGATGATGCGGATGCTGCCTTGCGGCGGTCAAGGGTGAAGGGCAACCCCCGAGGCTCACAGAGCAGGAACTATTGCAGGAACATGACGGCACAGATGCCGCGGGCGCCGACCGCGAGCGGCGCGGGGGCCGGAAACGAGTTGAGTAGCCGGCAATCCAATTCGTCAGCCGCTCAAGCTCAGCTCGCCTCGGCCAGATCGCGCAGGTATTCGTACAGCACGAAGTCTCGATAGGCCTTGTAGATCGAGTGAAGCACCCCGCAAGCGGCGACCGCCAGGGCGGCATATGCGAGCGGCGCGGGCACTTCGGAACACGCGACGACCTTTGCCATCGTGCAAGGCAACTGCATCAGCCGTTCCATTGCAGTCAGGAAAAGGATCGCGCCTGCGGCGATGACTGCACCCGCCAAAAAGCGAAGCGGATTCGGTACCGGGGGACGTTTGCGACGGCTCATGGGGTGGCTCCTTTCGGTCAGCATACGGCGACGACGCCAGCTCGCGACCCCCTGTGTTCGCAAAGCAACTGGCTCGCGCCATGAGCCACCTGTCGGCTATCGAGTCCCCGCGTTCCCTCAGAATCGCGGCGCACTGCCGGCGCTGTTCAAGCCGTAGCGGCGCTGCAATGCGTCGTGGGTCCGTCCGCCGCTGTTGATGTCGTTCACCAGCGTGTCGATCATCAAGTCGATGACCGTGCCTTGGCTCGTCTGTCGACTCGACTGCGTGACCTTCGGCTTGTCTTGGCCGTTGTGCGTGACGTTCAGGATCACGTCGCCGCCGCGGCCGGCACTTGACGAGGCCTCAGCGGCGCGCCCGGCCGTGTTCCGGCTGGCCGGCGTCACCATGCCATCGTTCGCGCCCATCATCAGGTACGTCTTGCGGCCGACAGAGATCAGCTCGGGGTCGCCCTTCTCGTTGACTTCGTAGAGCTTGCCGCGCTGCGTTGGGCCGCCCTCGGCGCGGCCGCCAGCGGTCGGGAGCTGCCCGCCCGTCGTGTTCGTGCCGACGCCTGACGTGTCGACGTTCAGGCCGCCGCCGAACCAAGCCCCCACGACGTTGCCAATGGCCGAGAGCCACCCACCGCTGCCCGAGCCCGCGTTCGACGCTCCTGCGGCCGATCCTGAGCCCGCAAGGCCGTTCAGCGACGCAATGGCGGCGTCCAGGGACGCGATGAAGCCTTGCAGGCTCACAGTCGACGCATCTACGGCCGCGGTTTGGGCCGCCTGACCGCCCAAAGCGTCGGCCGCGCCGCCGCTCTTCACGCCAGTGCCGAACCCGAGCCAGCCGGAAACGGTCTTGCCGAGGTCGGTCCAGGCCGCGCCGAGGGTTTTCTGGAACGAGACCTTTGCGAACTCTTCAATCGCAAAGTTCGTGACCGCGCTGATGTTCACCTTGCCGGTCTTGAGAAATTCGGTCCGTGCTGATTGACCCACGTCCTGCCAGCCAGTGAGGAAACCGTCGAGCGATTCCTTCATGTGTCGAGTCGTGTCTTGCCACAGTTCGAGGCGCTTCTGCCATTCCGGCTTCACGTTCTCGGTGATGGCCTTCTCTTTGAGGGCGTACCAATCGGCGAAGTCCTGCTCGGCCTTCTTGCGGTCGTCGACGTTCAGCGCTGCGAAATCGAGCTTCTGGCGGTATGCGTTCGCCTCGATGTCGAGTTGTGCGCGCTCGCGCTCCTCGGTGTCCTTGATGAGCGACGCCGACAGCAATTCGTTTTGCTTGAGCAAGTCATGGTCGCCAGCCAGGGCGGCCGTGCGACGACCCTCGATGCCCTTCTCGACGGAGGCCTGCTGCGCACGCTCGAAGCGCGAGAAGTCCTGTGCGCCAGTAGGCGCGTCGAAGGTCTCGATCTTCTTCGGGCCGAGCTGCAACAGCCGGCGCTTCTCGTCGAGCGCGATCAAGTCCTTCTGCAAAGCGATGCGCTTCGTGTCGATGTCTATCTGCTTGGCCTCGCGAGCGAGCTTTTCGTTCGGCGTTCCGACGACCGAGCGGGCGTTCGCATCGGCTTCCAGCTTGAGCAAGGTCATCCTGTCGTTGATGGCGGCCTTCTCGATCGAATACTTGAGCTTTTCGTAGCCGCCGAGCGTGAGGACTCCCTTGTCGTAGCTCTTGTCGATGTCGACCTGCATCTGCGCGCGGGCGACAGCCGCCTGTTGCGCTCGCTGGTTGAAGGCGGCAATCTCGACGGTATGCAGCGCCTTGACATGCTCTGCGCTGTGATCCTCGATGTCCTTTTGGTTCTTCTGATCCTCGGCCGCCTGCTTCTTCGCCCCATCGTTCTCTTTGTCGTACAGGTCTTGCAGCACGCCGATCTTGGCGCGCTGCGCCGTGATTGCGGCGTCCAGTCTCGTGGTCTCGGCGGCCGGGCGCGAGTCGACCGGCTGCGCGGGCGTACCCTCGTTCCTGATCTGGAGCAGGCTTTCGAGGTTCTTGCGCTCGATGTCGAGCTTGTCGGCTGTCGTGTCTGGCGTCAGCAAGCCGCGGGCTGATTGCCAGAAGGCGTCCCAACCAATCGCGGCCGTGTGCAACAACCCTGGCAGGCCATCAAGCGTCCTGCGATTCTTGTTGAGCTGAGTGTCCAACAGCCCCGCGCTGATGGCGGCGGCGTCCTGAGCACGCCCCTCGGACTCCAACTGCCGGATGTGTTCGAGCTGCGCGAGCGAGAGGTAGTGGTACTGCTTATTCAGTTCCAGCGAATACTTTGTCGGCGCGTCCGCCATCTTCTCGAAGTCTTTGACGACCTCATCAGCGGCCACGCCGGTGAGCTTCGAGATCGTCGCGACCGCGGACGCGACGGGTGCAACAGACTCGGGTCCGAAGCGGCCAGTCGATACAGTCGCCTGTAGTGCGTCTCGCGACTGTGAAGACGATACGTTGTGGCCGTTCGCGGCAGCAATGCTCTGCGCGAGTTCCTTGAACGTACTGTTGGTCAAGCCCGCTGCGTTGTTCGTCAGGATCAGCGAGCGGTTGAAGGCTTGTTGATCCTCATAGGCCTTGTAGTAGGCCAGGGCAACGCCGCCGACAGCGGCGGTCAGCCCGAGCACTGCAAGGCCGGTGGCAGAGAACAGCACGCTGGCCGCGCCGGTCTGTTCCGCCAGGACGAGAAGCGAACCGCCGAAGCGCTTGAAGTTGCCTTGGCTGAGTTCGTGAGCCAGCACGAGCAGTTCGCGCTTTGACGCGGCCGTCTCGAAGCTGAAACTGTGGACGGCCGCGGCGGCGCCCTTCGCCTCGGCACCGTGCGCCTTCATTGCGGCCGTCGTCTTGGCTACGGAGTTCGTCGCGTCGGTCTGAGCCTGCGACACTGCCTTGCCAGCGGTGCTTGCTTGGCTCAACGATGCGGCCGAGCCCTTCGCAGCGTTGTCGATCGCGGCGCCGGTCTTGACGGCCTGCTGCGCCGATGTGTCGAGCGCCGCGCGGACGGCTTTCAGCTCGGTCAGTAGGCCGCTTGCGTCGCCGTCAAAGCGATAGGTTGTTCTGCTGTCGTCGCTCACTTTCGGCACCCTCGTGTCCGCCGCAGCGGGAGGGCTGCGACTGAGGGCGCAGTCTGAATAGTTCAAGGCTGAGACGTAATGGGAAGGCTGACCCACCTACTGGCGGGGACGCCGCTACCCGGCTCAACGAGGTTACGACCTTCATTTCTGGAAAGCCGCAGGCGCATTGGCCGCCGGGCGCTGATGGAAGGCTCGCAGTTCCTCTTCGGTCTCCGGCAAGTCACGGACCTCGAGCGAGCCCTCAACGCGCACCGCTTCCGGGTGCCGTGCCAGCGCGTCGGCCTCGGTCATCCGATGGCGCGTCTTGTAGAACTTCCCGTTGCGTTCGTCGCGAATGCGCCAGAGCCAGAATTCGGTGGGTTTCATGGCCGCCGATTCTTCGCGGCCGGTGGCTCGCCACGTGAGCTTACGCCGCGCCGCTTGAGCCACGCGCTCGCGGCCTCAGCGCCGGTCATCGTCGCGCCGGCCTGCCGGTAGAGCTGGTCGGCCATTGCTTTCAGGAACGGCCCGGTGCGCAGGTCGCTCGCGGCCTGAACGGCGACGATGAACCCGTTGCACCACGCTTCGCGCGGCGTGACAACGGGAGGGTAGGGCTTGCCGGGGCGGGGCATGAAACTACAGGGCGAAAGCCATAGCCTGATAACCGACGTTGCGGCCTCCAGATCGGCGGGCTACCGCACGGGCCACTGGCGAGCGTCGATCGGCCCCATGTCGTATGTGCTGGCCGTCTTGTCGTAGCGCAGCATGTACGTGAAGTTCTCGGACGCACCTGGTGCGATGTTCCTAATGCTTGCAGGCCAGAAGTCTTGGGTGTCCACAACGCTGCCGGCCTTATCGTAGGTGGATGCCTTCATCTGCACGCCACACGGCAGCGCCGAGCCGTTTCGCACGGTTCCAGTGAACACGATGAAGTCGTACTCGCGCCGCGTCTTGATCCCGCTGACCGTGAAGTCGCCGGCCGCACAGCGTGGCTTCACCTGTGTCGTAGGCGGGGCTGCCGATTGCACCGTCGTCGGGCCGACGGCATCGGCTACGCCTGCCATTCGCGATGTGCACTGGTACACAATGAAAAGCATCAGCGCGCCGACGAGCAACTTTGTCACTAACCATGCTTGCGAAGCGAACCCGCGTGCTTTCGCGCCGGCAGACGGCAATGGCGCGCCGCACTTTGGGCATGCGGTAGCCCTGTCACTGATCTCACTAGTGTAGTGTTGCATTCTGTTTAGAACTTAAGCGGCTATTCGCTCGGATGACCTTCTGCAGGATGTCGGCAGCGCTCTTGGTCCAGATGAACGGCTTGGGCTTGGTGTTGTGATGGGCGACGTACTCATCAATGGCGG
>JANXZN010000100.1 GCA_025355545.1 Rhizobacter sp.
CCGCCATTGATGAGTACGTCGCCCATCACAACACCAAGCCCAAGCCGTTCATCTGGACCAAGAGCGCTGCCGACATCCTGCAGAAGGTCATCCGAGCGAATAGCCGCTTAAGTTCTAAACAGAATGCAACACTACACTAGCTGCGGCCTTCCGCGAGCGCCTCGGCGAAGTTCGCGAACAGCACCGTGAACCAGAGCCACAACTCAATCGCGAGGACGAAGCCCGCAGAGGCTTCGCCTTGCCCGCCGAGCGCCTGAACCCACGGGACGGTCGTGATGATGCTGCCGACGTAGACGACGAACCTCACCGGATTGCGCCACTGCACGCGCGGGCTCAGTTTCCGGAAGGCCGAGACCATCGCTGGTTTTGCCAGCGCCGGGTCGAGCAGTGAGAACGGCTTGGTTGCGCTCATGAATGTTTACTCGATGGAGAGCGGGGCACGCGCGATCACTTGCCGGCCCACAACATGAAGTGCTCAATCACCGGCCCCGGCGCTGGCGCCGGCACGTAGTTCAGCAGGCCGACCAGCAGCACCGAGCCGATCAGCAACACGACGAACAGCGGGCCGTGCGTGGGCAGCGTGCCAGCAGTCACCGGCAGGCGCCTCTTCGAAGCCAGGTTGCCGGCGCTGGCCAGCACCGGCACGATCACCCCAAAGCGCCCGAACCACATCGCTACCGCGAGCAGCGTGTTCCAGAACGGCGGGTTCGCCGACAGACCCGCGAACCCGCTGCCGTTGTTGGCCGCCGAACTAAGCGCGTACAGGATCTCCGAGAAGCCGTGCGCGCCGGGGTTGGCAACGCCGGCCCTGCCGGCCTGCGCCACCACCGCCAGCGCGGTGCCGGCGAGCACCAGGATCGGCGTGGCCAGGACCGCGATCGAGGTCAGCTTCATGTCGAAGACCTCGATCTTCTTGCCCAGGTACTCCGGCGTGCGCCCGATCGGGCCGGAAGCGACAATCGGCCGCGCCATGCCCGACACCGCCCCCACCTTCGCGGCCCCGCTCCGCAGCCGATGACGGCGCCCGCGCAAGCCCGCGTGGTCGCCGCGCTCGGAACGGCGCAGACGCTCGCCTGGGCCTCGTCCTACTATCTGCCGGCGATGCTGGCCGCGCCGATCGCGCGCGACCTCGGCGTGGCGGTGCCCACGGTGTTCGCCGCGTTCTCGGTGGCGCTGCTGGTGTCGGCCTTGCTGGGCCCGCTCGCCGGCCGCGCGATCGACCGCTGGGGCGGGCGGCCGGTCCTGACGACGACCAGCCTCGTGTTCGCGCTCGGGCTCGGCGCGCTGGGCCTGTCGAACAACATCGTCGGGTTGTTCGCGGCCTGGGCGGTGTTGGGCGTCGGCATGGCCAGCGGCTTGTACGAGGCCGCGTTCGCCGCGCTGGTGCGGCTGTACGGGCGCGACTCGCGCAACGCGATCACCGGCATCACCCTGATCGCCGGCTTCGCGAGCACGGTGGGCTGGCCGCTCTCGTCGCTGCTCGACGCACAGGTCGGCTGGCGCGATGCCTGTTTCGCCTGGGCCGCGCTGCACCTCGTGTTGGGCCTGCCGCTCAACGCGTCGCTGCCGAGGGTGGCGACGCATCGGCCGGACGCGCCGTGGCCCTCACCACCGATCGACGCGGCCGAGCCCGCGACACCGTTCGCACCCGCATCGGCGGCCGCGATCCTGGCCGTCGTGTTCGCGATCACTTGGTTCATCAGCACGGCGATGGCCGCGCACCTGCCGCGGCTGTTGCAGCTCGGCGGCGCCAGCCTGGCAGCGGCGGTGGCGATCGGGGCGCTGGTCGGGCCGGCGCAGGTCGGCGGCCGCTTGCTGGAATTCGGCCTGCTGCGGCGCCTGCATCCGCTGCTGTCGGCGCGCCTCGCGGCCTTGATGCACCCGATCGGGGCCGCCGTTCTTGCGCTGTTCGGCGCGCCGGCCGCGGCGGCATTCGCGGTGCTGCACGGCGCCGGCAACGGCATCCTGACGATCGCTAAGGGCACGCTGCCGCTGGTGCTGTTCGGCCCGCAGGGTTACGGCGAGCGCCAGGGTCTGCTGATGCTGCCGGCGCGGATCGCGCAGGCGCTCGCGCCCTGGGTCTTCGGCGTCTGTCTGGACCGCTGGGGCGTCGGCGCGCTCGGCCTGTCGGGCACGCTCGGGCTGGTCGCGTTCGGGGCACTGATGCTGCTACCTAAGCAGGGCGATACGCCGCGCCGAGCCTGACGCCGTCACCTCACGGCGAACGGCACCGCCGCCAGTCAGTGCTCTTCCTTGGCGTGGTTGATCGTGTACTTCGGGATCTCGATCGTCACGTCCTGGTTCGACAGGATCGCCTGGCACGACAGGCGCGAGTTCGGCTCCAGGCCCCAGGCCCGGTCGAGCAGATCTTCTTCGCTCTCGTCCATCGCGCCGAGCGAGGCGAAGCCCTGGCGCACGATGACGTGGCAGGTCGTGCAGGCGCAGCTGAGTTCGCAGGCGTGCTCGATCTCGATGTGGTGGTCGAGCAGCGCCTCGCAGATCGAGGTGCCGCCGGGCGCTTCGATCTGCGCGCCCTCGGGGCAGTACTCGGCGTGGGGCAGGATCTTGATGATGGGCATGGGCGGGGTTCGAAGGCGTGCGCTTCAGAGCTGGTCGACACGGC
>JANXZN010000105.1 GCA_025355545.1 Rhizobacter sp.
CGCCCCGACCGGCATCTGGATCCTCGCCAAGTTGAGAAAGACAGGGCGTTTGGTGCTCGCCGACATCAGATCGGCACCCGGTAGCCGTAGAACTCGTGGTCTTCGTTGTAGCCGCCCTCGCCGGCGCCGAGGTCGGAATAAATGTGCACGAACTCGATGGCCGAGATCCACTTGACCATCTTGAAGCCGAGCTCGTTCTCGCTGCGCCTCGCATCCGCGACCTCGGCGAGACGAAGCTGTTCGTTCCCAAAGGCGACACCAGCTACAAGGCGCTGAAGCCGATGGTCGGCAGCGACAAGCTGAACGTCAAGGTGATTCGCGCTCATTGGGACGACATCTTGCGCCTCGCCACCTCGATCAAACAAGGGACGGTGACGGCTTCGCTGATGCTCCGAAAGCTCGGCAGCTACCCGCGCCAGAATGGTCTGGCTGTCGCCCTGAGAGAGCTGGGAAGAATCGAGCGCACGTTGTTCATCCTCGACTGGCTGCAAAGCGTGGAGCTGCGCCGACGCGTTCACGCCGGCCTAAACAAGGGCGAGGCACGCAACGCGTTGGCGAGGGCGGTGTTCTTCTACCGACTGGGCGAAATCCGCGACCGCAGCTTCGAGCAGCAGCGCTACCGAGCGAGCGGTCTGAACCTGGTGACGGCGGCCATCGTCTTGTGGAACACGGTCTACCTGGAGCGAGCCGTGGCGGCGTTGCGCGGGCACGGCCAGACGGTCGACGAGGACCTGCTGCGCTACCTGTCGCCGCTCGGCTGGGAGCACATCAACCTGACCGGCGACTACCTGTGGCGCACCAGCGCGAAGGTCGGCGGTGGCAAGTTCAGGCCGCTACGGTCGATCGTGGGGGCTTAGCGTACTTTGCGATCCAAATTCTGAGACGACCCCTACCACCTCAGCGCCAAACCCGTCCGCCGCGGCGCCGGCCGCAGCGCCACCGCCGCCGCCGCCTACCGTGCTGGCGCCGAGATCGCCGATGAGCGCACCGGCATCACCTTCGACTACACCCGCAAGCAAGGCGTCGAGCACAGCGAAATCATCCTGCCCACGGCCGCCGCCCGCCAAGACATCAACTGGCCGCGTGACCGGGCCGCCTTGTGGAATGCCGCCGAGCTGGCCGAGCACCGCAAGGACTCCCGGGTCGCCCGCGAATACGAACTGGCGCTGCCCGCCGAGCTCAACCCGAAGCAGCGCGTCGCGCTGGTCCAGCACTTCGCCCAGGACATCGCCGACCGCCACGGCAACGCCGTCGATATCGCCATCCACGCCCCCCACCGGGACGGCGACAAGCGCAACCATCACGCCCACCTGCTCGCCACCACGCGCCAGGTCACCCCGCACGGGCTGGGCGGTAAAACCGTCGTCGAGCTGTCCGACACCGACCGCAAAAAGCGCGGCCTCGGTCCCGCCGCCCAGGAGATCGACGCCATCCGCCAGCGCTGGGCCGAACTCAGCAACCAGGCGCTGAAAGAGCACGGCCACGACGCCCGCATCGATCACCGCTCGCTGGCCGCCCAGCGCCAGGAAGCGCAGGGCTTGGGCGACACGGAGCGGGCTGCCGACCTCAACCGCGAACCGACCCGGCACCTCGGCGTCTCCGCCACCGCCATGGAACGGCGCGGCATGCCCACCGACCTGGGCGACATCAATCGACGCATCGCCGAGGCGGCCGAAGCCGGCCGGCTCGAACGCGAAAGCCAGGCCATCCACCGCTCGACGCTGGACCTCGGCGGCGACCTCATGGCGGCCTTGCGCGACCGGAATGCCGCCCAGGCAGCCCAGCCCGGCGGCCAGCTGGTCAAGGACACCCGCCGGGACGCCCGCCAGGCGTGGGCACAGCTTCGAGCCGGGGGGAAGGGTGCCGGGAGTGCTGCCGAGGCGCCCGAGCTGATCGACCGCCGCCAGACCGAAGACCGATTCGAGCAGGAGCGGCTGTCGCGCGAGCAGCAGGAGCGCGAGGCACGGGAACGCGAAGAGCGCGAACGGCAGCGCCAGCGCGATCGTGACAACGGGCTCGGCCGGTGAGCTACCTGCGTGATTTGATGCTCTCTCTTTGACGAACCCCCGATGGACCCACAAGCCATGAAAGCCGGCCTGCTGATGGAAGCGGCCGAAGCGCACCAGCAGCTCGCTGCGGCAGCACTTACCCGGCTCGACGCGGTGACGCGCACGCTGGAGCCCGCCGTGCGCGATGCGGTGACGAAAGCCGCGCTCGAGGAATTCCGACACATGCACGAGGAAACCAAGCGCACTGCGCAGGCCCTCAAGCGCCTGCGCGGCGGCCTCACATGGAACATCGGCCTGCTGGCCTGCCTGATGTCCGCCGCGAGCGCTGGCGTGCTCCTGGCCGCGGTCTACTTCGCCGGAGGCCTCAACAGCTATTCGGCGGCGCCGGCGGGCCTGCGCGGCGACCCCGCCGCACTGGCCGAGGTCGGCCGGCGCGGTTTGCTCGTCGAGGTGGCCTTGTGCGGCGAGCCGCGCAGGGTCTGCGTGCGGGTGGAGCCCAAGGCCGGGGTCTTCGGTGCCCGCAAAGACCAGATGGTGGCAGGGGGCCAGTGATGAGCAATGAATTGATCGACGCATTCCTGAAAACGATCCCCGGGATGAGCGGCCCGGGCAGCATCGTCGTTCTGTACGCCTTCGTGCTCGTGCCGATGGTGACTATTGCGGTTCGGCGCCGTGCCGGCTTCGACACGTATTTGCGCATGCCGCTGCACCTGATTGCGATCACCGTCATCGCCGTCGCGATCAAGTACCTGGCGCATCCGCTGTTCGGGGTGCCGATGAACAAGACGACCATGAACAGCACCGGGTGGTGGTTCATCGTCATCGCGCCAGGGGTGGCGTTCCTGTGGGCGTACTTCCGGTACGGCGGCTGGGCTCGGGGGTCGGGCGACACCCACAAGCGCGGCGCCGTCGTGCTCGACGGCGCGCAGGCCGTCCAGGAAACCCGGCGCCTCAAACGCAAACACGGCGAGGACATGCTCACGCTGGCCGGCGTCTGGATTGCCCCCGAGGACGAGACCAAGCACTTCAAGCTGATCGGCACCACCGGCGCCGGCAAGTCCACCGCCATCCGCGAGCTGCTGCACCAGGCGCTGGAGCGCGGGGACCGCGCTGTGATCGCCGACCCCGACGGGGGCTACCTGTCGCGCTTCTACGACCGGGCGCGCGGCGACGTGATCCTCAACCCCTTCGACGCCCGCTCGCACAAGTGGAATGCGTTCCAGGACATCACCGGCATTCAGGACGCCGACCTTCTGGCCAGGTCGCTGATTCCTGAGGGCGCCGGCAGCAGTGGTAGCGCCAGCGAATGGAACGGCTACGCCCGCACGTTCGTGGCGGCTGTGCTGCGCCAGTGCAAGAAGCAGGGCATGACCGACTCGGCCGAGATATGGAGGCTGATCGCCACGGCCTCTGCCGATGAGCTGCGCCCTCTGCTGCAACACACCGCGGCGCAGCCGTTTCTGGAAGCGGACAACGCGCGCATGTTCGGCTCGATCCGCTCGGTGGCCAGCAATGCGATCGCCGCGCTGGAGTACGTCGATGCCCAGCACGGCATCGACTTCTCGGTGCGCGAGTGGGTGCGCGGCGGCCGAGGGGTGCTGTTCATGCCCTACCAGGCCGAGCAGATCGCCGCGTTGCGCTCCCTGATCGCGACCTGGATGCGCCTGGCCATCTTCCAGACCATGAGCCTGGGCGAGAAAGACCACCGCCTGTGGTTCGTGGTGGACGAGCTGGACGCGCTGGGCCACATCGACGGACTCAAAGACGCGCTCGCGCGCCTGCGCAAGTTCGGCGGTTCTGTTGCAGTAAGCCGAATCGGCTAGTGTAGTGTTGCATTCTGTTTAGAACTTAAGCGGCTATTCGCTCGGATGACCTTCTGCAGGATGTCGGCAGCGCTCTTGGTCCAGATGAACGGCTTGGGCTTGGTGTTGTGATGGGCGACGTACTCATCAATGGCGG
>JANXZN010000107.1 GCA_025355545.1 Rhizobacter sp.
CACAATCTCAGGGGCAACTCGCACTCTCGTTCTCCACACCAGTCCGTAGTAGATCATTGGTGTGGCGGGATTCATTTACGTTCCCTTTAGAATGCGACACTACACTAGCGACGCGACTCCCCCGAGCGGCCCGGTCGCCAAGGACCGCTCTTGACCGCCCTGCGACGCTCGCGGTGGGCATCTACAAGGCCTTCGCAGGTGCAGCAGCCGCGCCTGCGAACGAAGCCCCGCTCAGCTCTTCCGCCTCGTACCCCCGATTCACATCCAGCCCGGTGATCCGCCAATCATGGGCCGGCAACGAAATCGGGTGCACGATCCGCTCATACGATCGCATCGGCCAGACCACGCCGAAGCGGCGCTCGTGCTCGAAGGTGTCGACCTCGGCGACGGCGCCCTGCGTGTTGACGAAGCCTTCGAGCGTGAAGCGCATCCGGTGGACTAGGCCGTCGACACGGTCGATGCAGATCGCGACGTGGTCGGTCGCGACGCGGCCGAGCCCCGGCGACAGCCAGACGTCGACCACGTCGCAGACCCGGCCGTCGACGCGCTCGGTGCCGCCCATCTGCATGCGCAGCCCGCGGTCGGCCAGCCACAGCGGCCCGAGCAGGAATAGGCCGTAGCCCTCGGCCACCAGCGCGGCGGCGTTCTGTGCGGCGGTGTCGGTGCTGCGCACGCCGTTGAACCACACCGTCACCTCGCCCAGGTCATCGGGCGTGCGACCACCGCGGCGCCACGCGACCTGTTTGCGGCCCATCGGCCCGGTGTAGGCCTGCGCCACGATGCCGGCCGACGGCAGCAGCCGTTCCTGCGAGCCGCCCCGAAAGCCTGCGTCGACGACCTCGGGCTGGATGCGGCCCACCAAAGGACGCCATTCGCCGCTGTAGCTGACGTTGATGTCGGTCAGCGCTTTGTACGCGGCGAGGCCGTGTGCTTGCGCGCTGTCGCGAAGCCGCGCGGCCGCATCGGCATCGCCGGCCGGTGGCGGCCTCAGCGGCAAAGGCGTGCTGCAGCCGCCGACGAGCCAGGGCAGCGTGAGCGCGCCCAGCAGGGTGCGGCGGGAAACGGGGTGAGCGGTGACCTTCATGGGGTGCCTCGCGAGGGGGTGTCGGCCGCGGTCACTTGACCAGCGGGCGGACGGTTGTGAACCCGCCATCGACCGCGATCACCTGCCCGGTGATGCGCGCCGCGCCGCCCGACAACAGCCAGGCGATCGTGTCGACCACCTGGGCGGCGGTCTGGACGCCGCCGAGCGGGTACTGCTTGCCGGCGCCTTCGCGCATCGCGTCGAGTCGCAACATGCCGGCGGTCATCGGCGTCTCGGTCATCCCGGGTGCCACTGCATTGACCCGCAAACCGATCGACGCGAACGGCGCGGCAGCGCTGCGCGCGAGCGCCTCGACACCGCCCTTGGCCGCCGCGACGGCTTCGTGATTGGCCACGCCGATGCGCGCCACCATGCTGGACGCCCGCACCGCAGCGCCACCGGTGCCTGTGCCGCGCAGGGCTTCGACCCACGCCTGCGGCATGTACACCGCGCTGTCGAGGTTGACGCGCATGAGCTCGCGATACTGGGCCGGGCTGCTGCGGTGCAGCGGCGCGATCAGCGTGCTGCCAACGCGGTGCGCCAACCGCGCCGGCGCATTGCGGAGTTGCGATCGGCAAGCGTTCATGGCGCCGGCCGAGCCTTCCGGCGTGGTGGCGTCGAACGCGAGGTGTGCGTCGGCGGGCACATCGGCGAGCGACGCGGCGTCTCGCCCCACCACCGCGACGCGGTGGCCGGCGCTGCGCAGCCGGGCCACGGCCTCGGCGCCGATGCCGCCGCGGGCACCGGTCACCATGGCCACCCGAGTCACCCCTTCTTGGCCCAGGCGCTGCACCAGCCCTTGCCGCTGACCTGCTTGCCCGCGAACAGCGGGCACGCCGCGTTCGCTTCGGTCGCCTTGCCCTGGTACAGGACGCAGTTGCTGCACATCTGGCCGGCGGCGTACTTCGGAAACTTCTTGGTGTCGGCGCGGGTGGCCTCGGCGACGTAGCCGAGCGCTGCGGGCTGCGGGTCTTTCTCGTCGACCATGGCCTGCGCCAGCGCATCGAGGCTGAAGGCTGCGGCGCCCGCGGAAAGGGTCATCATAAAAATGCGTCGAGTGGTGGACATGGGGTCTCCTGTCGTTGTGGATGGAAGGGGAATGATGCATGAGTCGTCAATGCGCGGAGTCGGTCAGTTCCGCCGCCGGCGCGACGCTGGTCTGCGGCGCGGCGTCGAACGATGCGGCGACGGCGTCGGCGAGCTCGTCGCCTGAGCACCACGCGGCTTCGACCGAACCGTCTCCGAACGAATCGCCGCAGACGCCCAGCCCGAGACCGGCGCTCCACCAGCAGTCGAAACCGCAGGATGCGCGGTGCGCGAGCTGGGCGTGGCGCCAGCGGTGCACGCCGGCGTGATGCCAGCGGGGAGGGCGCCCGCCGGTCAGCAACTTCGCGAGCGCGGCGCGCAGCACCTCGGTGACTTGCGCCGGGTCGTCTTTGAGGTGCGCGAGGCTCCACGCCGAGGTGGCGTGGGCCACCCACGGCACCCTGCCCGAGGCCGCGAGTCGGCCGGGCGCGCGATCGTTGCGCGCAATCCAGGCCAGCTCGCCGCGTTCGACTTCTGCGGCGTCCCACGGCCAGTCGAGGTCGTCGGTCACCGCCATCAGCGTCCAGCGCGGCAACATCCGAACCCCGCCCAGCGCATCGGCCCAGTCGCTCTGGTGACCGCGCAGCAGCGTCGCCGCGTGCGCCGACGGAACGGCGAGCAAGACCTGTTCGAACGGGCATTCGGCGCGGGCCTCGGTGCGCCCATCCGTCAGGTGCAACAGCCAGCCGCCGGGGCAGCGCTGCAGGCCGGTCACGGCATGGCCGAGCCGCAGCGGCACGCCGCTCAGCAGGTGGCGGCAGAAGGCGGGCATGTTCGGCGTCGGCACGACCACCTGCCGCACCCCCGGCGCCGGGAACGTGGCGTACAGACGCTGGCGCCAGCGCGCAACGCAACCGAGCGCCTCGGCCCGGTCGACCACCGCCTGAAAGCGCGGGCGGGTCGGCGTGAAATGCGCGCAGCCGTGATCGAACTCGGCAGCGCCCACGGCGCCGTCGACAACGGCCCACTGCGCGCGTCGCGTCGCCATGCGGCCGCCGACGCCGCGCGACTTGTCGAACACCGTCACGTCGAAGCCGGCGCGCAGCAACCCCGCGGCGCAGGCGGCACCGGCCACGCCCGCGCCGATGACGGCGACGCGCGGCGGCTCCATGCGATCGGCCGCGGGCGATTCGATTGGCAGCGTGGTCGGCATCAAGACTCCGACTTGGCGCCGATCCGAGGCGGCGACTTTCGCCACCGCGGCCGAAGCGCGAGGAAGACGCTGTACGCCACATCGAGCAGCCACGGCATCGGCCCGAACGACGCGAGCCGGCCGAGCCATGCGGTGCGAGGCAGCACTTGCCAGAAGGCTGCGAAACCACGCATGCCGTCGACCAGCTCGCCGTCGGCCCGGCGCACATGGAGGCGCCGCAAGGCGGCATCGCGCGTCAGCCCCGGGCCCAGTTCATCGTCGGCGCCGCCGGCGGCGTCGATCCACTGGCAGGTGCGCGCACCGGGCTGGCGGTGGAAGTGGGCGATCTCGGCCGAACCGACCGGGCAAGCGCCGTCGAAGTAGACGGTGAGCGGTGCAGCATTCGGGGATGAGTTCACAAGTGAAGCCTGAATGAATAGGAATTCGACCATTATTGATCGACGACAAATGATAAATGAAGCGGTAATTGTGAAAACTGTCGATAAAAGCGATTCAATAGCGCGTCATACAGATATCATCCTTTAACTCAAACGCACATCGACCGCCATGCCCAACGCGCCGCCCGAACCGATCACACCCGCCGGCCACCACCGTCTTCGCAGTGGCACCGCCGCACGTCTGGCCGGCCTGCCGGTGACGACGCTGCGGGTCTGGGAGCGGCGTTATGGGGTCGTCGCGGCAGCCAAGACCGAGAGCGGCCAGCGCGTCTATTCGCCCCACGATGTGTCGCGCCTGCGGCTGCTGCGTCAGCTCACCCACGCCGGCCACGCGATCGGCACGATCGCGACCCTCGAACTCGAATCCCTGCAGGCACTGGCCACCGGCATGCCGGCCCTCGCGAGCCCCGCGCACGGCGCGGCACTCGATGCCGTCGTCGTCGGTCGCAGCGCCGCGCATGCCCTCGAGGCGGTGCCCGGCTGCGTGCTGCGCGCCGTCCACGACGATCTCGATCAGGCCGAGTTGGCGCCGCCGCCCGAGGGCCGCGTCGGCCTGCTGCTGGTGCGGTTGGCATCGCTGCAGCCGCTCGCGGTCGACCGCGTGCTGGCGCTCGCCGCGGCGCTGCGCGCCGGTGCGATCTTCGTCGTCTACGCCTTCGGCACCGAGGCCAGCGCGCGCTCGCTGCGCGACGCCGGTGCGACGGTGCGCCGCGAGCCGCTCACCGGCCGTGAACTGGCGCAATGGGTGCGCGCCGCGCGCGCGGCGCCTGTCCCTGCAAGTGCTACGTCCGAGGCTGTCTGGCAGGTCGCGGCGCGGCGCTTCAGCGACGAGGCACTTGCGCAATTCGTCGAGATGCGATCGCCGGTGGCCTGCGAGTGCCTGCGCCACATGGCCGAGATCGTTGCGCAACTCGCCGGGTTCGAGCGCTACAGCCAGGATTGCACCTCGGCCGGCCCTGCGGATGCCGCGCTGCACCGGCATCTGAGCCGCACGGCAGGCGCGGCGCGCACGATGTTCGAACAGGCGCTGCAACGCGTCGTGACCGACGAACGGCTGGAGCTTCGCGATGGCCCGATCCGCTGACGACCTGCCCGCCTGGGCGCGTGCCGCACGCGACCAATGGTTCTGGCGTGGCGAGGGCCGCCCGCCGTTCGCCGTGGTGCCGGGCCCCGACCAGTTTTCGGTGTGGGACTACCCGCGCCCGCCGTGCCTCGTGCCCGAGACGCGCGAGGTCGTGATCTGCTGGGGCGATGTGGAGGTGGCGCGCACGCAGCGTGCGATCCGCGTGCTCGAAACCTCGCACCCGCCGAGCTTCTACCTGCCGTGGGACGACGTCGCGCGGCGTTTTCTGCAGCCCGCGGCCGGCGCGTCGCTTTGCGAATGGAAAGGGCCCGCGCGCTACTGGACGCTGGTCGACGGCGAGCGGCGCCTGCCGCACGTGGCCTGGAGCTACCCGCAAGCGCTGGCCGGCGCCGAGGCGCTGGCGAACTGCGTCGCCTTCTATCCGCAGGCGCTGGACTGCAGCGTCGACGGCGCGTCCGTCGAGCCGCAGCCCGGCGGTTTCTACGGCGGCTGGATCACGCCGGAGTTGACCGGGCCGTTCAAGGGCGATCCCGGCAGCGAAGGGTGGTAGAGCGTTCGTCGTCCGTCAAGCCGATCGCACGTGCAGCAGAGGCTGCGGCCGTCTCGAGCCTGCCAGTGAGTCTTTCAACGGCATGGGCCGCTCGCGTTCACTCGCGGCGCCCACTCGGCTCATCATGCAGCGCCTGCACCTGCTCCAACACCCCCGCACACACCGCCTCGACGATGTCGAGCACCTGCTCGAATCCATGCCCGTCACCGTAGTACGGATCGGGCACGCCGCCCGCCGGCACGCGGTCGCTGAAGTCGGCGGCGTGGCGCAGCTTCCGGGCCGCGTGCGGCGGGCAAAGGCGGCGCAGGCGCTCAAAGTGGCCGGCGTCCATCGCGATCACCCAATCGAAACGCGCGAAGTCGCTTCGCGTGAAGTGCCGCGCCCGTTGCGCCGCGAGGTCGTAGCCGCGGCACTGTGCGTGGGCCTGGCTGCGCGCATCGGGCGGCGCGCCTGCGTGCCAGTCTTCGAGGCCGGCCGAAGCCACCTCGATGCGATCGGCCAGGCCACGCTCGGCGGCCAGGTGGCGCAGCACGCCTTCGGCCGTGGGGCTGCGGCAGATGTTGCCGGTGCAGACGAAGACGACGCGCCCGGTCATCTTGAGCGCCCCAAGGACGCCGCGTCGCGGCGCCCGTCCCCCGCGGGGATCAAGGAAAGTGGCGTAGCCACATTTCCTTGTGAGGGCCTTGGCTTCTTGGGCTTCATGCGCCGAACCCCCGTCAGTACATCAGCTCGAGGTAGCTGATCTCGTTGTTCGCGACCGGCCAGGTGCGGCCGACGAGCCGCTCGTCGTTGAACACGCCGATCACCGCGCGGCTGGCGCCGTCGGCGAGCTTGAGCTTCGACGCCGCGACACCGGCCACGCCCGAGGGCACGCCCGGCGGGCTCTTGCCGTCGAGGTTGATCGCATCGCGCGGCAGGCCGAAGTAGCCGCGCGGGCGGATCATGACGACGATCGCGGCGGCGTCCTTGTCGGCCTCGACCAGCTTTTCGACGCGCAGGTTCACGATCGCCGACGAGCGCGGGAACGGCGAGCGGTAGATGTGCGTCGTCGCGTAGCCGGGCGCCGCGAGCACGAACTCGTAGCGCGCCTGCGGGTCGGCCTTGAACGGGCCCCACAGGCCGTCGGCGCCGACTGCCTTGCTGTGCAGCGCCGCGCCGAGGCGCTCGCCGGTGCGCGGGTCGATCGCGTAGACCTCGACGGTCGCGCCGGCCAGCGGCAGGTTGGTCGGCACCACGCCGGTCGCGGCGTAGGCGAAATAGCCGCTGACCTTGCCGTCGAGCACCACGCTCGCCTCGGGCGCGACCGCGAGCGAGACCGGCGGCTTGCCGGTGATGAAGCGAAACATCGCCTCGAAGGCCTTCGGGCTGTAGGCGGTCTCGCGGTGGTCGATGCCGGCGATCACGACGTTCTCGGCGCCCTTCAGCGCCGGGCCCTCGAAGGTGACGTTCGTCGGCATGCCCTTCGCGCCGATCCACACGCCGTCGGGCTGCGCATATTTGTCGTTGTTGTCGGAGCGGATCGTCAGCCACTTGACGAGCGGCGTGACCTCGTCGCCGTTCGGCCCCTGCGGCGCGTTCAGCCCCATCAGGAACGCGCCGGCGCCGTTGAACTCGGCGTTCGGCGCGCGCTTCGGGTTGGCATACACGCCGTGGTTCGGCGTGCCGCACAGGATCGCGTGCGAGACCTTGGCGGCGCCGCTGCCGCTGCCGCTGCGCAGGTAGTCGCGCACCGCGTTGCCGCCGCGCGAGTTCGCGATCAGCACGACCTGGCGCGCGCCGGTCGCCATCAAGACCTTGTCGACCTCGGCCGAGAGATACGCCATGTTCTCGGCGGTCGAGCTGCGACCGACTTGCGGCTTGGTGTCGTCGTCGCGCGAGAGCGGGTAGGGGATGTCGATTGCGCGCAGCCGATCGCGCGGCCAGCCGTTGGACTCGAAGCGCCACAGCGTCGTCGTCCAGAGCGCGGCGGTGTCGCCGTTGCCGTGCACGAACACGATCGGTGGCGGCCGGGTGTTCGTTCCGGTGGCGCAGGCGGCGAGCATCGTGGTGACGACGGAGGCGGCGGAGGCGACCAGCAGGCTGCGGCGATTGAGGGTCATGGCGATGTCTCCGTCACGTGTTCTTCTCGGGTGATTGTGGGTCAGAGGTCGTCGGCCGTCGGCAGCGCGGGCAGGCCCGGCGCATCAAGCCGGGTCGCGGCGCGCACCGCGCGCACGATCGCGGTCGCCATCACCTCGGCGCCGAGCGCGCCGAGCAGCGTGACGTTCGCGCTGCGCCCGGCCGCCCCGGTGGCGAGCGCGAAAATCGTGTCGCCGTCGGTCATCGTGTGGACCGGGTTGATCGCACGCGCGAAGCCGTCGTGCGCCATCTGCGCCATCTTGTTGGCCTGCGCCTTGGTCAGCACCGCGTCGGTCGCGACGATGCCGAGCGTGGTCGCGGCGCCGGCCTGCAGCGGCGCCGGAACCTCGCCGCGCGACAAGGCCTGCATCGTGCCGAAAAGGGCGCGGCCGTCGGGCGTGCGCGCTCCGGCGATGACCTTGCCGGTCGAAGGATCGACCACGTCGCCGATCGCGTTGACCGCGACCAGCGCGCCGACCGTGATGCCGCCGACCGTGACCGACGCGCTGCCCAGCCCGCCGCGCATCGCGCGCGCGATGCCGAACAGCGTGCCGACCGCGCAGCCGGTGCCGGCGCCGACATTGCCCTGCACGACCGGCGCATCGCTCGCGTCTTCGCAGGCCGCGTAGCCCGAGGCCGCATCCGGCCGGATTTTCGGGTCGCCGATCCACAGGTCGAACAGGATCGCCGCCGGCACGATCGGCACCCGGATCGCCTGGCGATCCGCTCCGTGGCACACCGCGGGCCCGACCTGCACACCAAAGCCGCGCTCGTCGAGCCAGCGCATCACGCCGCCGGCCGCATCGAGGCCGAACGCGCTGCCGCCGGCGAGCATCACCGCATGCACCTTCTCGACCGCGTTCAGCGGCGAGAGCAGCTCGGTCTCGCGCGTGCCCGGCGCGGCGCCGCGCACGTCGACGCCGGCGACCGCACCCTCGGGCGTGAGGATCACGGTGCAGCCGGTCGGGCGCCGCGTGTCGGTGTGGTGGCCGACGCGCAGGCCAAGCACGTCGGTGAGGCTGTCGGTTCGGGGCGCGGGTGTCGACACTTGCATCACTTGCATCACCTGGGTGCGGCGACGAACGCGTTGCGCGACTTCACCGCCAGGTCGCTGTAGTTGCTGAACAGGCCGTCCAGGCCCATCTCGAGAAAAGCCTTGTACTGGTCGGCCGCGGCGGCCGGGTCGATCTTCGCGAAGGTCCAGCCGTGCACCGCGAGACCGGCGGCGTGGGCCTGGTCGACGAAGCTCCTGGTCAACCGGTACTTGGCGTTCGAGATCGCCACGCCGATGCCGTTCGCAAAGGCCGCGACCTCCTTCATGCTCAGCGGCAGCTTCAGGCCGAGCGCACGCTGTTTGACATCGAGGCTCTTCACGGTCGCGTCGCTGAACGACTGCACGAAGACCTTGTCGGCGGCGCCCGCGTAGCGCTCGCGCGCGAGCGTCGCGAGGATCTTGTCTTCCATCGCCGGGTCGGCCTGCTTGGCCTCCGGGTAGATGCCGATCGTGCGGCCGGCGATCACGCTCTGCGCCTTCGCGAACGCGATCACCTCGTCGAAGGTCGGCACGCGCAACTCGGGGAACCTCGGCGTGACGCCGGGGCAGGTGGCCGCGCCGGTGCCGGTCGGCTTGACGGTCAGCGTCCTGATCTCGGCGAGCGCGAAGTCGGCGACCTTGCGGCCGCCCTGGCCGTCAAGCCCACGGGGCCCAAAGAGATCAGCGACATCGGTGGTGCGCGGCAGGCTGTCGTCGTGGATCGCGACCAGCACGCCGTTAAGGGTGAGCTGCAGATCGGGCTCGATGTAGTCGGCGCCCGTCTTCACCGCGAACTCGTAGCCGGCGAGCGTGTGCTCGGGCAGGTAGCCGCTCGCGCCGCAGTGGGCGATGACGAGCGGCGCAGTGGCCGGATCGGCCGCCTGCGCCAGCGACGCCCAAAGCAGGCCCGCCAGCAGCAGTGCGGCCAGCTTCATCAGGCGAACACGCCCGCTGAGCTCTGCATCCGCGCCGACACTTCGCCCAGCTGGCGCATCGTGTCGCCGTAGCTCATCTCCATCACCGTGAGGCGCTTGAAATAGTGGCTGGCGACGTACTCGTCGGTCACGCCGATGCCGCCGTGCAACTGGATGCACTGCTGGCCGACGAAGCGCATCGATTGCCCGAGCTGGTACTTCGCCTGCGCGATCGCGCGGCGGCGCTGCGGTGCCGGGTCGTTCAGCTTCAGGCTCGCGAAGTAGCTCATCGAGCGGCCGAGTTCGAGCTGCATCTTGACGTCGGCGATGCGGTGCTTCAGCGCCTGGAAGGTGCTGATCGTGACGCCGAACTGCTTGCGCGTGTTCATGTACTCGACCGTGATCGCGACCAGCTTGTCCATCGCGCCGACGGCTTCGGCGCACAGCGCGGCGATGCCGATGTCGATCGCGTGTTCGAGTGCGCCGAAGGCCTGGCCCGCGGGCATCAGCTCGATCGCGTCGGCGCCGGTCAGCGTGACGTCGGCCGCGCAGGCGCCGTCTTGCGTCGGGTAGCCGCGCACGGCCACGCCTTTCTCGCCCTTCGAGACGAGGAAGAGCGCGATGCCGCTCGGGTCATCGACCGCGCCGCTGACCCGCGCCGGCACGATGAACGCGCCCGCTTGCGCGCCGGCCGGCACGACCGTCTTGGTGCCGCTCAGCTGCCAGGTGCCGCCGTTGTTGCTGGCAGTCGTCTCGACATGCGCGAGCCGGTAGCGCGCCGCGCGCTCCTGGTGGGCGAGCACGACCCGTTCCCTGCCCTCGGCGATGCCCTGCAGCCACAGCGCCGACGACGGCGCCTGCCCGGCGTTCAGCAGGCTGGTGGCGACCAGCGAAACCGCCGCGAACGGTTCCATCACGATGCCGCGGCCGAGCTCTTCCATCACCACCATCGCGTCGATCGGGCCGAAGCCCATGCCGCCGTTCTGCTCCGACACGTACAGCCCGAGCAGGCCGAGTTCGGCCAGCTCCTTCCAGGCCTCGGGCGAGAAGCCGCCCGCCTTGACGATCGCGCGGCGGCGCTCGAAGGTGTAGGACCTGGCCACCCATTTGCGCACCGTGTCGCGCAGCATTTCCTGGTCGTCTGAAAAGTCGAAGTCCATGTCGTTTCCTTGTCTGATTAGCCGAGCACGGTCTGCGCGACGATGTTGCGCTGAACTTCGTTCGAGCCGCCGTAGATCGTCGTCTTGCGCATGTTGAAGTAGGTGCCGGCCAGCGGCGCGACGAACGCGGCACCGGCCTGGTCGCCCTGCCAGCCGGCCTCCATCGCCTCGCGGACGAAGGGCACGCTGGCCGGGCCGGCGGCCAGCATCATCAGCTCGCTGTAGCGCTGCTGGATCTCGCTGCCGCGGATCTTCAGCAGGCCGGCGACGTCGAGCGACTGCTTGCCACTCTTCTCGGCACTCAGCACGCGCAGCACCATCATCTCGAGTGCGACGACATCGACTTCGAGCTTCGCGATCTCGTCGCGGAAACGCGTGTCCTCGTAGACGCCCTCGGCCTTCGCGATGCGCTTGAGCCGATCGAGCTCGCGCTTGGCGCGGTTCACGTCGGCGATGTTGGTGCGTTCGTGCGCGAGCAGGTGCTTGGCGTAGGTCCAGCCCTTGTTCTCCTCGCCGATCAGCTGGTCGGCGGGCACCTCGACGTTGTCGAACCAGACCTCGTTGACCTCGTGCTCGCCGTCCATCGTGATGATCGGGCGCACCGTGACGCCGGGGCTCTTCATGTCGATCAGCAGGAAGCTGATGCCGGTCTGCGGCTTGCCCTCGTTGCTGGTGCGCACCAGGCAGAAGATCCAGTCGCCGTGCTGGCCGAGCGTGGTCCAGGTCTTCTGGCCGTTGACGAGGTAGTAGTCGCCCTTGCGCTCGGCCTTGGTCTTGACCGAGGCGAGGTCGGAGCCCGCGCCCGGCTCGCTGTAGCCCTGGCTCCACCAGACCTTGCCGCTCATGATGTCGGGGAGGAAGCGCTGTTGTTGTGCGGCCGTGCCGAAGGCCATGATCACCGGCGCCACCATCACCGGCCCGAACGGGATCACGCGCGGCGCACCGGCGAGCGCGCATTCCTCTTCGAACAGGTGCTTCTGGATCGCGTTCCAGCCCGGGCCGCCGTGCTCCTTCGGCCAGGCCCAGCCGTGCCAGCCGTTCGCGCCGAGGATGCGCGCCCAGCGCTGCAGATCCTCCTTGCTCAGGCGCAGCGCGTAATGCACCTTGTGGCTGATGTCCTGCGGCAGGTTCGCGGCGACCCAGGCACGGATCTGCTCACGGAAAGCTTGTTCTTCGGGGGTGAAATTGAGGTCCATCGCGGCTTGTCTCCGGGCTGATCGACGGGATTGCGGCAGGTCGTCCGCGGTTTTAGCACGACCGTGCACTTTTTTCTGTCCCTGCTGCGACAGGGGCGCGTCAGTAGCGCTTGGTCAGGGTCATCGTGTCATTCTCGCGCTTCATCTGAAAGCGTGCGAGAAAGCTGTTGCCCAGCAGTACCGCCTCCATCGGCTGCTGGCTGACGAGCCCGTCTACGTCGTAGAGTTGCACGCCGCCGACCCGCACCGACGCGAGCTTGACCCTGTAGACCACAATCGGCCCGTTGGCGGTGTTGCTGACGCCGCGCTGGCCCTTGACGTAGTCGATGCCGAGCTGCTGCGCCTGCGCCGCGCCCATCGAGACGAAGGTCGCGCCGGTGTCGATCATGAAGCGCGCCGCCTTGCCGTTGATCGCGCCGTCGGAGAAGAAGTGGCCGCCGCTGTCGGCGCCGAGCACGATCAGCGTGCCGCCACCCTCGCTGGCAACGCCGCCGAGGTTGACCTGCGCGCCGCCCATGACCAGCGTGAGGCGCTTGCCCTTGACCTCGACGACGGCGTCGCTGCCGCTCACCGAGACCAGCTTCACGCCCTGCACCGTGGTGCCGGTGGCGACGCTGCGCGGCGTGCCGTCGATCACGAGCAGCGCCTTGTTGCCCAGGCTCCCGCTCAGCGAGACGGTCTGGCCGAACGCGGGCGCCGCCAGCAACAGCGCGACCGCGGCGAGCCGGCGCATGGTCAGTCGCGGAAGTTCGTGAACGACAGCGGCGCGTCGGCGATTTCCTTGCGGATCAGCGCCATCGCGGCCTGCAGCTCGTCGCGCTTGGCGCCGGTCACGCGTACGGTGTCGCCCTGGATCGCGGCCTGCACCTTCAGCTTGCTCTGCTTGACGAAGGTCTGGATCTTCTTCGCGGTGTCGGTGTCGATGCCGTTCTTCACGATGATCAGCTGCCTGACCTTGTCGCCGCCGATCTTCTCGATCTTGGCGCTGCGGTCGAGGAAGCGGATGTCGACGCTGCGCTTGGTCAGCTTGGCGAACAGGATGTCCAGTACCTGACCGATCTGGAAGTCGCTGTCGGCCCAGACCGTCAACTCCTTTTCCTTCAACTCGACCCGGGCCGACGAGCCTTTGAAATCGAAGCGCGTGCCGATTTCCTTGGCGGTCTGGTCGACCGCGTTGCGCACTTCCACGAGGTTGGGTTCGAGAACGGTGTCGAAGCTGGGCATGGTGCTGGCTCGAAAAGATGATGGCGGCCGAGATGGCGGTGGGCCGAGCGCCGGGCCGCCACAGGGCACGAGGGGCCCCTGCGCGGCCCTTGCCGGCCCGCATACCCCCGGCGGATCGTCGAGCGTACCCGCTCGGCGAGGGGCACCATCAGTCAAAATTGTGGCATGCAAATCGAGCGGGGCGTGAGCCTCAAACCCTACAACAGCTTCGGCCTGCCGGCCGTGGCGGGCACGCTGGTGCGCGTCGCGAGCGACGCCGACGTGCGCCGCGTCGTCGACCACCCGCAGCTCGGCACCGCGCCGAAGTTCGTGCTCGGCGGCGGCAGCAACATCATCCTGACGCGCGACATGCCGCAGCTCGTCGTCAAGGTCGAGGTGCGCGGCATCCGGCTGGTCGAGGAGCGCGCCGATGCCTGGATCGTCGAGGCCGGTGCCGGCGAGCCCTGGCACGCGTTCGTCGCGCACACGCTGGCGCAGGGCTGGCCGGGGCTGGAGAACCTCGCGCTGATCCCCGGCACGGTCGGCGCCGCGCCGGTGCAGAACATCGGCGCCTACGGGGTCGAGCTGAAAGACCGCTTCGAGTCGCTCGACGCCGTCGATCTGGTGACCGGCCGGATGTCGACCTTGCGCGCCGGGCTCTGCGGCTTCGGCTACCGCGACAGCGTGTTCAAGCATTCGCTCGCGAACCGCACCGTGATCACGCGCGTGCGCTTCCGCCTGCCCAGGCCGTGGCGGCCGGTGCTGGGCTACCTCGACCTCGAGCGCAAGATCGCCGAGACCGGCATCCGCGCGCCGAACGCGCAGCAGGTGGCCGACTGGGTCTGCGCGATTCGCCGCGCCAAGCTGCCCGACCCGGCGCTGCTCGGCAACGCCGGCAGCTTCTTCAAGAACCCGGTCGTGACGCCCGAACAATGCCGCGACATCATCGGCCGCGACCCCGAGGTCGTGCACTACCCGCTGCCCGACGGCAGCATCAAGCTCGCCGCCGGCTGGATGATCGACGCCTGCGGCTGGAAGGGCAAGAGCGTCGGCCAGGCCGGCGTCTACGAAAGGCAGGCGCTGGTGCTGGTGAACCGCGGCGGGGCGATCGGCTCCGAGGTGATGCTGCTGGCCGGCGCGATCCAGGAGAGCGTCTACGGCCGCTTCGGCATCAGGCTGGAGCCGGAGCCGCTGGTGGTGTGACACCAGGGCCCGGCATCAGGGCGCGCCGCAGGCATTCGTCGCAGCTCGCGTCGAACTGGCGTTCGAGCTCGTCGATCAGCCCGCTCAACCCGGCCGGCGGCGTGTCGGGCGCCTGAGCCTGCGCCTGCAGCTGCGCGGCGTGCGCGCCGACGCTGCGCAGCCCCAGGCTCAGCGACGCCCCCTTCAGCGCATGCGCGCGGCTGCGCAGATCGGCGTGCAGGCCGGTGCGCGTCGCGTCGCGCATGGCGGCGATGACGTTCTTGCGCCCGGCGAAGAAGCTGGCGAGCAACTCGCCGTACTTGCGCGGCGACAGCGCCTCGCGCACATCGTCGACGGTCGCGAGGTCGAGCAGCGAGCCGGTCTCGTCGGCCGCGGCGGCGCCGAGCGCCGCGGCCGACGAGGCTGCCGCGCCACCGTAGCGCGCGAGCGCGTCCCGCAGCTGCGGCAGGTGCGCCGGCTTGATCAGGAAGCCGTCCATGCCGGCCTCGCGCGCGAGATGGCGCGAGGCCTGGAACGCGTCGGCGGTCAGCGCCACGATCGGCACGCGGCCGCGCGGCGGCGGCATCGCGCGGATCGTGCGCGTCGCGGCGAAGCCGTCCATGCCGGGCATGTGCAGGTCCATCAGCACGATGTCGAAATCGGCGTCGGGCGGCTGGGCCTCGACCGCGCGCACCGCGCCGTCGCCGTCGGCGGCGAATACCGCGTGGTGGCCGAGCTTGTCGAGCACCGCCTCGAGGTAGGCGCGGTTCACCGGGTGGTCTTCGGCGACCAGCACGCGCAGCGGCCGCGAAGGGCTGGCGCGCGGCTCGACGGCGGCGTCGGCGGCGAGCGCCGGCGGGCTGACCGAGGGCAGCGGCAGCGACGCCGTGAAGGTGCTGCCCACGCCCGGCGCGCTGCGCACCATGATGTCGCCGCCCATCAGGCGCGCCAGGTCGCGCGAGATCTCCAGGCCCAGGCCGGCGCCGCCGGCGCGCCGCGACGGGCTCTGGTCGCCCTGCATGAAGCGCTGGAACAGGCGGGTGAGCGTGGCCTCGTCCATGCCGATGCCGGGATCGGTGACGCTGAAATCGAGCCGGCCCGGCGGGTCGTTCTCGGCATTCGCGACGCGCAGCCGGATCGTGCCGATGCTGGTGAACTTCAGCGCGTTGCTGAGCAGGTTGAACAGGATCTGCTTGACGCGCGTCGGGTCGGCGCGCACCCAGCGCGGCACGTCGGGCGCGACCTCGACCTCCAGCGTCAGCCCCTTGGACTGCGCCTGCACGCGCATCAGCGCATCGACCTGGGCGATCAGCTGCGGCAGGTCGACGGTCTGCGGCGCGACGTGCAGGCGGCCCGACTCGAGCTGCGAGATGTCGAGGATGTCGTTCAGGATCGTCAGCAGGTGCTGTGCCGACTCGCGCGCGGTGTCGAGGTAGACCGCCTGCTGCGGCGACAGGCCGCCCTCCTGCAGCAGCGACATCATCCCGAGCAGGCCGTGGAACGGCGTGCGGATCTCGTGGCTCATGTTGGCGAGAAAGGCGCTCTTCGAGCGGCTCGCCGCCTCGGCGCCCTGGCGTGCCGCGTGCAGGTTCTCGGCGAGCGCCTCCAGGCTGCGCCGGCGCTGCGTCAGCGCGCGCAGCTGGCGCAGCACGATGACCGCGAGCGCGAGCAGCAGCAGGCACTGGAACACCGTCAGCGCAATGCTCAGTTCGTTCTGCTGGCGCACCGCGTTGTTGCGTTCGGTCGCGCGCTGGTAGAGCAGGTGCGAGGCACCCAGCGACAGGTCGTGCAGCGGCACGTTCAGCGCGTCCAGCATGCCGAGCAGCTCGGCACCGCCGGCCCGCGTCAGCGGCACGGCGGGCGTGTCGCCCAGGGTCCGGTCGGCGGCCTTGACGAAGGCGCGGACCTGCGCCATCGCCGGCTGGTACGCGGCCTGATCGTGCATGATGCCGCCCGCTCGCTCGTGGTCGACCAGGCTGACCCGGCTGACGAAGATGTCGTAGCGCAGCTGCACCTTGTCGGCGTCGGTGCGCAGCGGGTCGTCGACGTACAGCTGCGGCTCGTTGCGCAGCCGCAGCTGCTCGCTTTCAAGCTGCGAGAAGCTCCAGCCCAGCGCGTCGTTCTGGAAGTTCCCGGCGCTGTCGAGCAGCTTGAACTGGCGCCACTGCACGTAGCCGATCGCCAGCAGCACCAGCGCCAGCACGCCCACCACCGCGAACAGCCAGACCCGCGGCGGCTGGGGCCGGACCTCGGCGCCGGCAGGGCTCATCAGTCCCCGCCGGGCCGCCAGCGGCCACGAAGGGGCCCCTGCGTGGCCCTGGGGGCCGGCGCCCGCATGGCAGCGAAGGGGCCAGGCGTGGCCCTTGGGGGCAGAGAGCGAAGCGAGCTTGGCGGCTTCACTTGAGTTCGAGGCTTCGCAGCTGCCAGATCGCGCGGCTGTAGTGCACCGCGTCGCGCAGTTCGGGCTTGTCGTCGAACGGGTAGATGATCACCAGCGGGCCCTTCTCGCGCACCGACATCGGCTTGTCGTCTAGTGTAGTGTTGCATTCTGTTTAGAACTTAAGCGGCTATTCGCTCGGATGACCTTCTGCAGGATGTCGGCAGCGCTCTTGGTCCAGATGAACGGCTTGGGCTTGGTGTTGTGATGGGCGACGTACTCATCAATGGCGG